>JAFZBH010000033.1 GCA_017561865.1 Bacteroidales bacterium | reverse complement strand
GGCGATGCCGGTGAGGGTCACGGCCATGGCTGTCCAGGACCGCCAGGAGAGCGTCTCGCCGAGCAGCGCCCAGCCCGCCAGGGCGGCGAACGGGGGCGCGAGCGTCATGAAAAGCTGCCCGAAACGCGCTCCGATCACGACGTAGGAATTGAACAGGCAGTAGTCCCCGAAGACATATCCCACCAGGGCCGAGAGCCCCATCCAGAGCCAGGTCTTTCCATCCGCATACAGGGGATAGGGACGTCCGAGCACGATCCAGAGCAGGGCGGCCAGGAGCACGGCCGAGAGGATCATCCGGAAGAAATTGGCGCTCATCGCACCGATGCGGCGGCTGGCCTGGTCGGCGAACAGGGCCGTGGCCGTCCACAGGACTGCCACGACGAGCGAAATGATTTCTCCAAGATATTGCATAAGGGACTGACGATGGCTCAAAAATACAAAAAAAAAGGTATATTTGTCTTTTGACTGATAACCTCCACCTGCTATGTCTCTCGTAATGATCATCGAACTGCTGATCGTGCTGGCCGCCCTGTATGTCGGCTCGCGCTACGGCAGCCTGGCGCTCGGCGCCATTTCGGGCATCGGCCTCGCCATCCTCGTGTTCGGTTTCGGCCTCAAACCGGGTACCCCGCCGACGGACGTCATCTACATCATCATCGCCGCCGTGACCTGCGCGGGCACCCTCCAGGCCTCGGGCGGTATGGACTGGATGATCCAGGTGGCGGAGCGCCTGCTCCGCAAGCATCCCGACCATATCACCTTCCTGGGTCCGCTCGTGACCTTCTTCCTGACGGTTCTCGTGGGCACGGGGCACGTAGTCTATACGATCATGCCGATCATCTGCGACATCGCCCTGAAGAAGAACATCCGTCCCGAGCGTCCCTGCGGCGTGGCTTCCATCGCCTCGCAGGTGGGCATCACCTGCTCGCCGATCGCCGCCGCAGTGGTCGCCTTCGTGACGATTTCCAACGCGAACGGTTTCGCGGTCAGCATACCGCAGGTGCTGATGGTCACGATCCCGGCCTGCCTGTGCGGCCTGATGTGCGCCGCGCTGGCTTCTTACAAGCGGGGCAAGGACCTGGACAAGGATCCCGAATTCCTCAAGCGCAAGGCCGACCCTGAGCTCAACAAGTTTATGTACGGCAGCAGCGCCACCACGCTCGACAAGGTGATCTCCAGGGAAGCCAAGGCTTCCGTGTTCATTTTCCTGAGCGCCCTGCTCGTCATCGTGCTCTTCGCTTTCTGTCAGATGATCCACGTCGCGGACGGGCGCACGCTGGCGGACGCCATCAACCTGCCGAAGATGAACATCATCATCCAGATCATCATGCTGACGGCCGCGGCCTGCAACATCATGTTCTGCAAGGCGCAGCCCAAGAAGGCCGTGGGCGGGGCCGTGTGGCAGTCCGGCATGGTGGCCGTGGTGGCCATCTACGGCATCGCCTGGCTGGCCGACACTTATTTCAGCAACTACCTCGACGAGATGAAGCTGATGCTCGCCGACCTTGTGACGAACTATCCCTGGTCCATCGCCTTCGTGTTCTTCCTCGTGTCCGTGCTGATCAACAGCCAGGGCGCCGTGGTCGTGGCGATGCTTCCGCTGGCCTACGAGCTGGGCATCGCGGGGCCCGTCCTGCTGGGCGTGCTGCCGAGCGTGTACGGCTACTTCTTCATCCCGAATTATCCTTCCGACATCGCCACGGTCAACTTCGACCGTTCCGGCACCACGAAGATCGGCAAGTACCTGCTCAACCATTCCTTCATGATGCCGGGCCTGATCAGCGTGGTCGTGTCCACCGTGGTGGGATACCTGATCGCAAACGTATTCTTCCACGGATATTTCCTGGGCTTCGTCCAGTAGTTTTTCCGATTTTTGCTTATCTTGCGGACGTAAACTGAATAATGCCGTGAAAACCATCTTACGAATCCTGACCTGTCTGTGCCTGCTCGCCGGCCCGGTGGCCTGGGGACAGAGCGACAGCCTTCGTTATGTCGTTCGCGGAACGGTCTACGACGCCCTGGGCGGCAAGCCGCTGGCCTATGTGTCCGTGACCCTTCCCGGGACCAATTACGCGACCGTGTCCAACCAAGACGGCGCCTTCGTGATCAAGTCCGACCTGCCTCCGCGCTTCGTCTCCTTCTCGCTGATGGGCTACAAGGCCCAGACGGTGCCGGCCGACCGCGACCAGTCGATGCGCGTGATGATGACCCGGGGCGAATATACGCTGGATCCGGCGCGCGTGGTAACCGGCGACCCGCTCACCATCCTGCGCGAAGCCATCTACAAGATCCAGGACAACTGTCCGCTGGAGCCGGAACTCTTCGACTGCTTCTACCGCGAGACGGCCCAGAAGCGCCAGCGCTTCATCTATATCTCCGAGGCCGTCACGAAGATGTACAAGACCTCGTTCCGGACCAATTTCGGCCGCGACCGCGCCGCCGTGGTGAAGAGCCGCCTGCTGACGAGCCCCCGCAAGTCGGATACCCTGGCGGTGAAGGTGCTCGGCGGGCCCACCCAGGCCGTGGACCTGGACATCGTCAAGAACCGCATCCTGATCCTGAACGAGGAGGATCTCGAGAATTACCGCCTGGAGATGCTGGATCCCGTGATGCTGGACGACCGCCGTCAGTTCGTCATCGCCCTGATTCCGGCTGCGACCAAGGACTATGCCCTGCACAACGGCACCGTCTACATCGACCAGGAGACGATGGCCTTCACGCGTATCGAACTGTCGCTGGACGTCAGCGATCCCTCGAAAGCGACGTACTCGATGCTGGTCAGCAAGCCGATGGACATCCGTTTCCGGCCCAAGGAGATGTCGCTGCTGCTCAACTATAAGCGCGAGGAAGGAAAGAGCCGCCTGAGCTATGTCCGGACGGTGTTCCGCTTCAACTGCGATGCGCGCAAGCGCCTGTTCAACACGGAGTTTACCGCGATTGCCGAGATGGTGGTGACCAACCGTCTGACCGGAGAGGACGTCGTGCCGATCGCCCGGCAGGAGTCTTTCCGCAGCGGTGACATCCTTGCAGACAAGACGCAGGCCTATTATGATCCCGACTTCTGGAAGGATTACAACATCATCGAGCCGACCGAAAGCCTGGAGAACGCCATCAACCGCCTGAAGAAAGAATAGGGCGCAAATTGTTCGCCATTCTCTTGTAATCTTGACCGGAATAAATTATTTTTGTTCCGGTTAGTTTTTTATATGTGCGGCCTGTCGGGCCGCGACTTGAAATCCGTTAGTAAGTAGTGAATATGATCTGGAACCCCAACAAAGAATGTATGAGCCGCGAGCAGATGCGCGAACTGCAGGGCAAACGGCTGCATAAGGTCGTGGAGTATGTCTACCACAACGTCCCCTTCTACCGTCACAAGCTGCAGGAGATGGACCTGTCGCCGGAAGACATCCGCACGATCGACGATATCGTCAAGCTCCCGTTCACGACCAAGAAGGACCTGCGGGACAACTATCCCTTCGGTCTGCAGGCCGCTCCCCAGAGCGAGATCATCCGCATCCACGCCTCTTCCGGCACCACCGGAAACCCGACCATCGTGGGCTATACCCGCAAGGACATCAGCATCTGGAGCGAGTGTATGGCGCGTAGCCTGACGGCCTACGGCGTGGGTCGCGAGGACACTTTCTCCGTCTCTTATGGCTACGGTCTCTTTACCGGCGGCCTGGGCGCCCACAATGGCGTGGAGATGGTGGGTGCGGCCGTTGTGCCCGCTTCGACGGGCAATACCGAAAAGCACGCGCGCCTGATCCGTGACCTGGGGATCACGGGTATCGCCTGCACCCCGTCGTACGCCCTGTACCTGGCCGAGACGATGGACCGGCTCGGAATCACCAAGGACCAGATCAAGCTGCGCATCGGTGCATTCGGTGCCGAGCCGTGGACCGAGAATATGCGCAAGGAGATTCAGGAGCGTCTGGGCCTGAAGGGATTCAACCTCTATGGCCTGAGCGAAGTGATGGGTCCGAGCGTGAGCTACGAATGCGACGAGCAGAACGGCTCCCACATCAATGAGGACCATTTTTTCCCGGAGATCATCGACCCGGTCACGCTCGAGCCGCTGCCTGCCGGGCAGACGGGTGAGCTCGTCTTCACGACCCTGACCAAGGAAGGGATGCCGGTGATCCGCTACCGCACGCGCGACCTCTGTTCGATCCTGCCGGGCGAGTGCCCCTGCGGCCGTACCAACGTGCGGATGTCCGCCATCCAGGGCCGTACCGACGATATGCTCATCATCCGCGGCATCAACGTCTTCCCGTCGCAGGTGGAGAGCGTGGTGCTGACGATGAAGGAGTTCGCCCCGCTCTATATGCTCGTCGTGGACCGCGTGAACAATCTCGACACGCTGATGGTCCAGGTCGAGCTCCGTCCGGACTTCTTCAACGCCACGCTCGACACGCCGGCCGCCATCGAGGATCTGGAGCAGCGCTTCGCCGCCAGGCTCCGCAGCGTGCTCAGCATCGGCGCCAAGGTACAGATCAAGGCCCCCGGCACCATCGAGCGCAGCCAGGGCAAGAGTACCCACGTCATCGACAAACGCAAACTATATTAACACCGAATACTATGACCATCAAACAGTTGTCCATCTTCATCGAGAATCAGTCCGGGAGCCTGAAGCGGGTGCTCGGAATGATTCAGAAAGCGCACATCCAGATCATCGCCTGCACCATCGCCGACACGGCGGAGTACGGCCTGTTCCGCATCATCTGCAGCGAGCCCGTCCGCGCCTGCCGCGAACTCAAGTCGGCCGGCGTGGCCGTCGCCATCTCCGACGTCTTCGCCATCGAGCTGGACAACCAGCCCGGCGGCGCGGCCAACGTCGTGGGCCTGTTCAGCGACGCCGGCATCAGCATCGCCTATATGTATGCGTTCCTGCTCGACGGGCGGGGAATCATGGTATTCAAGACTTCCCAGGTAGAAGAGGCGGTGGGAGTCATCCGCCGCAGCAATCTTCACTGCATTTCGGAGAGTGAGTTGCCCTTAAATGCCTGAGACTCTTAAAGTCGCTTGCATAGGGGACAGCATCACCTGGGGATTCACGCTGCTGAAGCCCTGGAAGCAGAGCTATCCGGCGCTGCTGCAGGAGAGGCTTGGCCCGGATTACAAGGTGCGCAACTTCGGCTATAACGACGCCGCGGCCCGTTTCGATGCGGACACGCCTTACGTCCGCAAGCGCGTGTACCGGGAGAGCCTGGCCTGGAACCCCGACATCGTCCTGCTGATGCTGGGCACGAACGACACCAAACACCGCAACTGGGATCCTGAGGTCTTCCGTCGCGACTACACGGCCATCGTGCTGTCTTACAAGCAGTTGCCCTCACATCCGAGAATCATCCTCATCGCCCCCATCCGGATACACCTGGTGGCCGGACTCCCGTTGATGGGCCTGCATCCGGAACATATGGAAGAAGGCGTGCGGCCTGCCATCCGGGAAATCGCGGCCGAAAACAGCTTGGAACTCGTGGACCTGGTGGACCTGTTCCCGGATTCCAGGTATTGCGTGGACGGCATCCATCCCCAGGCCGCCGGCGCGCGGATGCTCGCCGATGCCATCTACTCCGCAATTCACTGGTAGTCTTCCAGTTCCCCGTACATTTCCGGCTGGGCGGCGAGGTGATCCTCCGCCGTCCGGTCGATGACGTCTTCGAAGCCCGTGAGGGCGGCGAAGGGGGCGAACTGGGCAGCCCGGTCGGCGCGGGGCATCCTCGGGTGGCGTTTCGGATCCGGTTCGGGCCGGGGGAGCGGGAGCAGGTCGTCGTATCTGTGGTCGAAATCGTTCATGCCTTGTGCCCTCCTACCTGTCTGTTGCGTTCGCGCCCGGTGGCGCCTTCGTCGAAGTTCGTGCCCGTCAGGATGGCGTTCTTGCCGAACTTGCGCCGGATTTCGAGGATGGCTTCCTGGCGGCTGCGCTCGCGAGTCTCGTCCTCGTGCGGCTCTTCAAAGAGGTCCAGCTGGACACCGCTTGCCTTTTTTTCGTCCACGACGCGGGCGGCCACGATGTACATCCTCCGGACCAGCAGGTCCGGGGCGACGATGCGGTCGAACAACTGCGTCGCGGCCTGGGTGATGAGGCGGGTGGACGAGGTCTGGCGGGGAAGGTTGAGGGAGCCGTGGGCGGGTTTGGGCACGTTGCGGCCGTACCAGTCCCGGGTGATATCTCCCCGGAACGCTGGTTCGGCGAGCGAAGTCGTGTCGTAACCGACGCTGAGGATGATCTGGTCCGTGAGCAGGTGCTTCTCCACGAGGTCCAGGGCCAGTTGCTGCGCCATTTCCAGGATGACCACGCGCGCTTTGGCGAAGCTGTACGGCTCCGTGAGCACCTGCCCGCTGGACAGGCTGCTGCTGGCGGGGCGGTAGGCCTTGATGTCCGCCATCGTGCAGCTCTCCCAGCCCCAGGCGTGGTCGATGAGCAGTTCGGCGTTCACGCCGAAGATCTTGTAGAGCGTGTCCTCGTTGTAGCGGTCCCCGGGACCTCCGAGCGAACAGCGGGCGATGTCGCCCATCGTGCAGAGCCCCGCCGCCTCCAGCCGGGCGGCGGTGCCGTGTCCGATGCGCCAGAAGTCCGTGAGCGGCCGGTGCGTCCAGTATTTGCGGCGGTAGCTCATCTCGTCCAGCTCGGCGATGCGCACGCCGTCGGCGTCGGCGGGACTGTGCTTCGCCTCGATGTCCATCGCGATCTTGCAGAGGTAGAGGTTGGGTCCGATGCCGGCCGTGGCCGTGATGCCGGTCTCGGCAAGTACTTCCCGGATGAGCTTGCGCGTGAAGTCGTGCGCCGAGAACTTATAGGCTTTCAGATAATCCGTGGCGTCGATGAACACCTCGTCGATGGAATAGACGTGGATGTCCTCCGGGGCGATGTAGCGCAGGTAGATGCCGTAGATGCGTGCGCTGACCTCCATATAATGCGCCATCCGGGGCGGGGCCACGATGTAGTCGAGCTCGAGCGAGGGGTCGGCGGCGAGCGCTCCGCTGTCGCTGGATCTGGCTCGGAAGCGCCTCCCCGGAGCGTTCCGGCGCCGCTGCGCGTTGATCTTCGAGACTGCCTGCACGACCTCGAACAGGCGGGCGCGGCCGGGGATGCCGTAGGCCTTCAGGGAAGGGGAGACGGCCAGGCAGATGGTCTTCTCCGTGCGCGAAGGGTCCGCCACCACCAGGTGGACCGACAGGGCGTCCAGCCCCCGGTCCACGCATTCCACGGATGCGTAGAACGACTTCAGGTCTATGGCGATATATGTCCTCATTGCCCCTCCGGATGCTTTTTCCGTTCGTACGCCAGCAGGCGGGCGTCTTCCGCCCGGGCACGCCGTTCGTCGTACTGCCGGTCCCATTCGCGGTAGTAATCCATCTTCGGGTCCTCGAACAGGGACATCTGCTCGGCCGATTCGTGCGTGAGCCTGCTCACGCCGACTCCTACCTGGCGGAGGGGCGTGACCCCGTCCCAGATTTCGTCGAGCATGCGCCGGGCCTCGTTCAGGATGACGGCCGTCACGTCCGTGGGCTGCTCCATCTGGTGCTGCTTCTGCACCACGGAAAAGTCCATGTATTTGATGAACATCGACACCGCCGAAGCCCGGAAGGCGTCGCGCCGGATGCGGTGCGCGACGATGCAGGCCACGCCAAAGAGCGCCCGGTCGATGTCTTTCGGCTCCACGAGGTCTT
Organism: Bacteroidales bacterium; assembly: GCA_017561865.1. GTDB lineage: Bacteria > Bacteroidota > Bacteroidia > Bacteroidales > UBA932 > Cryptobacteroides. The sequence continues at coordinate 7,855 of JAFZBH010000033.1, read as the reverse complement.
CCTTGAAAGTCCTTTCGGCGCTGTAGCTCTTGGCTTCGGCCACCTCCGTTTCCACCGGGGAGTCATCCCGGCCGTTGGCGTTCTCGTGCAGCTGCAGCGCGAACTTCCGGCCCACGAGCTGCGTGAGCGAACCCGTGCCCAGTCTCGCCAGGTCGCCGATGGTCTTGATTCCGTATGCGACGAGCCTCTCTTCGGTCTTCTTTCCCACCCAGAGCAGGTCCCGCACCGGCAGGGGCCACATCTTTTCCTGTACTTCGTCTTCCCAGAGCGTGTGCACCCTGTCCGGCTTTTCGAAGTCGGAGGCCATTTTGGCGAGCAGTTTGTTGGAGCCGACGCCCACGTTGACGGTGAAGCCCAGGCGTTCCCGGATCTCGTCCTTGAGCCGCGTGGCCAGATTCACGGCGTCATCCGGCTTGCAGCGCAGGCTCATATCGATGAAGCACTCGTCGATGGAGAACTGCTGCAGCACGGGGGAATAGCTCCGGCAGATGGCGATGAAGCCCTCGGAGCACTGTTTGTACCACTCCCAGTCGCCCCGGACGATGACCAGCTGCGGACAGGTCCGGAGGGCCATCGTGACCGGCGTGGCCACCTTGATGCCCATTTTCTTGGCGGGGATGGAGGCGGCCGTGACGATGCTCCGCCGGTCGCTGGGATCGCCGGACACGACCGACGGCACCAGCCGGATGTCCGACTGGCCCTCACGCACCATCTTTACCGCCGACCAGCTGAGGAAGGCGGAATTCACGTCGATATGGAAGATGATGCGGGGCCGCTGGGGCATGGGATGTCGTTTGTTGCAAGATAAGAAAAATCTGCGGACCTGCGCGCAAGTTTTGCTATATTTGCGCTGGAAATCGTGTGCCCTATGGTCGGTCTTGCCTTCATCGGAGCCCTGCTGCTCTCCACCTTCCAGCCCGTCTTCACGGCGGAGAAGATCCCGCCCCGCGTGGAGGCGCGGATGCGGGGGAGTTCCTATCCGGAGGAGGGGACCGCGGCGGTGAGCCTGGATGAGCTGCGCTACCTGCGCCTTTCCTATTACGATTTCAACGGTGTGCCGCAGACCGGCGAGATGGTCTGCAACGCCGCCATCGCGCAGGACCTGCTGGAGATCTTCGAGGCGCTGTTCGAGGCGCGCTATCCCATTCGCAGCATCCGCCTGGTGGATGATTTCGGCGGCTCGGACGACGCTTCGATGCTCGCCGACAACACGTCCTGCTTCAATTACAGGGTGGTGCCCGGCCAGGGCCATCTGTCCAGGCACGCGCTGGGCCTGGCCGTCGACGTGAATCCCTTTGAGAACCCGTACATCGACGCCCGCGGCGTGGTGCGCCCTCCCGAGGCGGCGGAGTATGTGGACCGCACGCGCGATTTCCCGCACAAGATCGACCGCGAGGACCTTTGCTGCCGGCTTTTCCGCTCGCACGGATTCATCTGGGGCGGGGGATGGGCGCGCTCGCGGGATTATCAGCATTTTCAGAAATAACCCGTCCCGGCTTGCAGTTCCGTTTTTTTTCGCGTAACTTTGGAATGCACTAATAGTTAACCGTTATGCGAAAAATCCTTTTCCTTCTGATTCCCGTCCTTTGCGCCGCCGCGTGTTCGCGCGTGGCCGATTCCGACCTCCGGCTCAACGACCTGGAGTATTTCGAACGCCAGGGCGTCAACGTGCTGGTCTACAGCAACACCTTCTCGGGCGGCTTCAACGACGAGAAGAATTCCGGTATCGAGATCATACACCACGGCGTGCGCACCGTCCAAGGCGGCGCCGTCCGGCTCAGCAACACGCCGGAGCAGTGGGACCTCGTGCCTCAGACGACCGTGCGCAACGTCAACCGTGACGACGGTTCCATCGAGGTGGGCCTGCGCTATCCGGACTTCGACTTCGATTCCCGCGTCGTAGTGACGGCGGAGGGCAAGGCCGTCCGGATCGACGTGTATCTTGACAAGCCCGTCCCGGCCGAGCTGGAAGGCGACGCCGGCTTTAACCTCGAGTTTCTGCCTTCGCAGTATTGGAACAAGTCCTACGTGATGGACGGTAAGGCCGAGCGTTTCCCGCGCTACACGGCCAGCCTGACAACCACGCGTCCCAACGAGGAGAAAGTCCGTCAGTACAAGGGCTACCGGACCTATGACGACCGGGGCACCGGCCGCTTCGTGGATCCGCTTCCGCTCTCGACGGGCCACCATCTCATCGTGGCGACGGACGACCCCGAGCGCCTGATCAAGATCTCCTGTGAGGACGCCGAGCTGAACCTCTATGACGGCCGCGTCCTGGCGCAGAACGGCTGGTATGTCCTCCGGAGCCTGCTGCCTGCCGGCAAGACCGGCAAGGTGCTGAGCTGGACCGTGGAGCCGAACGCCATCCCCGGCTGGATCCGCGAGCCCAACGTGGGCTTCTCCCAGGTGGGTTATCTGCCCGGCCAGCAGAAGGTGGCCGTGGTCGAGCTGGACAAGAAGGACAAACCGCGCGCCACGGCCGAGGTCTGGCGCGTGAAGGATGACGGCAGCACCGTGCGCGCCTTCTCCGGTCCGGTCAAGTCCTGGGGCGACTACTTCAAATACCACTATGTGAAGTTCGATTTCAGCTCCGTCCAGGAGCCGGGCGTGTATTTCCTGCGCTACGGCGACGTGCAGACCAACGACTTCATCATCGGCGACGACGTGCTGGACCGCATCACGGACGCCACGAGCGACGTCTGGATTCCGATCCATATGAATCATATGATGGTCAACGAGGCCTACCGCGTCTGGCACGGCGAGCCCTTCAAGGAGGGTTATCTCCAGGCTCCGGCCAACACCGACCACTTCGACCTGCACAGCCAGGGCCCCATCGACACCAAGTACAAGGGCCTCCAGCTGATTCCGGGATTGAACGTGGGCGGCTTCTTCGACGCGGGCGACTTCGACATCGAGACCGGCTCCAACATCAGCGTGGTGCAGAACCTCGTCAACGACTGGGAGCGCTTCCATCCGATGCGCGACGAGACCTTCGTCAGCGAGGAGCAGCGCTATGTGGACCTGCACCGTCCGGACGGCGTGCCTGACGTGATCCAGTATATCGAGCACGGCGTGCTGAACCTGGTGGCCCAGGCCGAGAACATCGGCCATATGTCCCAGACCTTGTCCAACTCCGTGCTGGACAACTACCATCACCTGGGCGACGCCGCCGCCATCACGGACGGTCTGCATTACGACCCGCGTCTCAAACCCTACCAGAAGTCCGCTGACGGCAAGTCCAGCGGCACGCCGGACGATATGTGGGCCTTCACCACGCGCAATCCGGGCCTGGACCTGCAGGCGGCCACGATGTTCGCGGCGGCGAGCCGCGCCCTGACCGGCTACAACGACGATCTGGCGAAGCGGGCCCTGGTGCAGTCCAAGCGCCTGATGAAGGAAGGGACCGAGCTGATGGCGAAGAGCCCGATGGCCGGCCGGATGCGGGGCCGCGGTTTCGGCAACATGTCCACCAACCTGCAGCTCTACGTCTGCACGGGTGAGCAGCACTATCTGGATGATTTCCAGCAGCAGATCTGGCCGGCGCTGGACCGTGGCGTGCAGATGTCCATCCAGGCCGCCCTCGACGCCATCCCGTATCTGGACGCGGCGTACAAGGAGAAACTCCGCCCGTATGTGGAGAAGTACAAGGTGTACCTGGACAGCCTCGAGTTCGACAATCCGTACGGCGTGCCCATCGGCCGGGGCAACTGGGCTTCGAGCGGCAGCGTGGTCAGCTATGGCACCACGGCGAGCTTCGCGAGCCAGTATTTCCCCGACATCATCGGCCCCGAATACGCCCTCAAGGCTGCCGGTTATATGTTCGGCTGCCATCCGTACCACAACTACTCGCTGGTGGCCGCAGTCGGCGCGACCCGGCCCAAGCAGGTGTTCTACGGCAACAACCGCGCGGACTTCTCCTTCATCCCCGGCAACGTCGCTCCGGGCGTGCTGTTCCGCAATCCGGACCATTTCGAGAACTACGACGACTGGCCGTTCCTGTGGGGCCAGAACGAAGGCACGATCGCCGGCAACACGTCCTACCTGATCTTCGGCGCCGCGCTGCAGAACCTCATCAAGAACTAGCATACTGCGGTGCATAAAAGAAGCAGGCTGCCCGAAAGGCAGCCTGCTTTGTCGTATCATCCGCCGGCGGCGGAAAGCGGAGCGGAAATTGGTTTTTCGGCAAACTTGTCCGAAAAATAATTTCCGGCCGCCCGTCTGGAAGACTCCGCCCGCCGGCGGGTTAATTGGCTAGAAGATGTAGTTCAGGCCGATGTTGATGCCGAGGCCGGTGCCGTCATTGGGATCGAAACACTTGCCGAACTCGAAGTTGATGTTGAAGTTCTGGTTCATGATGACGTGCAGGCCGATACCGGCGCTCATATGAAGCCGCTCGGCATCGCCGGTATAGAGACCGTATGTAGCAGAGAAGGGACTCCCGCCGAGCTGATCCGTCGCGAGGTCCAGCTTCTTCATCTGCTCCAGCCGGTACGGGCTCACGACCATTCCCATGTCGAAGAACGGATTGGTGGCGAGGGTCCAGTTCTGGTTGATCCAGCGGAACTTGGCGAAGCTCCAGCGCAGCTCGGTGTTCATCCAGGCGTAGCCGTTGCCCTGCAGGCGGTTGGTGATGGTGCCGCGCAGGGTGCAGGTGGAGCCGAGGCCCTCGGTGTTGATCTGCTTCATGTTGATGCTCTGGATGGTCTGCAGCATATAATAAGGCGCGTTGCCGGCGATCAGGCCCTGATAGGCGAGGTGGGCGCCGAACACCAGGCGGTCGGCCAGCGGGAAGAACTGCTTGAAGTGGACGGCCAGTTTGAGGTAGCTGTTGTCGTGGTGGGAGATGATGTCCGGGGAGCCGAACATATAGACCTCGAGGTTGGTGCCGCGGGTCGGGTTGTTCTCGTGGTCGCGGGTGTCATAGACGACGCCGAACTTGCCCTCCAGGTGCTGGCCGCCGTTCTTCTCGGCCTCCGGGATGATGCCGTTGGCGACATAGATGTCATACAGGGAGATGTCGTTGGCGCCTCCGCTCAAGCCCTTGTTCACGGCGTGGCCGGTCTTGATGTTCCAGTAGGTCAGGCCGGCTGCCCAGCCCCAGTTGCTGTCGCCGAACGCGCCCTGGAAGCAGGTCTGCACGCGGAAGATGTCACGGCGCATCAGGTAGAGGCCCTGTCCGTCCTCCGTGATCTTGTCGAATTCGGGGAGGTACTTGGAGGCGGCGCCGTTGAAGCCGTAGAAATTGGTGGTCTTGTTGCCGAACCAGGAGATGGCCGCCGACACGCGGATGCCCGGGATGAGGTATTTGCTGTCGAAGAAGGAATGCAGCACGGTGTTGCCTTTGGAGTAGCGGGACACCTCCACGTTCGCCTTCCAGACATAGTCGGGATAGGTGGAGCCGTCGCCGTACTGGTAGATGTCCGTCAGGGCGCCGTAGTGCCAGCCGAGGTCGGAGGAATAGCCGATGGCGGGCAGGGGACCGAAGTTGATGCCGGTCTTGGCGATTTCTTCCTGGGCGTTGGCGGAGAAGATGGCTGCAAGCAGCAGCGCGAGGGTCAGTAGTCTTTTCATAAAAGGATTATGTGGTTCATAAAAGTGCACAAATATACGAATTTTTACCGTTTTCGTCCGTTTTGTTGCTATCTTTGTCCTATCTGACATTGACACTAGAACCATTCTTATGAGCAAGTACATTCTGGCACTGGACCAGGGAACCAGTTCTTCCCGGGCCATCGTCTTCGACCACGCGGGCAGGATCTGTTCGACGGCCCAGATGGAGTTTACCCAATATTTTCCCCAGCCCGGCTGGGTGGAGCACGACCCGATGGAGATCTGGTCCTCCGAGGCGGCGGTGATCGCCGAGGCCATTTCCAAGATCGGCGTCAGCGGCAAGGACATCGCCGCCATCGGCATCACCAACCAGCGGGAGACCACCATCGTCTGGGACGCCGAGACCGGTCAGCCGGTCTGCAAGGCCATTGTCTGGCAGGACCGGCGCACGTCCTCATTCTGCGACTCGCTGAAAGCGCAGGGGCTGGTGGACCGCATCCGGGAAAAGACGGGCCTGATCATCGACGCCTATTTCTCCGGCACCAAGATCAAGTGGATCCTGGATAACGTTCCGGGTGCCCGCGAGCGGGCCCTGGCGGGCAAACTCCGGTTCGGAACCGTGGACAGCTGGCTGGTCTGGCAGCTGACCCGCGGGGAAGTGCACATCACGGACGTGTCCAACGCATCGCGCACGATGTTGTTCAATATCAACATCCTGGAGTGGGACCGCGAGCTGCTGGACCTGCTGGGCATCCCCGCTTCAATGATGCCGCGCGTATGTTCTTCTTCTGAGGTCTACGGCTACACCAAGACCACGATCTTCGCGCACGAAGTGCCCATCGCCGGCATCGCGGGTGACCAGCAGGCGGCCCTGTTCGGGCAGATGTGCACCGAGCCCGGTTCGGTGAAGAACACCTACGGGACCGGCTGCTTCCTGCTGATGAATACGGGCACCAAGCCCATTCTTTCGCGCAACAACCTGCTGACGACGGTGGCCTGGAAGATAGGGGAGACGGTGAACTACGCCCTGGAAGGCTCCATCTTCGTGGGTGGTTCGGTGGTGCAGTGGCTGCGCGACGGGTTGGGCATCATCCGTTCGTCGTCGGAGATCGAGGCGCTGGCGGCCACGGTGCCGGACAACGGCGGCGTGTATTTCGTGCCGGCGCTGACCGGTATGGGCGCCCCGTACTGGGACCAGTATGCGCACGGCGTCATCTGCGGCATCACCCGCGGCACGAAGGCGGCGCATATCGCACGTGCGGCGCTGGAGGGCATCGCCTTCCAGACGATGGATATCGTGGGCGCGATGGAGCGCGACGCGGGCATACGTCTGGCGGAGCTGAAGGTGGACGGCGGCGCTTCGCGCAACAACCTGATGATGCAGTTCCAGGCGGATGTGCTGGGCGCGGCCGTCATCCGCCCGCAGGTCACGGAGACCACGGCGATGGGCGCCTGCTACCTGGCGGGCCTGGCCGTCGGTTTCTGGGGTTCGCTCGACGAGATCCGCTCGCAGTGGCAGGCGGAGCGCACGTTCACGCCTTCCGGGGCGGACATGACCCCGCTCAAGCAGGGCTGGGCAGATGCCGTTTCCCGTACGGTAAACAGCTAATAATCAGAATTATGACACAGTATATCTTCGAATTTATCGGCACGCTGGTGCTCGTACTGCTGGGCGACGGCGTGTGCGCCGCCACCTCCCTCAATCATTCCAAGGCGAAAGGCGCCGGTTGGGTGGTCATCGCCCTCGGCTGGGGCTTCGCCGTGATGACCGGCGTGCTGATCGCCGGGCCCGTGTCCGGAGCGCATCTCAATCCGGCCGTCACCTTGGGCCTCGCCATCGCGGGTTCCTTCCCCTGGGCTTCTGTGGCCGGCTATATCGTCGGCCAGATGCTGGGCGGTTTCGTGGGCGCCGTGCTGGTGTGGATCTTCTACAAGGACCACTACAAGGCCACGTCCGACCAGCCCGACACGATGCTGGGGACCTTCTGCACGATGCCGGCGATCCCGAATCCCTGGCGTAATGTGTTGTGCGAAGTCATTGCGACCTGCCTGCTGGTGTTCGTGATCCTGGCCCTGGGCACGAACGGGAACGCGTTTACCTTCGGTGGCGCCTCGGCTTCCACGGGCGCGCTGGGTTCCTTCCCGGTCACCTGCGTAATCATGTCGATCGGTATGTCGCTCGGCGGTACGACGGGCTACGCGCTCAATCCCGCCCGCGACCTCAGTCCGCGCTGCGCCCACGCCGTGCTGCCCATCGCCGGCAAGCGCGATAGCGGCTGGTCCTACAGCTGGGTCCCCGTCGTCG
>JAFZBH010000017.1 GCA_017561865.1 Bacteroidales bacterium | reverse complement strand
TGGCGCAGCAAGCGCAACTTCGGCCACGGCACCGGCCACGGCGTGGGCTGGCTGCTCGGCGTGCACGAAGGGCCGCAGGATGTACGGCAGAACCTCAACCCCACCCCTCTGCAGCCGGGTATGGTCCTCTCGGACGAACCCGGCATCTACCGCGAGGGGCGGCACGGCGTGCGCCACGAGAACCTGCTGCTCGTCATCGAAGCCGGACAGAGCGAATTCGGCCGCTGGCTCGCGTTCGAGCCGCTGACCCTCTGCCATTTCGAAACGGACGCGCTGGAGGTGTCGCTGCTGGACCGCAGCGAAATCGACTGGCTCAACGCCTATCACGAACGCGTGTGGCGGACACTCGCTCCGAGGCTGCCCGGCGAGATTGCCGCCTGGCTGCGGGAAAAGACCCGCGCTGTCTAGATCCGGCTTATTCCTGGAAAAGCATCGGGGCGAACTGGTGGAGCGAACGCCGCCAGGTGAGCCACTCGTGTCCCGTGCCCGGAGACTCGTAGTAGACGTGCTTGACGCCCAGGCTGTCCAGGGCCTTGTGCAGGTCATAGATGCCCTGATACATCCCGGCGGGCTCGTCGGTACCGATGCTGATGTACAGCAGGTGGTACTGGTCGTTGATGGAGGTAGGATACATCTCGGAGTCGCGACGGTCGCCGGGGCCGCGGCCGGAGCCGCTGAAGCCACCGATCCAACCGAACAGCTCCGGATGGTCGAGGCCGATGGTGTAGGACTGGAAGCCGCCGAGCGAGAGGCCGCAGATGGCACGGTGGTCGCGGTCGGTGAGCGTGCGGTAGCGGGCGTCCATAGTCGGGACGGTTTCCTCGACCATCACCTTCTCGAAGGCGTCGAAGTTGAAGAGATTGAATCGGCCGCCCTGCTCTTCGCCGGCCAGCGTGGCCACGGCGTGCTCGCAGACGATGATCATCGGCACGCACTCCTTCGCGGCGATCAGGTTGTCCATGATGTTCTGCATCATTCCCTGGGTGGCCCAGCCGGTCTCATCCTCACCGGCACCGTGCATCAGGTAGAGCACCGGGAAGCGCCGGTCGGGTTCGGAGGCGTACTGCGGTGGCAGGTAGATATAGTAGGGACGGTCCGCGCCCGTGAGTTCGGAATGATAGTTCTCGATGCGGATCTCGCCGTGCGGGACCTTTTTCTCCAGGTAGTAATCCACGCCGGCCTCGGGGATCTCGATGCCGCTGCCCCAGTAACCCGAGCCGAAGAACTGCCCGGTGTTGGGATCCGGCACCCGCTTTCCGTCCACGGTCAGCATATAGTAGTGGAAGCCCGGCACGAGGGGCTCGGAAGTGGCCTCCCAGATGCCGTCCTCGCCCTTGACGAAGTCGTAGGACTTGCCGCCGACGTTCACGGAGACGGCCTGGGCGTCAGGAAAGTCGACGCGGAAGACGGCGCTGAGGTCGGGATTGACCATCGGATAGTCGTGTCCCGGAAGGTTCAGGGTGGAAGGGGTCGGTTTGGTGAGCACGCCCACCTGGCTATTTCCTGCGCAGGAGGCGAAGAGCGCGGCCGCAAGCAGCAGCGCACAGAAAAGATGGATTTTCTTCATAAGGGTATCGTCTATTTTCGGTATTCCTGGTAATCCTGCCGGAAGAGGACGTCCTCCTCGGAGGAAGCGTCGATCACCGACTTGATATAATTGTTGATGCTGCTGATGCCGGCATAGATCTTCTTGGGCGGCCAGGCGTTGGAGCCGCCGGAGGAGATGCCCCTCTTCTGGAAGCGGATGTAGGCATGCCAGCCATAACCGTCCAGTATCTGCATCCGCGGCCAGTACGAGTTCTTCAGTTTGTGAAGCTTGTAGTCCGCGACCGCCTTGTCGATGCGCTCGAAGATATCTTCCGGGCCCGGGATGACGGTGACCTCGTGGTCGTGGTCCAGCAGATAGCCGATGCGTACGGCCCCGGTCTCGTCCCGGCTCACTTTGTAATACGTGATCGGATACATCATCGTGCTGTTGTAACTGAATTCATACGACGTGCTCGGGCCGTCGGGTCTGTCGTTTTTTCCCGAAGACTTGGGCACTAACGGGAATAGCAGAGGGAGCATCATCACAAGCGAAAAAAGCAGTTTCATGGTTTGACGGATCAGTACGTTGTCTTGATGCGGGACGCCGTCAGGGTGATGTCACGCGTCGAAGGGGCCGGCGCAGGGTTCCCCTGGAAACGGCGCGCCTGCGGAGCGACGATGGTGACCGTGAGTTCGTCGCGATCCGGGCTGAAATTGAAGCGGAAACGCTCCTGACAGCCGTTGTTGAAGAGCGACAGGTAGTAGGCGCCCAGTTCGTCGGCGCCCGTCCAGGAGCAGTAGCCGGCCGTCGTCATCGGCGTGGTGTTCATCGTGTTGGCATAGACCGTCCCGCCGAACAGGAGCGTGCGGTCGGTGCTGCCCATCTTCCAGCCGTCCAGACCGAAGGGAATGTTGTGGATGGCGGAGCCGGACTCCAGCGTCAGGGTCATATTTCCTTCCGCATCGAAGCGGAAGGAAATGCCGGACAGGCCGTAAGCGTTCTGGTGCAGGCGGTAACGAAGGGTCCGGGAGCGCTCGGAAGCTTTCAGGGACGGCTCCTCGAAGGGCTTCTTGAGCGCATAGGGCGCGATGGCGGCCTGCAGATCGAAGTTCTTGTTGGGCTTGAGCTTTTTGTCGCTCATCCCGACCAGTAGGTTGTATATCAGCTGGTTGAATCCGGCTTCGTCGCCGATCTGGCCGTTGGAGGCGACCACCAGGTCGTACTCCGGGATTACCATGATCAGCTGGTTCTGGCCGCCGATGGCGCGCCACGAGCGGTGCCGTCCCATCCAGACCTGGTAGCCGTAGCCCTGCCCGCCGTCGTCCTTATTGTTCTCTTCTTCGGAGAGTTCCGGCCGCTGGAAGATGTGCGGGGTGGTCATCGCCTTCACCCAAGCCGGGTCGAGCAGTTGACGGCCCTGCCAGACGCCCCCGTTCTTGAGGAAGATGCCCATCTTCGCCAGGTCGGAAGTCTTGCTGTGCATACCCCCGTTGCCCATATTGCGTCCGTCGAGGTCCATCTCCCACACCACGTCCCGGATGCCCAGCGGGTCCAGCAGGCGCGGCTTCAGGTACTCGTAGAGCGTCAGGCCCGTCACCCGCGTGATGATCTGCGAAAGCATATGCGAGCAGGTGATGTTATAGGCGAACGAAGTGCCCGGCTCGTGGGCGTAGTCCATCGCCAGGAACGAGCGCACCTGGTCGTCTCCCGAGCCCGGATACTGCGTCCGGGCGTGGCCGGCCGACATCGTCAGCAGGTGCTCCACCGTCAGGCGCGACAGCTCCGGCGCCGGATGCTCCGGCATCAGGTCCGGGAAGAAGGACTGCACCTTGTCGCTGACCTTCAGCAGGCCCTCCTGCACCGCGAATCCCACCGCCGCGCCCGTGAAGGTCTTGGTGGCGGAATACATCGCATGCGGATACTGGGGCCCGTAAGGCGCCCACCAGTGCTCGGCCACGACCTTGTCGTGACGCAGGAGCATCAGGCCGTGGACCTCGTAGCCGCCCTCTTCCAGGGCGCGGAACCAGTCGGCGATGGCTTCGGAGCGGATGCCCTCCGCCTCGGGGGTGCTGCGCGGCAGCCCGTCGTCATAAACCTGCGCGGAAAGGCCCGCGCCAAGGGTCAGGGCCGCCAGGAGCGCGGCCGCGTGAAGAAAAAGCCTCATCTCTGTTCGGATTATGTCCGTATAAAGATAAGGCTTTTTCTGCAAATAACCGTGCTTTTACTTCATTCTATCGCGGGTGTCGTTGCCGGCGCCGGTGCCCTTGTATTTGCTCTGGGCGGTGTTGAAGCTGTAGCGCAGGGAGAATTTGATCCGCTGGGTGTCCATCAGGTTGGACTGGTAGATCGTGTGGTTGCCGAAGTCGGTGTCCACGTTATACCGGGCCAGGCCGAGCAGGTCGGCGCCTTCGAGGCGCAGCACCAGGGAGCCGTCGCGGAGCAGGGTCTTCTGGATGGCGGCGGTCACGTCGCAGTAGACATCCTTCATATACAGGTTTTCCGCATAGCCCTTCGACTGGACCGTGCCGCCCAATTCGAACTGCCAGCCGCCGCCCACGGTGAAGGTGTTCTGCAGTTGCGCGACGAAGATGGGCTTGTCGTTGAACTGTTTGACCCGGATGCCGGAAGCCTCGCGCGGGTCGGCGACGTTGATGGTCAGCCACTGCGGCTGCACGCCGAAAGTGTAGTTCATCGTCCAGGGGCCGACGGTGGGCGTCAGGATCACGAGGGCGGACATTTTCCGGTACGGCACGTCGATGTTGCGGGGCTGCACGAGGATGACTCCGTCGTCGCCGTAAGGGACGGACCAGGTCATGATGGCGTTGTCCGTGCGGTTGTAGTCGACCATGAAGGTGAAGAACTTCCAGACGGCCGTAAGGCTGATTTCCTGGGTAAGTTCCGGCTGGAGCCGGGCGTTTCCGCTCTGCCAGGTGTAGCGGCTGTTGTAGCGGATGGCGCTGGACAGGTTGGAATAATTGGGCCGCTGCGTCAGGGTGCTGTAGTTCAGCATCAGCTGTACGGGCCCCAGGGCCGTCGCGTAGGAGAAGGACGGGAACCAGTTGCCATAATCGCGCTGCAGGTTGTTCTTCGGCGTCAGGGCGTCCTCGTAGGAGTAGTGGACGTATTCATAGCGGACGCCAGCGTTGATCATGCCGAACTTGTTCAGCATGGCGCCGTAAGAGACGAAGCCGGCATAGTTGTTCTCCCGGATGAGGGCGGAGGATGCGGGGATGTCGATGCCGGTGATGGCGTAGACGTCTTTGCGGCGGGAGAAGGTCTCTTCCGTGCCCAGCTGCAGCTTGCCGGGACCCAGGGGGTAGGAGAGCACCGCCTTGCCGGCATAGAGACGGCTGTTGTTGTCGCTGTCACTGTGGACGGTGGCGTCGTGGGTCATCGTGCTGGTCTCCCTGGAGACCGAGACGGTGGAGGCGTCCGATCCATAGTAGTCCAGGTTCACGTCCACGCCCAGTTTGCCGCCGACGAGGCCATTGTAATAGAGGTTCGCGCCGAGGGAACCGGGGGCCTTGTCGCCGTAGCGGTCTTCCGTCGAGGTCGTCAGCCTGTCCGTAAGCGTCCCGTTTTCAAAGAGATCGTCATAGACTTCCGAATAACCGTACAACGACAGCGGGCGCCCCCACTCGACCTTTCCGCCGACGAAGTGGTTGTCGGCGATCTGCCAGTTGATGCCGGCGTTCCCGTGGAGGTTGTTTTCGAGGGTTTTGGCCCAGAGCGAACCGGCTTCCCTGAACCGGATGTCCTTGCCGAAGGTGTTCTTCTCGATGTCGCTTTCCTGACGGAAGGAGAAGTGGGTGTAGTTGACGCCGGCGAAAAGGTCTACGCCGCCCGTACGGTAATTGACGTTTAGGTTGGCCGTCGGGTCGTTGTGCTCCTTCCAGCGGGGAGACTGGGAGTCGGAGGCGTAGAAGTTGAAACCGAAGCCCTCGCCCTGGCGGCGGATGGTCTTGATGCGCACCACGGCACGCACGGTGGCGTCGTACTGGGCGCCGGGGTTGGTGATGACCTCGATGCTCTGGATCTCGTTGCTCTGCAGGCGGTCCAGTTCCGTGGCGTCGGTCAGTTTATGACCGTTGATGTACACGAGCGGGGCGCCCTTGCCGATGACCTCCAGCCCGTTCTGGCCCTTGATCAGACCCGGAGTCTTGGACAGCACGTCCCTGGCGGTGCCGGCGTTCTCCAGCACGGAGCCGCGGATGTTGGTCTGCAGGCCCTCCCCCGTGAGCTTGGTCTTGGGCATCACGGCCTCCACGAGCGCCTCGCCGAGCAGTTCCGCGTCCTCTTCCAGCTGCACGGGCGGAAGTTCCATCTGGGCGCCCGCGAGCCGGATCGCCTGGCAGACGTCACGGTAACCGATGAGGGAAACCGTGAGGGTGTATTCGCCGGAGGCGGCCCGAAGTTCGAAGCGGCCGTTCTCGTCGGCGGTGTCGCCGACCACCACGGACCCGTCGGCGAGCGAAAGATATGCGGTAGCGAAGCCGGCAGGTGCGCCGGTCGCGTCGATAACTGTACCACGAAGGGTGGTTTCGCCCTGGCGGGCAGCGAAGGATGCGGACCCGGAAACCAGCATAGAGACCATCAGGAGCGCGATTTTGAACAATTTCTTCATATCCATCTTTGTGTCTTAGTATATTAGTACACCGCAAAGGTAAGCACTTTTTTCATATTTCCAAAAAAAATTTTACATTTGTTTGTATTCGCTACATCACTGATACCATGAAGAAGATATTCCTGACCCTCTCCCTGCTGGCCACCGCCCTGGCCTTGCAGGCCCAGAATCCCTATCTCCCCCTGTGGGAGCATCTCCCCGACGGTGAACCCCGCGTGTTCGAGGACCCGGACAATCCCGGGAAATACCGCGCCTACATCATCGGCTCGCACGACATCACCTACACCGCCTACTGCGGCAGCGACATCCGGATGTGGTCCGCGCCGGTCGAAGACCTATCGCAGTGGCGCGACGAAGGCCCCATCTTCACCTGGTACGTCGACGGACAGTGGGACACGATGTACGCCCCCGACCTCGTGGAGGTGAAAGACAAGGACACGGGCAAGAAGACTTATTATCTGTATCCGCACTCACGCGGGCGCGGGCGCATAGCGATGGTCTGCAAGAGCGACCGCCCGAACGGACCCTTCGTCCCGGTCAACGCCACGCCGGACGGCCGCGGCTGCCTCGAGGGTTCGGTCATCGACTTCGACCCGTCGGTCTTCATCGAACCCGTGACCAACAAGAAGGACCCTGACTTCGCACGCGGATTCCGGGCCTACGCCTACTACGGCTTCCAGCACTCGACCGCCATCGAACTGGATCCGGAGACGATGTATTCGATCCGTCCGGGGACTCAGGTGCACGATTATTTCCTGCCTGCCAGCTCGCGCTACGGCGTGGTGCGCGATCCGGAAGGAACGCAGTACCCTACGCTCTACAAGGGCCAGAATCCCGGCGAATTCAACTTCTTCGAAGCGTCCAGCATCCGTCAGGTGGGCAACAAGTACGTGATGGTCTTCTCCGGCTACAGCGGTCCGGACTACGGTCTGGAGTCCACCAATTCCGCCCTGCGCTATTGCTACGGCGACTCCCCGCTGGGGCCCTGGCGCTCCGGCGGCGTGCTCGTGGACTCGCGCGGCGTGGTGCCTGACGAGAACGGCGAACACCTGATGACCTCCAACGCCGCGCACAACACGCACGGCTCCCTGCAGGAGATTAACGGGCAGTGGTATGTCTTCTATCACCGTCCGCCGCGCGGCTTCGGCAACGCCCGCCAGCCGATGGTGGCGCCCGTCCGAATCGAGTGGGACAAGAAGAAAGTCGCCGACGGCGGACAGGTACGCATCACCGCCTACGACCCTTACGCCGCGGATGAAAAGTGGGTCGCCGCCGCTGCCGACGGCCAGACCTACACCGGCGCCGAGGTCACGTCCGAGGGCTTCCAGATCTACGGCCTGCCGCCCTACCGCTACTATTCCGCAGGCTATGCCTGCTATATGAGCGACCAGAACTGGATGCAGGACAACCACGACGTCTGGAACAACAGCATGGACCTTGCGGGCCTGACCAACGACGGCATCGTGGGCTTCAAGTATTTCGGTTTCGGCGGCCTGGCGCAGGACAGCAAGGGCGTGAAGGCGTTCGACGGCATCCGGGCGGGCGACGGCGCCGTCCTCAATCTATTCCTGACTCCCGGCGGCCGTGGAGCCTTCAAGATCCACGTGCTGCTGGACGGCCCCTACGCGAACGACTTCTGGCAGGGCCGGGAGATCGGCGTCATCGAGATCCCTGAGGATGCCCCCAGGCAGGCCCAGCGTTATACGCTGGCCGTCCCGCAGGTGGAGGGCTTGAGCGGCAAGCACGCCATCTACCTTGTCGTGGAAGGCCCCGAGGTCCAGCTCCCGCAGCAGTTCGGGCCGCGTATGCAGGGCTTCCGCCCGAACACCCCGCAACGCCCCATCGGGCTGTTCGACCTGCACGGCATCGGCTTCTCCAAGGCCGGAGCCCCCTGCGTGCGTCCTGAAGTGCCGACCGTCTCCATCACGGCCGACGGCCGCGCCCTTTCCATCCCGCGGGAGCCGGTCCGTTGCTCCAACGCCAACGGCCTGACGGACCAGATCCGCTACCAGGTCTATGCCCCGCTCCGCGACGACTCCAGACTGGAAGTGACGCCCAGCGACCCGTCCATGAAGGTCGAGGTCAGCCCCATCGTCGAAGGCCGCGCCACCGTCACCTGCACCTGGAAGGGCCTGAAGAAGATCTATCTGATCAACTAGGGGAGAGCTCCACCAGCCACAAAAAAACAAGCTCCGGGGATCCCGGAGCTTGTTCTCTTTAAAACCCGAAGACTAGTAGCCGAGTTCGGTGACGGGGTCGGTGAGCTCGGAGGCTTCCTTGTCGTCCTTGTCGAGCTTGAAGACCATGAACTTCTGGTTGTCCTTGGTGCAAGGGGCCCAGTCGCCGCCGTCCTTGCCGTTCGGATCGCCGTACTTGGCGAAGTTCGTCCAGGCGGTCAGCATCTTCTCGGACAGATCCCAGTCGCCCTGCGTCCAGGGACGCCAGCAGTACTGGAGGGTCTTGAAGACGAACCAGAGGTCGGAGGAGTGGAACGCACCCTTCAGGCGGGCGGTCACGCCAGGCTCGCTGCCGTCATCGGGCAGCGGACGGGCGAACTCGTAGGCCCAGGCCTTGCCGCCCTGCTCCTCACGGTTGAGGCAGAACGCGGCGATGCCGGAAGCCATGTTGCCCATGTCGTTCATCGTGTAGCCCATCATGTACGGAATGTTGGCCACGGTGCCGTCAAGGCAGGCGTTGTCGAAGCTCTTGGTGTTGACATAGCCTTCGACGACCGGGGAGCCGGTCAGGGAAGCACGCTGTCCGGTCGCACCGGCATAGATGGTCGGGAGGGCATAGACCTCGGTGGTCCCGGCGCGGCGCATCTTCTCGAGCGTGTCATAGCCGGCCCAGGCGAAGATCTCCTTGTTCTTGGCGGCCTGCTCTTCCGGAGTGAGCATCGGGAAACGGGCCATCGAAGGCATGGCGGCCGGAGCGGCTGCCTGCGGCTGAGGGACGGTGAGACCGCCGCCGCTCATGATGATGGCCTTGTCGATGAGACCCTCGGTCAGCGGGGAGGCGACCAGCGTCTTGACGCTGCCGGCACCGGCGCTCTGGCCGAAGATGGTCACGTTGTCAGGATCGCCGCCGAACTGGGCGATGTTCTTCTGGATCCACTTCAGGGACTCGATCTGGTCGAGGATACCGTAGTTGCCGGACACGCCGTGCGGGCTCTCGGCAGCCAGGTCGGGATGGGTCAGGAATCCGAAGACGCCGAGACGGTAGTTGATGGACACGAGGACGACGCCCTTCGCGGCCCACTCGGAACCTTCGAACTCAGGCTCGCTGCCCCAGCCTTCGCGGTAGCCGCCACCGTGGATCCACAGGGCGACGGGAAGCTTGGCGTCGGCCTTGCCCGGAGCGGGAGTCCAGACATTCAGATAGAGGCAGTCCTCGCTGTAGGCCTGCTCGGCACCGTAACCCCACTCAGTGGTGTAACCACCGGGATAATGGACGGCCTGGAAGCCCGGGTGGCCGAAGATGTCGGCGACTTTCACGCCTTTCCAGGGAGTGACAGGCTGCGGCTCTTTCCAGCGGAGGTCGCCGATAGGAGCGGCAGCATACGGGATACCGCGGAACACGGTAACACCCTTCTTGACGGATTGGACACCCTGCACCTGGCCACCTTCGATGGTGAGGACAGGACCCTTTACGTTCGCCGTGCAACCGAAGAGCACGAGGGCGGACAGAAGAAACAATACTTTTCTCATGGTTTTTAGAGATTAATTATGGATCGTGCCCCAAGCGGGAATCGAACCCGCACGGCTTTAAAGGCCACTGGATTTTGAGTCCAGCGCGTCTACCAATTCCGCCATCAGGGCTTTAGGGTATGCAAAGGTATTCAAAAAACGGGATTTTGTCAAATATTTGGCGTATCTTCGTTACTCGTATGGAGAAGAAAAAGATTTACGTCATCTACGACCGCAACGTCGAGTCCTTCGCCCTCAAACTGGCGGAAGACCGGCCGGCGTTCGGCATCACCGCCGACGAGGAGCACAAGACGATGGATACCGTGCTGGAGATCTGCCGCTGGCTGCTCTCGCAGGGAGCCGACCGCGACGCCATCGTCTGGGCCGTGGGCGGCGGCGTGACCACCGACCTGGCCGGATTCGCCGCCAGCATCTACAAGCGCGGCGTGCGCTACGCCAACTACCCCACCACCCTGCTCTGCCAGGTGGATGCCGGCGTGGGCGGCAAGACCGGCGTGAACCTCGACGGCTACAAGAACATGATCGGGGTGACGAAATTCCCCATCTACACCCGCATCCTGCCCGAGGTCCTGCAGACGCTTCCCCCGCGCGAGCTGCGTTCCGGCGCCGCTGAAATGCTCAAGACCTTCATCATCGAGAACAAGAACGGCCATTACGAAAAGGCCGTCAGGATCCTGTCGGAAGAGCACATCGACTTCGGTGCCCTTGCGCCCCTGATCGAGGCGGCTTCCGCGGTGAAGCGCAAGATCGTGGAGCAGGATCCCTACGAGGAGAACCTCCGCCGCACGCTCAACCTCGGCCACACCTACGCCCACGCCATCGAGTGGTACCAGCATACGCACGGACAGGCCGACCCGCTCACGCACGGCGAAGCCGTCGCCGTGGGCATCGTGCAGGCCGCCCGCCTGTCCGAGCGGCTCGGCGTCTGCAAAGAAGGGCTGGCAGAAAAGCTCCGCGCCGACCTGACCTCCTGCGGCCTGCCTACCGACCTGCCCTGCCCTGAGGAAGAACTTGAAGCGGCCCTGTGGAAAGACAAGAAAGTAGAGAAAGGTATCATCCACTTCGTCCTGATCAAGAAGATCGGCAAAGTGATAATCAAAGACTTGGATGATTTGCACCAGCCTGCAGAATAAGACCTTCGAGCAGATCCTCGCGATTCTCGAAGACCCTGCGGTCGAGATGGCGGAGATCCGCCTGGACCGCTGCCCCCTCACGGACGAAGAGATCGAATCCCTGTTCAGCGATTCAGACACGCCGCTCATCGCGACCTGCCGCCTGTCCGAGTGCGACACCCCCCAGGAGGCGGAACGGCGCCTGGCCCTCGCCATCGAATCGGGCGCCCGTTTCGCGGACCTCGAAATCGAAGCCCCGGCCCCGGTGAGCAAGCATTTCCAGCATCTGTGCCGCAAGCACGGCACGGAAGTCATCCGTTCTTACCACAATTTCGAGCAGACTCCCGACCTGGAGGTCCTCCAGATGGCCCTGGCGCGCTGTTTCCGCTACGGCGCGGACATCGCCAAGATCGTGACGGCCTGCCAGGGTCCTGAAGACGCCGCCCGCCTCGAGTCGCTCTACAGCATCGTCCTCGAAGGCGTGGATTCACTCCAGGGGCGCCTCGTCGCCTTCGGGATGGGCGAAGCGGGCCGCGACACGCGCCTGGAGTGCCTGCGCCGCGGCGCCCCCTTCACCTACGCGGCGCTATCCCCCGAGGAAGCGACCGCTCCGGGCCAATGGAGCGTGGCGGAGATGAACGACGCCCTCTACGGCGGGCGCAAACCCTACCGGGTGGAAGGGCGG
>JAFZBH010000032.1 GCA_017561865.1 Bacteroidales bacterium | reverse complement strand
GGGTGGCAGGCTGCATCGGCCCCACGTCGAAATCGCTGACGCTCGCGGCCGACATGGCCGGCAGCCAGTCCCGTTCCCTGTCGTTCGACACGCTGGCCGACATCTATCGGGAGCAGATCGAAGCCCTGCTCGAAGGCGGCGTCGACCTGCTGCTCGTTGAGACCTGCTTCGACGCCCTCAACGCCAAGGCCGCCCTTTGGGCCATCAGCGGCATCCCCCGGGCCGCCGCACTCCCGCTGCTGATCTCCGTGTCGGTGAGTGACCGCAGCGGAAGGACCCTGACCGGGCAGACCCTGGAGGGCTTCTTCCGCTCCGTCCGGCACGCCCGGCCGCTCTGTTTCGGACTCAACTGTTCACTCGGCGCCGCCGATCTCGCGCCGCTTGTGGCCGACGTCGCCTCCTGGGCGGACTGCGCCGTCAGCTGCTACCCCAACGCCGGCCTTCCCAACGAGATGGGCGCCTATGACGAGACGCCGGAGCAGACCGCGGCCGCTCTTCGGAAAATGGCCGCAGAGGGGCTCCTGAACCTCGTCGGCGGCTGCTGCGGCACCACGCCCGAGCACATCCGCGCCATCGCGCAGGCCGTGCAGGGAATCTCTCCGCGCCCGCTTCCCGAGCCCGACCGGGCGCCATATGTGAGCGGTCTGGAGAGCGTCTGCCTGGACGTGAGCCGGAGCCGATTCACCAACATCGGCGAACGGACCAACGTCGCCGGCTCGCGCCGCTTCGCCAAACTCATCGCCGCCGGGGACTACGATACGGCACTTCAGGTGGCCGCCGGTCAGATCGAGGGCGGCGCCTCCGTCATCGACATCAATATGGATGACGCGATGCTGGAGTCGGCCGCCGAGATGGAGAAGTTCCTTCGCCACATCGCCGGCGACCCGGCCGTCTCGAAGGCCGCCCTGATGATCGACTCCTCCCACTGGGAGACCCTGCTCGTCGGACTCAAGAACGCCCAGGGCCGCAGCATCGTCAACTCCATCTCCCTGAAAGAAGGCGAACAGGCCTTCCTGGAGAAAGCGCGGACCATACGCCGCCTCGGCGCCTGCGCGGTGGTGATGGCCTTCGACGAACAGGGGCAGGCCACCACTTTCGAGCGCAAGGTCGCCATCTGCCGGCGCGCTTTCGCTCTGCTGACGCAGCAGGCGGGCTATGCGCCGCAGGACATCATCTTCGACGTCAACGTCCTGTCGGTGGGCACCGGCATCCCCGAGCACGCCCGCTACGGGGTGGACTTCATCGAGGCCGTCCGTTATCTCAAGCGGAACCTGCCCGGTGTGCTTTGCTCCGGCGGTATCTCCAATCTGTCCTTTGCCTTCCGCGGCAACAACGCGGTGCGCGAAGCGATGCACAGCGTCTTCCTCTACCACGCCGTGAAGGCCGGTCTGGATATGGGCATCGTCAATCCCGGGATGCTCCGCGCCTATGACGACATCGAACCGGGCCTGCTGCGCGCCGTCGAGGACGTAATCCTGGACCGCGACCCGGAGGCCGTCGAGCGGCTAATCGGAATGGCGCAAAGGATTGCGGCTGACATCCAGCCGGGAAAGGGGGTCAATCCGGCTCGTCCCTCCGGAATACAGGGGAATCAAGCCGAAAACACCGTCGATTCC
The DNA here is from genome assembly GCA_017561865.1 of Bacteroidales bacterium. Taxonomy (GTDB): domain Bacteria; phylum Bacteroidota; class Bacteroidia; order Bacteroidales; family UBA932; genus Cryptobacteroides. The sequence goes on along the minus strand of JAFZBH010000032.1, from coordinate 35,426 downwards.
GGCTCGACCACCGTTTCCGAGCGTCTTTCCAAGGCGCTCACCTCCGGAACGACCATCCCGGAAGCGGACCTGATGGAAGCGCTGCGTGAGAAAGGCAGCGCTGTCGCGGTGATCGAGGGGCCGCTGATGGAGGGGATGGCCCGTGTCGGCGAACGTTTCGCCGCCGGAAAGATGTTCCTTCCCCAGGTCGTCAAGTCTGCCAAGGTGATGCGCGACGCCGTCTCCATCCTCCAGCCCTATATGGAGGAAGCCGGCGGCGGGGCGTCCTCCAAGCCCCGGATCCTGCTGGCCACGGTCCAGGGCGACGTCCACGACATCGGCAAGAACATCCTCGGCATCGTGCTGCGCTGCAACGGGTTCGATGTCGAGGACCTCGGCGTGATGGTGCCCCGGGAGACGATCCTGGACCGCGCAGCCGAGTGGGGCGCCGACCTGATCGGCGTGAGCGGACTCATCACCCCGTCCCTTTTCCAGATGGAGGAACTCTGCCGGGAGATGAGCGCCCGGGGACTCAGTACGCCGCTGCTCGTCGGCGGGGCCACCACCTCCGCCCTGCATACCGCCGTCAAACTCGCCCCGCTCTACGGCCACGTCTTTCACGCCACGGACGCTTCGGCCAGCGCCGTGCTCGCCGGCCGGCTGATGTCCGACCGCGCCGCCACCGAGGCCGCCGAGCACCGTAAACAGCAGGAACTAAGGGAATTGCGGGAGCGGAAAACGAGGGAAGGGATGGCCGATCAGGTCGGCTATGAAGGGAAGGATAACGTCATTCCCGGCTCGACCGGGAATCTCTTCCCGTCCGATACTTTCCTGCAGGGCAAGTTCTTCGCTGACATCCCCTGCCGGGAACTGAGCATCGCCGAGGTCCTTCCCTACTTCGACTGGAGGCTGTTCTATGCCATCTGGGGTGTGAAGCACGGGGAAGAGTCCACCATCCAGCTGAGCGAAGATGCGATCAAGCGGCTGGAGAGCCTCAAGCGCGAAGGAGGCTGCCGCATCCGCATCGCCGCCCGGTTCGATGCCTGCCACGCGGAAGGAGATACGATCATCGCACAGGACTGGCATCTGCCGATGCTGCGCCAGGAAGGCGCCGAGGGGCACGCCAGCCTGGCGGACTTCGTCGCTCCCGCCGCATATGGTTTTGATTCGCCCGTAGGTTTATTTGCCGTTTCCGTCCACCCGACTCACCCCGCCGGATGCGATTGTCCGGCCTGCCGGATGGAATACGATTCGCTGCTGGACCGGTCGCTGCGCCTGACCCTGGCCGAGGCCGCGTCCGGATGGCTGGACGCCGAGCTGCAGAAGCAGCTGCCGAAAGGCTCCCCCGTGCGCATCGTCAAGCCGGCGGCGGGCTACGCCTCCTGCCCGGACCACAGCCTCAAGCGCGACATTCTCGCCCTGCTACCCGGCGGCGAGGCGCTCGGCATCCGCCTCACCGAATCCTGCGCGATGATTCCCGACGCGAGCATCTGCGGCCTCGTCTTCGTGCATCCGCAGGCCGCTTACCCGGAGATCCGCCACCTCTCCCCCGCCGCTGCGGACGAATACGCCGCCCTCCGGGGTTTCAGCCCGGAAGAAAAACAGCGTTTCCTCGGAACTCTTCTTTAATTCAGCCGTTTGAAGACCGGAATGGCCTCCAGGTCGACCGGGACGTCATAATACGCACCGCCCCCGTAGCGTGAACCGTTGCGGATATCTTCCCAGCCGCCCTGATTCACAGGCAGATAGACCCGCCAGCTGCTGACTCCCCCTTCCGTGACGGGGCAGACCAGGTAGTCCGGCCCGAACATCCATTCGCAGTCCTGCCGGAGGGCCTGCTCATCACCCGGGAAGTCGAAAAGCAGCGGGCGCATCAGCGTATAGTCCTCCTCCCAGACGCGACGGGCCTGCTTCAGGATATAAGGCTGCAACGCTTCGCGCTGCGCGATCGCGGCCTCGAACAGGCGCTGCGTCCCGGGGCTGTACTCCCAGGGCTCCGTACGGCTCTGGTAGCCGTGTACGCGCATGAACGGGAGCCAGACGGAAGCCTGGATCCAGCGTATCATCCGCTCCTGATAGTCGGCGTCGGCATACTGGTCGCGCGGGCGGAAGAAGCCGCCGGCGTCGTAGGTCCACCAGGGCAGGCCGGCAGCCATCTGGCTCAATCCGCCGGCGATCTGGCGCCGGAGCGTGGCCCAGTCGTTGCCCACGTCTCCGCTCCAGGTCACGGCGCCGTAGCGCTGGATGCCCGGATAGGCGCTGCGGGTCAGGATGACCGGCAAGCGGTCGGGCTGGTCGCGGCGCAGACCCTCGTAAACCGTCCGGATGACCAGCAGCGGATAGACGTTGCGATACCACTCGCCAGGAATCTTGTCCGGCCCGATGCGGCGTCCCTTGAGGTCGTCGTTCTCCGGCTCGGTGGCGTCCTGCCACCAGGCGTCGATGCCCAGAGGAAGGAGCCTGGCGCTGAAATTCTTCCAGTAGAAGCCGGCCGCTTCCGGCTGGAAGAAATCGATCCACTCCGTATCGCCGATATAGTAGCCCTTGTCTGCCGCCTCCTTGCCGAGCTCGGAGTCGCGGCCGATCCGCGACCATACCGACAGCATCAGGTGCTGGTCCATCGCGTGCAGCTCGTCGGTCATCGCCTTGGGATCGGGATACTTGTCTTCATCGAAACGCATCGCATTCCAGCCGTATTTGCCCCACCACTGCCAGTCCTGCACGATGGTGCCCACCGGTGTACCCGTTTCGTGGAAACGGCGGGCGGCGGCCAGCAGCTCCTCCTGCGTGTCATAACGCTCGCGGCAATGGATATAGCGGAAGATCCAGTCGGGCAGCGGCGGAACGTGCCCGCTGAGCGTGCGGAAACTGTGCATCACCTCATCCGCCCCGCCTGCAAACACGACGTAATCGATCCCTTCCGCCACCGGGGAAGAAAAGGTGGTCCGCTCGTCGACGGCCCTCCAGAAAAGGGAGGGCGTATCGCCCAGGACGCCTTCCACCTCGATCTCGTGCCTCCCTTCGGTGAGATGCGTCCTGACGGCGGCGGTGGGCGGAAGCCAGGTGTTGGTGATGTCGATGACCGGCTTCCGGTCGATGGAGAGATACTGTTTGCGGGCCATGTCACGCCCGACATCCAGCAGCAGGGCGTATTCTCCGTCCGCCGGGATGTCGATGGCGCCGGCAAAAGTCTGGAAAAAGCGACGTTCGCGCCGGTTCCCCGCCGTGCCGGTGGCATCTACGGTAACCCCCTCACCGCCGGCATAATCGTTGGGCGCGAGGAGCAGACTCTCGCCGGCCGGGTTGAAATCCGTCAGACCGTAGTTGTGCCAGAGCAGGCCCCAGCCGCGGCTGGAAAGGATCATCGGCAGGGAGATCTGCGTGTTGACCTGCGTCAGGCGCCGGGTCAGGCCGCGGATGTCCAGATACCCGTCCTGGAACTGTCCGGTGCCATACAGATGCTCGCCTTCCGGCGAATCGAAGCTCACGCAGGCCGTAAGCCCCAGCGCATCGGGCCCTTCCTGGACGAGATAATGGGCCTTCTCCTGCAAAATGACCTTGCCCTTTGCGTCCAGGAAACGGAGCAGGTCCGTCCGGACGTCATAGACGGCCGACAGGCGCCGGGTGCGCAGGCTGACGGTCCCCTTGCGGCGCCTGACGCTGACTTTCGGCGGCTGGACTTTCTCGGTGAAGATCAACTCTTCCTGTCCGTCATATCCGGAAGGAAACATCCGTACCCGGATGGCGTCTTCAGCGAGCGCTTCCAGGCGCAGGGTTCCCTGCGGCGTATCGATGGTGACGACGGGGCCGCTCTGACCGGACGTCAGCAGCAACCAGAGGGGCAACAGAAGCAAACGTTTCATATTTCATCAGCTTGGATCCAAAGGAAAACCTTGTCGCCGCGGCGCAGGCGGCCGTCCGGGCATAGCGCGGGATCGACGCCCACCGAGCAGCGGCTGCCCTTCGGGGCACGTTCCACCGGGTCGAACTCCAGCCGGATGTCCTCCGCGTCGAATTCGACCACCCCGGAAGTGGGGCCGATCACCATCAGGCGGTCGCCCCGGTGCAGGTCGCGGGTCTCGACGGTGATCTCCGCCACGCCGATGCGGTCGAACCAGTTGGTCACCTTGCCGAGGTAAACCTTGCGCCGGGTAGCCTGGGAGCCATAAACGGCGCTCCATTCCCCGAGGCGCGCACCCTGGTAGTAGCCGTCCCAGAAGCCCCGGTTGAAGACCTCGGCGAGTTCGCCTTTCAGCGCCGCCGCCAGCTCCGGCGTATACGTGCCGTCACAGACGGCGTCGGCCGCCCGCCGGTAGCAGGAAGCGCAGCGCTTGACATATTCCGCGGAACGCGCCCGCCCCTCGATCTTGAACACCCGCACGCCGCTGTCGATGATGCGGTCCAGGAATTCGATGGTGCAGAGGTCCTTGGGGGACATGATATATTCGTTGTCGACGAGCAGCTCACCTCCGGTCTCGCGGTCGCGGACCTCGTAGCTGCGGCGGCAGACCTGGTAGCAGGCGCCACGGTTGGCCGAGGCCCCGGCGGCGTGCAGCGAGAGATAGCATTTGCCGCTGACGGCCATGCAGAGGGCCCCGTGGGCGAACATCTCGATGCGGACAAGCTGCCCCGAGGGACCGCAGATCCGCTCCCGGACGATGGTCTCGTGGATGTCCCGGACCTGGTCGAGCGTCAGTTCGCGCGCGAGCACGACCACGTCGGCGAACTGCGCGTAGAAACGCAGCGCCTCCACGTTGGAAATGGACAACTGCGTGGAGATATGGACTTCAAGACCGATCCGTCGGCAGTATTGGATGGCTGCGATGTCGGAGGCGATCACGGCATCCACGCCGGCCTCCCGGGCGGCATCCAGCGCCTGCCGCATCTCCTCCAGGTCTTCCTGGAACAGGGTGATATTGAGGGTCAGGTAGCTGCGAACGCCCCCTTCCCGGCAGATGCGCACCACCTCAGGCAGCTCTTCCGGCTGGAAATTATTCGCCGAACGGCTGCGCATATTGAGCCGGCCGATACCGAAATAGACGGAATCGGCCCCGCCCTGGATCGCAGCCTGCAGGCAGTCGAAACTGCCCGCCGGCGCCATGATTTCCAGTTCCTTCCTGTCCATCAGAACATCACCAGCTCCAGGCTGTCGACGTAGGGCGCGATCTCCTTGTTGAAGGTCTCGTAGTCGGTGCTGTCCACCACTTCCTTCGTGGCGGGCAGCGTCACATCCACGAGTTTGGTCTGGTTGACCAACGACACCATCACGGGGATGCCGAGGGTCTTGGAAAGCCCGCGGACCATCATCTGGCCCCGCTCGGGAAGTTCCAGGATGTCATCCTGATCCGCGAAAGGTCCCACTTTTTCCCCGTCCACGTACACCTCGGGATTGTCGAAATCCGCAAGCAGCCGCCATCCGGCCTTGCAGATGTTCTTCCAGCCGGCGCCCCAGGTCAGGTTCCAACGGGAATACAGCCAGCCTTTGTCTTCTTTGACTCCGATCAGTAACATATGCGATATTTATTGGTTACCCCGCCCGTTGGCTTCGGCAAGGAAGGCGGCGAGCTCCCGATTGTTCCGTATCTGCTCCCGGAAGCGGTCGGAGAAATGCTCGGCGAAGGTCTCCGGGGTCTGGTTCACGTAGAAGTTTTTGGGCAGGTCGGTGCGGACGGTCCCGCCGCCGTAGTTGCTGGCCGCCCAGCCAGGGGTATAGACATCCTCCAGCAGGTAAGGTCCCTCGTCCGAGAAACACAGCGTTAATTTGGAATACTCGTGGTGTTCCTCATCGTTGTGGTCCGCCAGGAAGATGGCGGCATGGCGGAGAATCTCTCTTCGGGATTGTTTTTTCAAGGCAGCAATGCAAATCAGTCAAGCGTCCATTCTGCGCCGTCCTTGGTGTCCTTCACCCGGATGCCCAGGGCGGCGAGGGCGTCGCGGATGTGGTCGGAGGTCGTCCAGTCCCTGGCGGCCTTGGCGGCGGCGCGCTGCTCGAGCACCATCTGCATCAGGCCGTCGATCACCTTCGCGCCGGCTCCGCCTGCTGCTTCCTCGTCCTTGAGGCCGAGCACGCCGAAGACGATATCGTCGAAAAGCTGCACGAGCGTGTCCAGATCGCCCTTCGAGAGTTTGACCTGCCCCGCCTTGGCGGAGTTGACCAGACGGACGGCCTCGGAGAGCTGCGCCAGGGCGACCGGCGTGTTGAGGTCGTCGCAGAGGGCGTCGTAGATGCCCTCCCAGACGGCCTTGACAGCCGGGCTGTCCGCCGGGCAGCTGTCGGGGGCCACGTGCACGGGCTCCTCGCCATAGGCATACTGCGGGACCTTGCCCCCGGCCATCGCATAGAGGTCGCGGGCGGCCTGCATCAGGCGCTTGAGGCCCTTCTCGGCAGCCTGCAGGGCTTCGTTGGAGAAGTCCAGCGTGCCGCGGTAGTGGGCCTGGAGGATGAAGAAACGCACCGTCATCGGGCTGTAGGCCTGCGCGAGCTTCGGGTGCTCGCCGGCGAAGAGTTGCGGCAGCGTGATGAAATTGCCCAGGCTCTTGCCCATTTTCTGGCCTCCGATGGTGATCATATTGTTGTGGACCCAGTAATGCACGCCCTGCGTGCCGCGGGAAGCCTGATTCTGGGCGATTTCGCACTCGTGGTGCGGGAACAGCAGGTCCATCCCGCCGCCGTGGATGTCGAACTCGGAGCCGAGATACTTCTCGCCCATCACGGAGCACTCCAGGTGCCAGCCCGGGAAGCCCTCGCCCCAGGGGGACGGCCAGCGCATGATGTGCTCCGGCTCCGCCTTCTTCCAGAGGGCGAAATCATAAGGGGCGCGCTTGTCGCCCTGCCCGTCCAGGCTGCGGGTACCTTCCAGCGTGTCGTCCAGGCTACGTCCGGAGAGGACGCCGTAGTGGTAGTCGCGGTTGTATTTCTCGACGTCGAAATAGACGCTGCCGTTGCTTTCGTAGGCATAGCCGGCGGCGAGGATCTTCTTCACGGCCTCGATCTGCTCGATGATGTGGCCCGAGGCGCGCGGCTCGATGGAGGGCGGCGCCACGTTGAGCTGGCGCATCGCCTCGTGGTAGCGCAGCGTGTAGGCCTGCACGACTTCCATCGGCTCCAGCTGCTCCAGGCGGGCCTTCTTCGCGATCTTGTCCTCCCCTTCGTCGGCGTCGTGCTCGAGATGCCCCACGTCCGTGATGTTGCGGACATAGCGCACCCGGTAGCCCAGATGACGCAGGAACTTGCTCAGGACGTCGTAGGTCACCCCCGGACGGGCGTGGCCGAGGTGGGCGTCGCCATAGACGGTCGGGCCGCAGACATACATCCCCACGTGGCCGGGATGGATCGGCCTGAAGAGCTCCTTACGGCGGGTCAGCGTATTGGTAATGAAAAATTCACGCATAGCCAAATCATATAAGTAGGCGAAGATACGAAAAAATCTGCGTATATTCGTCCTTATGAAATTCATTAGTTGGAATGTGAACGGCCTGCGGGCCGTGGCCGGCAAGGGCTTCGCGGACGTCTTCGAGACGCTCGACGCCGATTTCTTCTGCCTGCAGGAGACCAAGCTCTCGGCCGGCCAGCTGGACCTCGAGTTCCTCGGCTACCAGTCCTACTGGAACTACGCCGACAAGAAGGGCTACTCCGGCACGGCCATCTATACGCGCCACACGCCGCTGTCCGTCAGCTATGGCATCGGGGTTGACGAACACGACCACGAGGGGCGCGTCGTCACCCTCGAGATGCCGGACTTCTACCTGGTTTGCGTCTATTCCCCCAATTCGCAGGACGGGCTGAGGCGCCTGGACTACCGGATGCGGTGGGAGGACGCGTTCCGCGCCTATGTGAGCGGCCTGGCCGCGAAAAAGGGCGTGGTCATCTGCGGCGACATGAACGTCGCCCACGAGGAGATCGACCTCAAGAACCCCGCCACCAACCATTTCAACGCCGGTTTCTCCGACGAGGAGCGGGCCAAGATGACGGAGCTCCTTGCCGCCGGCTTCCGCGACACCTGGCGCGAGGGCCATCCGGGCGAAGCCAAATACTCCTGGTGGTCCTACCGGATGGCCGCCCGCGAACGGAACGTGGGCTGGCGCATCGACTATTTCCTCGTTTCCGAGGGCCTCGCCCCGCGCGTGGCCGGGACGGACATCCATAACGAAATCTTCGGCTCCGACCACTGCCCGGTGGAGCTGGTTCTAAGCGAATAAGGCCATGGCGGTTTATTATTCCAAACACAACGACAACATTTTTTTAGACGAGTACAATCCGGGGCCCTATACCCTGTACGGGCACAACATCTTCGTCAGGAAGCACTGGGATTGCAAGCGCCGGATCAGCGTCTGCGTCGAAGATATCACGTCCAGCGGCCTCAATCCGGAGGAATATTTTACGCTGGTGATCACCAAGGATATCTCCGCGGTCAAGCCCGGTTTCATCGAATCGTTCCCCAACCTGAAGGACCTGATCGTCGAGGCGGATCTCAAGAAGATCGAATGCACCCCCGAACTGGAAGCGCTGCTGAAGAAGAACGACGTGGTCCTGCGGGGCCGATTCAACTCGCCGGCCGAGAAACTGGCGGACCGGCTTGACCTGCGCTTCATCCACAAAAACATCTTCCTGGCCGTTTACATCAATAGGGAGTACCACGAGAGTTCGGAACTGTCGCTTTGTTTCCAAGAGGGCGAACCGCCCTTTTTCTGGCGGGACGACAAGACGCAGGGCATCTCCGCCGGCAACACCGGCGGCGGGACCGTCCGTACGGACCTCGACGAAGACTTCTTCGTCGGCTGCGAGTCTGCAGAGGCCTTCGCAGACGAAATCGTAGGCCGCGCCTTTGAGGAGGATACCAGGAAAAACAAAGAACTCGACGCCTTCCTGAAAGAAGCCAACCGGCGACTGAAGAAATAAATGTTTATCTGCCATATGAAAAAAGTATTCTTTCTCGCTGCCCTGTCGCTGCTGCTGAGCGCTTGCGGCGGCAACCCCAAGAAGACCGCGGAAGCGGCTTCAGAACCTATTGCAGAAGAGTCTCTCGCCCCGGTCACCCTCTCGGCCGAAGAGTTCGCCCGGATGCAGGATCTCTATCAGGAGACGGATGATGACCACGGCTGGAAACCCCTCTGCAAATGGCAGTTTGTGGACCTGGACGGCGACGGGATCGACGAAGTCTGGATGCGCGATGCAGGCGACGAGTACGGTGCCTTTTTCACCTTTGACGGGGAAAACATCGACCTGATCGGCGTGGAGACGGACCGGTTCCCGGCCTATACCCGGGAGCAGCAGGATGGCAAGGGCTATTTCTGCAAGGGCGGCTCCGCCGGCGGGCCTTCTTACTATACAGAAATCGTCACCCTGAAGAACAGCCGCGTCGTGGACCGGTTCAACCAGCTTGAGGTTTACGGGGAGCTCGAAAATGCCACGCTCAACGGCAAGGAGGTCGGCGAAGAGCAGGCCGGCGCCTTTATGAAGGCCCTGCCCGAGAGCGCCGAACTGACTCCCGGCGAGTGGAATATGCTCGACCTCACGGACTATGACCGTGTCCCCTCCCACGACAACACGCCGGAGGAAGACCGGATCATCCAGGATTTCATCACCCGGATGTACAATCAATCCCTGTACGTCGAGGACGAATTCCTCGAGGAGCATTGTACGCCCAGGATGCTCCAGCAGTTGAAGGACGATTATGAGTACGATGGGGAGGGCTACGCGAACTGGGATTTCCGTTCGGAGAGCAACGACGGCTTCAGCGACGGAAATTCCGTCATCAGCGTCGAGAAGATCGACGGAAGGTATTATTACGAAGCGAAGGATGCCGGATACATATTCCGGAACATCCTCTCCGCCTTCGTCCAGGACGGCAAAGTGATGTTTGACGGCATTACGGTGGACGCCACCTATCCCGTCTTCGATCCTTTCGCGGATGACGCGGAGGAAGAGTACTTTTAGCCTATGAAGACGGTTTACGCCAACACGCGACACCCCAGGCTGATCAAGTGGTCCAGCATCGCGATCGGTGCTGCGGGCGTCGTGTGTCTTGTCCTTTATTTCGTGTTCTCAGGGGAGTACTATCTCTTCAGCGCTTTCTATTCGTTGGCTTACTTTGCCATCTTCTATTCCCTTTACAAGCTGAGTACTTACACTTTTGACGACGAGGCGGATACGATTACGTTCAGCCAGCAGAAAAAGTACCCGCTCCGCCTTTCGGACATCACGTCCGTCATTTACAAAGAGAACAGGAGAGGCCGGTTCCGCCATCTGTTCATCCACGATTCCGGCACGGGATTCATGGAGATACGCACTTCCAAGGAGAATGCCGACCGCATGGTCGCCCAGATCCTGAAAGCCAACCCGGACGCCGAGGTCAAGCACGCCCACTACCTCTGATCCCGGGCCTGTTTTTGGCGTTTTTCGATGCGACCCCCGGCTGTCCAGCCAGGGGTCGCATCGATTTCAGCCCTTTTCGGTGCCACCCGGCGAACGGACAGCCTTAAGCGGCGCGGCGGAGGACTTCCCGGCGGTAACGGAGGGTCAGCCAGAGGGTCCGGAACGCCAGGTGGGCGAAATACGCCGCAAACAAAAGGTGGATGGCTGCTGCGCCTTCGGGCTGCAGCAGCCATTTGCCTGTGTACCAGACGGCAAAGAAGGCTGCGGCGGCGCCGGCCATGGACAGCATCAGGCCGCGGGAGGCCGTGGCTCCCAGGAAGATGCCGTCCCAGGTGAAAGCGGCGCAGCCCAGCGGCGGCATCAGCAGCAGCCAGGGCAGGAACTGCCGGGCGGCCTGCACGACGCTCCCGTCGGAAGTCAGCAGCCGCACGGCCGGCAGGCCCGCCGCGGCATAGAGCCCGATGAACAGCACCCCGATGCCGGCGCTCCAGGCGAAGACCTGCCGGACGCTCCGGCGCAGCATCCCGCCGTCGCGCGCCCCGATGAAGCGACCCGTCAGCGCTTCGCCCGCATAGGCGAATCCGTCGGTGAAGTAGCTGAAGAACATCAGCAGCTGCATGATGATCGACCCGGCGGCAAGACACAGGTCGCCATATCCGGCGGAGATCATCGTGAAGCCGATGTAGATGAGGATGAAGAAGAACGAACGGCCGAGCAGGTCCAGATTCATCCGGAAGAAACGGCCGGTCGAACCGTCGTGGAGCAGGGCGCTGAAGTCTTCGCGCCGCAGGCGGGCGAAGACCCCCCGGCCGTAGCGACGGCAGCAGACCAGCAGGCCATACGCCAGGCCCGTGTACTGCGCGATGACGGTGCCCAGCGGAATGCCGGCGAAGCCCAGGCCTTCCCACGCTCCGACCCCGAAGGCAAGCAAGATGCTGAGAGCGATATTGACTCCGTTGATGATGAGATCCATCCACATCGGATGCACGGAATCCTGCATCCCCACGAACCAGCCCCGCAGGGTCATCAGGCTCATCGTGGCCGGCGCCGCCCAGATGCGGATGAAGAAATAGCGTTCCGCCAGCGACTTGACTTCCGGCGTGGCGTCGGTCATCAGCATCACCCCTTTGAAGAAGGGCCACTGGAGGGCCAGCGCGGCAAAGGCCGCCAGCAGGGCCAGGCCCGTGCCGCGAAGGAAGATGCGTCCGCACTCGGCGGGGTCTTGCCTTCCGAAAGCCTGGGCCGTGAGGCCGCCCGTTCCCGTGCGCAGGAAACCGAATGCCCAATACAGCAGTGACAACACCATCGCGCCCACGGAAATGGCGCCGATCTGCGCCGCCGTGTCGCCGGGGAGATGTCCGGCGACGGCGGTATCCACCATCCCGACCAGCGGGACGGTGATGCCGGCCAGGATGCTGGGCAGCGACAGCCGCAGGATTTCCCGGTTAAGTCCTTTATTCATCGGAATTTCCGGTCCTCCTCGAGCATGCCGAGGTAGGAATTGTAGCGCTCGGCGCTGATGCGGCCCTCGTCCACGGCCGCCTTGACGGCGCAGCCGGGCTCGTGGGTGTGCGTGCAGGGCACGAACCGGCAGTCATCCGTCACGGCGAGCATTTCCGGGAAATATTTCGAGATTTCCTCCTTTTCCAGGTCCACCAGGCCGAAGCCGCGCAAGCCCGGCGTGTCGATGACGTAGCCGCCGCTTCCGATCTTGTACATTTCGTAGAGCGAAGTGGTGTGCTTGCCCTGGAGGTGGGCCGCGGAAATTTTGCCGATCTTGGGGTCGAGCGACGGATCCAGCGCCTTGATCAGGCTCGATTTCCCGACGCCGGACTCGCCGGAGAAGAGGTTGACCCGGCCTCGGCAGCGTTCACGCAGGGTTTCGATACCCTCGCCGCTGCGCACCGAGGTCTCGAGGACGGGGTAACCGGCGCCTTCGTAGATGCGCCGGAAGGCGGTGACCTGCTCCGGGAGCTCTTCCTTGTAAAGGTCCACTTTGGCCAGGACGATTAGGACCGAGACTTTATAGACTTCGCAGGTGACCAGGATCCGGTCCAGGAAAGGCAGTTTGACCTCCGGGAAAAGGAGGCTGACGATGATGACCGCCTGGTCGAGGTTGGCGGCGATCACGTGGGACTGGCGGGAGAGGTTGGTGGAGCGGCGGATCAGGTAATTGTCGCGCGGGAGGATCTCCTTGATGACGGCGGGGTGCTCTTCGGTCGCCGTTCCTTCCAGCGCATAGCGGACGCGGTCGCCGACGGCGACGGGATTCGTCGAGCCGCTGCGCTCAAGCCGCACCCGTCCGCGCAGCACGGCCGGAAACGGCTCCCAGGCCGGCAGCGCGCTCAGCAGGTAGTGGCTTCCCGCGTTTTTGATGACCGTCGCGACCCCTTCCATCTTATTTGGCGCGGCCGACGAGCTTTTCCGCGAAACGGCGCAACACTTCCATCTTCAGGGGACCGAAGCCGATGCCGGAAACGGCGTCCATCGCCCGGTCGGTGAAGCGGACCACCTCCTCCTTGGCATCGCGGTCCACGCCGCAGGCGAGGTAGATGTCCTTGACGGCTGCGATCTTGGCGGCCTTCCGCTCCGGCGTATCCGCCGGCAGGGCGAAGGCCGTCAGGAAGGCACCCTTGTCGGGGGTCTTCTCCATCGTACGGACGGTCAGCCAGCTTTTCTTGCCGTTGACGATGTCTCCGCCGATGGGCTTGCCGAAGACCTTCTCGTCGCCGAAGGCGTCAAGATAGTCGTCGGCGACCTGGAAGGCCATCCCGAGTTCGTAGCCGTAGTTGTACAGCGCCTCGCATTCCGGCTCGGAAGCGCCGCCGATGATGGCGCCCATCCCGGCCGAACAGGCCAGCAGGACGGCGGTCTTCAGACCGATCATCTTGTTGTATTCCTCCATCGGGACCTCTTCCACGGACTCGAAATCCATATCATACTGCTGTCCGTCACAGACCTGTGCAGCCGTGCGGGAGAACAGCGACAGGACCCTGTCCATCACGGCGCGGGGGGCCTTGGCGATGCGCTGGTAGGCGTCGATCAGCATCACGTCGCCGGACAGGATAGCCGTGTCCTCGTTCCATTTCTTCCAGACGGTCGGCATCCCGCGGCGCAGGGGCGAGCGGTCCATGATGTCGTCGTGCATCAGGGTGAAGGAATGGAAGACCTCCAGGGCCGCAGCCGGCTCGAGGATACCCTCGTCGAAGGTCTCGGAATAGAACGAATAGGCGGTCAGGCACAGGCGCGGACGGATTCTCTTTCCGCCGATCCGGATCATATAACGCAGCGGATCATAAAGGCCTGCGGGCTCTTCGGTGAAGCGGATCTCGTCGAACAGGCGCGCGACGAGGGAGTCGAGTTGTTTTTCACTGATCATATCAAGACAAAGATACTATTTTTTGCGTTATCTTTGCCCCGTATGAGAATCATCTTTGCCACCGCCAATCCCGGCAAGCTCCGGGAAGCCGCCGAAGTGCTGGGAGAGGGCTATGAAATCATCTCGCCGGCCACCCTCGGCATCACCGAAGACATCCCCGAGACGGGGAGCACCCTGCAGGAGAACTCCCTGCAGAAGGCACGGTATCTATTTGAACGGACGGGACTTCCGTGCTTCGCCGACGACACCGGCCTGGAGGTCGACGCCCTGGGCGGCGCCCCCGGCATCTATTCGGCCCGCTATGCCGGTCCCGAGCACGACAGCAACGCCAATATGGATAAACTCCTGACTGAACTTATCCGCATCGAAAACAGGGACGCGCGTTTCCACACGGTGGTGACCCTGATTCTCGCCGACGGGCAGCCCCGTTTCTTCGAGGGGGTCTGCGAAGGCGCCATCGCCCCTCGGAAAGCCGGCTGCGGCGGCTTCGGCTACGACCCGGTCTTCCTGCCCGACGCCTATCCGGGCAGGACACTGGCCGAAGTCTCCGAAGAGGAGAAAAACGCCGTCAGCCACCGCGGCAGAGCCCTGCGCGCGATGGCCGACTGGTTGAAATCCTACTAGCCGGCGAACGGACAGCGGAGCGGAAATTGGTTTTTCGGCAAACCTGTCCGAAAAATAATTTCCGGCCGCCCGTCTCTGCACCCAAAAAAACTTAGTTTTTCGGGGACCACGTCTGGAAGACTCCGTTCGCCGGGTGGCACCGAAAAGGGCCAAAATCGGTGCGACCCCTGGCTGGACAGCCGGGAGTCGCATCGAAAAAGGGCGGAAACGAGTCCGGGGTTATCCTTTGCGGGGATTCAGGATGGGTTCTATCTCCGTCAACTTCATCCGGACGACCCGGGCAATCTGTTTAACGGAAGTCCCTGTTTCTTTTTTCAGCAGCCGCGCCAAATAGAGCCGTTGCTGTGCGTTCAGCCGGAGCATATCCCGTTCGCCGAACAACTTCTCCGCCATTTGCCGAGCCCGGGCAGAAATCTCCCCATCCGGCAAAGAGATGGCTGAACGCCTCATCTCCAAATTGATATCTTCTTCAACCCGCTTATTCAGACAGAACTGATAGTCTTGCACAGAATCAAACTGCCGTTCCATCAGCCTGTAATTAACGAATTCTCCGGGCCATATCAGTCCGTCCGGAAGCAAGATCCATTCTCCCGGAACTTGCACCTTACTGCTGAACAACCGCTTCCGGGCATTCAGCGAAATGCTGTCCACCGGCTTCCCATAGAGCCGGACCCAGGAAGAATCCGTAAAGACCAGGGAAGCGGAACTCCACCGGTATCCTGCAGGAGAAACGGCCATTCCGGCTGCTGTCGGATTTCGGTGGATATAGGCGATAGTGGTACGTAAACGCTCCCTGTCCCGGATTGGCCAGTGACCAATCCGCCAGCTTTTTCCCGGACCATTCACCTCTCCGTGATGTCTGAGCCAAAGTTCGGTTGTCTGTTTGTAGCTCTCGATAAAGAGGTCGCAGTCTTCCTCCGTGCCATACAGGATAAAGTGCAGATGATTGTCCATCAAGCAAAAGCAAATCACCTGTACGGGATGATCCGGGCCAAGACGGCAAAGACAGACGGCTATCCGGTTGATTCCGGCGATGAATTCAACAGCAGATGCAAAGAGGGTGTCCTCCTTCAACCCTTCGGTGGCGTAGTGATAATAATGAGGCTTTTCCATTTTGTTCAGTTTTCGGGAAAGATAAACAACCTCTCCAGAACTTTGTGTCGGAAACGTAAAAAATGGAACCGTAAACGTTTATTCTATTTTTCGTGGCACCGAAAAGGGCTAAAATCGGTGCGACCCCTGGCTGGGCAGCCGGGGGTCGCATCGAAAAAGTGCGGAATCGAGTCCAGGGTTATCCTTTCCGGATCTAGCCCGGAATCAACGCCGCGTTAGATGAAGATATACCGCAGGATAAACAGCACGGCCAGCACCCACATCGGGATCGAGATCTGCTTGGCCTTGCCCGTCAGCGCGTTGACCACGACGTAGGCGATGACGCCGATCAGGATACCGTCGGAGATGCTGTAGGCCACCGGCATCAGCAGGATGGTCAGGAAGGCCGGCAGGGCCTCGCGGTAGTTCGTCCAGTCGATCCGGGTCACCGGCTGCATCATCATCATACCCACCACGATGAGGGCGGGAGCCGTCGCAGCGCTCGGAATGCCGAGGAACACCGGGGCGAAGAGCAGGGCGAGGGCGAAGCATACGGCCGTCGAGAAGGCCGTCAGGCCGGTGCGGCCGCCGGCGGCGACACCCGCGGAGCTCTCGACGTAGGTCGTGGTCGTGGAGGTACCGAGGCAGGAGCCGCACATCGTACCGATGGCGTCGGCCATGAAGATGCGCTCGATCTTGTCCACGCTGCCCTTCTCATCCACCATCCCGGCACGCTGGCAGACACCGATCACGGTGCCCATCGTGTCGAACATATCGATGAACAGGAAGGTGAACACGACGGCCAGCATATCCCAGGACAGGATCTCGCCGAACTGGAACTGGCAGAAGATCGGGGCCACGCTCGGCGGAGCGGACATAAAGCCCGTGAACTGGGTCAGGGCGGCGCCCGTGGCCGGGTCCTTGATCAGCAGGCCGATCAGGGCGGTCGCGATGATACCGATCAGGATGCCGCCCTTGACGCCCAGCACCACGAGAGCGCCGGTGATCACGAGGCCGATGATTGCGAGCAGGCCGGAGCCGTGGCAGACGTCACCGAGGGTCACGAGGGTCGCGTCGGAATTGACGATCAGGCCGGCGTTCTGCATGCCGATGAAGGCGATGAACAGGCCGATGCCCGCACCGATCGCATATTTGAGCGAAGCCGGAATGGCGTTCAGGATCCAGGTACGGACCTTCGTCAGGGTCAGGATCACGAAGAGGAAACCTTCGATGAGCACTGCCGTGAGGGCGAACTGCCAGCTGTGGCCCATCGTCAGGCAGACCGTATAGACGAAGAACGCGTTCAGGCCCATGCCCGGCGCCAGCGCGAACGGCTTCTTGGCGTAGAACGCCATCACAAGCGTGGCGATGATGGAGGCGAGGGCGGTGGCCGTGAACACGGCGCCGTTCGGCATCCCGTCCAGGGCGCTGAAGATGCTCGGATTGACGGCCAGGATGTAGGCCATCGTCAGGAACGTGGTGATACCCGCCACGATCTCGGTCCGGACCTTATGCTTCTGCGGATCCAAACCGAAGGCTTTGGTCAAGAAGGAAGCCATACGTCAAACTCTTCTAGAAAACCCACTTGACACCGAGGCAGGGACGGGCCCAGAAGCCCTTGGACGTGCCGAAATCGTAGGAGAGCTCCACCTCGCCGCCGATGTTGAAGTTGTCGACGCCCATATGCTGGCCGAGGTTATACCACAGCTGCGGCTCGGAGATGAACACGGTGTGGGAAGTCTCCGGAAGAATGGAGCCGTCGTGGTCGGCGAAGAGCAGATGGTCCTCCCACCAGAAATCGGCGAAGCCGGAGAAGCGCAGGCCCTGGACCCCGAAGAGATCCTGCATGCCCCAGACGAAGGTGAACTGCATCGGAACGTTCTGGGTGGTATAGGTAATCTTCTTATAGAGCACCTTGAAATTGAAGGTATTGCTGAAGTCGGCGTTGTGGAGGAACCAGTCGAAGCCCGTCAGGAAGGCGCTGTTGATCGTGAAGCCTTCGTAGACGCCGGCGTTGTATTCGACCTGGAAGCTCAGCGGGGCGAGGGCGCTGTCCTGCCAGAAGTTCAGGCAACGGGCGACCTCGAAGTACGTACCGCTCGGCGCATAGACCTTGTTGTGCTGATCACGGGTGTTGTAATCGTGGTCGATGAAGAAGAAGGTGTTGCCCCAGTTGTCGTTGTAGAAACCTTCGAAGGTCGTGGTCACGTACTGACGGTCCGGCCCGAAGTCATAGAAGATCTGGAGATTGGTCTGCGCCTTCACTCCTTGAGTGAAAAGCAGCGCGGCGGTGGTCACCGCCAACAGGAATACTTTTTTCATCCTAAAGGGTTATATTAAGAAAATTGTCATACTTTGATCACGGAAGTCACTTCGACGCCCTCCGGCAGCAGCGCGCGGCCTTTCAGCTCCTCGATCTCGATGATGAAATTGATCAGGACCTTCTTCGGGCTGAACTGACTGACCAGCCGCGCGGCGGCGGCCACGGTGCCGCCCGTGGCGAGCAGGTCGTCGTGGATCAGGACGACGTCGTCGGGGCCGATCGCGTCCTTGTGGATCTCGATCGTGTCGTGGCCGTACTCCTTGTCATAGGTCTCGCTGAGGGTCTCGGCGGGGAGTTTGCCCGGCTTGCGCGCCATCACGAATCCGGCGCCCAGCCGGACGGCCAGGGCGGGACCCATCACGAAGCCGCGGGACTCCAGGCCCACCACCTTGGTGATGCCTTTGTCCTTGTAGAGCTCATAAAGGATGTCCTCCAGCTCCTTGAGGCATTCAGGATTCTTGAACAATGTGGTGACATCCCAGAACAGGATGCCTTTGACGGGAAAGTCCGGAACGGTCCGGAGGCTTTCTTTCAGCTTTTCTGTGCTCATAGAATAACTATCAACATACGAAGATACATTTTTTCCGCGAGAATTCCTTACCTTTGTGTGTAATAATTTCGTATGCAGAAAAGAAGTAGAAAAGGCCGGAAGACATCAGGAAGAAGCAGATCCGGCTCCGGCAGCAGAAAGACCTTTCCGCAGTATGTCGGGAAGGTGCAGATGACCCGCGAAGGGTTCATCTTCGTCATGATCGACGGCCAGGACGACGATGTCTTCGTCAAGGCCAACAAGACCCGCCACGCGCTGCAGGGCGACACCGTGCTGGTGGCCGTGACGCGGCAGAAGAGCGGCGATGTCCGCCGCCGCGAGGGCGAAGTGGTGGAGATTCTCGAGCGGTCGACCCGGCCGTTCGTGGGTTATTATCATACCGTCGGGGCCCAGGCCTGGGTCCTGATGCAGAGCAAGACGATGCCTTACGACATCCAGGTGGATGCCGAGGCGGCCGCGGCCCAGGGCGCGCAGGCCGGGATGAAGGTGGCGGCGGTCGTGGACCGCTGGGACCGCCGCGATCCGGGCCCCTTCGGGCACGTGGTCGACGTGCTGGGCATGCCTGGGGAGAACGAGACGGAGATGCACGCCATCCTGGCGGAGTTCAATCTCCCCTACCGTTTTTCCTCCGAGGTGGAGAATGCGGCAGACAAGATTTCCGAGGAGATCACGGACGCGGACCTGAAGGGCCGCAAGGATTTCCGCGACACGTTCACGTTCACGATCGACCCCGCCGACGCGAAGGATTTCGACGACGCGCTGTCGTTCCGGCCGCTCGAGAACGGGAATTATGAGATCGGCGTGCATATCGCCGACGTCTCGTATTATGTCAAGCCCGGCTCGCCGGTGGACCAGGAGGCGCGCGAGCGCGGCACGTCGGTCTATCTGGTGGACCGCACGGTTCCGATGTTGCCGGAGAAACTGTGCAACAAGCTGTGCTCGCTGCGGCCACACGAGGACAAGCTGACCTTCTCGGCCGTCTTCGAGATGACGCCCAAGGCCGAAATCAAATCCCGCTGGATTGGCCGCACCGTCATCAACTCCGACTATCGCCTTGATTACGACCAGGCTCAGCAGATTATTGAATCCGCGGCTCCGCTCCGCGGCAGCCAGCCTCTCCAGACGTCCGGCGATGCCGGACCCCTCCCATCTGACGATGGGCCCCTCCCTCTTACGGTGCCGAGGGTGGCACGTTCTGGCGAGGCTGCAGCCGCCTCCGCTGCGCCTGCGGATTCAGAACTGGAAACGGCTATTATCTCTTTACATAAATTAGCGAGTATCCTGAAGGAGAACGAGCGGAACGCCGGGGCGATCGATTTCGACCGGCCGGAGATGAAGGTCGAGGTGGACGAGAAGGGCAAACCGCTCCGCGTGTACCAGAAAGTCTCGAAAGAGGCCAACTGGCTGATCGAGGAATTCATGCTGCTGGCGAACCGCACCGTCGCGGAATTCGTCGCCACCGGCGGACAGATGAACGGCGTGGCGCAGAAAAACGCCAAGACCTTCGTCTACCGCGTCCACGGCGAGCCCAACGAGATCAAGCTCGAGGCCCTCTACACTTTCGCCAAAGGCTTCGGCCACCGCATCCCCAACAACCCGCAGACCCGCGCCCACGCCACCGCGAAAGCCCTCAACCAGCTGCTCGAGTCGGCCAAGGGCAGACCCGAATTCGCCGCGATGGAGAATCTCGCCCTGCGGGCGATGGCCAAGGCCTGCTACAGCACCGACAACATCGGCCACTACGGCCTCGCCTTCAAGTTCTACACGCACTTCACCTCCCCCATCCGCCGCTACCCCGACTTAATGGTGCACCGCCTGCTGTCGCTCTACCTGGGCGGCGCGGAGAGCCGCAAGAAGGAGAAATACGAAGAAGAGTGCCGCCACGCTTCCGAGCGCGAACTCGTCGCGGCGGACGCCGAGCGCACCTCCGTCAAATACAAACTCGTCGAGTTCATGATGGACAAGATCGGCGAGGAGTACGACGGCCATGTGTCCGGCGTCACCGAGTGGGGGATGTACGTGGAGATCGAGCCCACGAAGATCGAGGGAATGGTGTCGGTGCGCGACATCCGCTCCGACTTCTTCGAATTCGACGAGCCGCGCTACCGGCTCGTCGGCAAGCGCAGCCACAGGCAGTTCCGCCTCGGAGATGCGGTACGCATCCGGGTGAAGAACGCCAACCTGGAGCAGCGCCTGCTGGATTTCGAACTGATTGAAGACCCAGAATAAACACATATCGCTATGGCCAACGGTAATTCATTTTTCGCATTCATTGCAGGTGCCATCACCGGCGCCGCGCTGCTGCTCCTCGCCAACACCGAGAAAGGTGAGGAAGTAGTCGAAGATCTCAAGGAGAAGGGCTCCGAAGCCTTCAACAACGGCCGCGCCGCCGTGATGAAGGGCCTGGACAAGCTCGAGGACGCGCTCAGCGCCAAGGTCAAGGAAGAACAGGAAGAAGAGCCGGCCCAGGCCGCCCCTGCCGCCGACGAAGAAGCCTCCGAGTAAGATGGCCAAGGAAAAATCGCTGTCCGAGCTGACCCGCGAAGCCCGGCAATATGCCGACCTGCGCATCGACGAAGCCAAGCTCAAGGCCACCCGGGGTCTCTCCACGGCCCTCGGGCAGACGCTCTCCTACCTGCTGATCTTCGCAGTCCTTGCCCTCGTGCTCGGATTGCTCTCCCTCGCCCTGCTGCAATGGCTCAACGGCCTGCTGGGCGCCCCGTGGGGCACGCTGATCATATCGGGCATCTTCCTGGTCGTCCTGGTCGTCCTGTGGATGAAACGGCAGGACCTCTTCCGGGACCTCTTCGTCAAGCTGTTCATCGACGTATTCTACGACACCGAGAACGATGAGTGACAAGTACGGCAAAATCAAGACGACGGCGGAGCTGAACAAAGCCATCCACGCCGTCACGCGCGAGCGCAAGAAGCTCGGAAAGGGTGTCGAGAAGGATTTCTCCGGCTTCCGGGACCACTACCGTCCCGCCAACCTGGCCACGAACTTCGTGCGCCAGTACACGCCCTGGTTCACCTGGACCGAGCTCGGCCTGGGAGTCGTGCGCGGCCTGAAGAAAAGGCTCGCCGCCCCGGCGAAGACCAAGGCGGCGAAAGCGTTAGATATGGGCGGAGAGGAGCCTGAGACCGTCCCGGCCGGGGATCAGGCTGAAGCCTGACAGGTCCCCTTCCATCAGCAGTACCGCCTCCCCCGCCGCCAGGGTCGTCTCGCCCTGCGGCGAACGGACCGTGCCCGATCCGGAAACTCCGATGAGTACTAAGAACGACACCGTGTCGCCGGCGGCGGACAGCGGAGCGGAAATTGGTTTTTCGGCAAACTTGTCCGAAAAATAATTTCCGGCCGCCCGTCTGGAAGACTCCGCCGCCGGCGTCAAATCCACCATATCGACCGTGAACTGCGGGCAGCGGACCAGTTCCACGGGCTCGTCCACCCGCGCCTCATAATGCGTCCGGTAATCCGGATATACCTGATAATCAATCGCATCCTTCGCCTGTTCCGTATGGAGCTGGCGGGGCTTTCCGTCCAGTCCCGGACGGTTGTAATCATAGATGCGATAGGTGATGTCCGAAGTCTGCTGGACCTCCGCCAGATAGCATCCGCCCCCGATGGAATGGATGCGGCCGGCGGGCAGGAAAAAGACGTCACCGGCAGACACCTCGTGCTCCGCCAGGACCTCCGTGATGCAGTCCTCCGCCACCAGGCGGACATACTCGTCCGGGGTGAGGGCGGACTTCAGGCCGGAAATCAGCTTTGCTCCGGGAGCCGCGTCCAGCACATACCACATCTCCGACTTGCCCCGGCAGCCGTGACGCTTGAGGGCAAGCGCATCGTCCGGATGCACCTGGATGCTGAGGTCGCGCTTCGCGTCGATGAACTTGACGAGCAGCGGAAACTCGCCGGGAAACAACTCGGTGATTTTCCTGCCCGCCTCCGGACCGTCCGCCACGACCGACTCGAAGCCCGGGACACCGGAGAGCACCCAGCTCTCCGTGCCCCAGACCAGGGTCTTGCGGATCGGCTCGAACTTATACATCCTTAGATGAGCGGCTCCGCGGTCATCGCGGCAGGCTGCGGGATGCCCATCAGCTTGAGGATGGTCGGCGCCACGTTGCACAGCGCGCCGTCCTTCACGCTCTTCACTTCTTCGCCCGCGTTCATCACCACGAACTGGACCGTATTGAGGGAATGGGCCGTGTTCGGCGTGCCGTCGGGATTAACCTCGTAGTCGGCGTTGCCGTGGTCGGCGGTCAGCAGCACGACATAATCGTGCGCGATGGCAGCCTCCACCACCTTGCCCACGAGCTTGTCGATGCACTCGACCGTCTTGGTGACGGCGGTGTAGACGCCCGTGTGGCCCACCATGTCGCCGTTGGCGAAGTTCAGGATGATGAGGTCCTCGACCTCGGAGTTGATCTTGTCGATCAGCTTCTCGGCCACCTCGGGGGCGCTCATCTGCGGCAGCAGGTCATAGGTCGGCACCTTCGGGGAGTTCACCAGGATCCGGTCTTCGCCTTCGAACTGCAGCTCGCGGCCGCCGTTGAAGAAGAAGGTCACGTGGGCGTATTTCTCCGTCTCGGCGATGCGCAGCTGGCGCTTGCCGGCCTTGGAGACCGTCTCGCCCAGGGTGTCGTTCACCAGCTCCTTGTCGAAGAGGATGTGCACGCCGGTGAAGGAGGCGTCGTAGGGAGTCAGGCAGCAATAGTAGAGCGGCAGGGTCTTCATCCCCTCTTCCGGCATGTCCTTCTGGGTGAGCACGGTGGTCAGCTCGCGGGCGCGGTCGTTGCGGAAGTTGTAGAAGATGATGGCGTCGCCTTCCTCGATCCTGGCGAGGGGCTTGCCGTCCTTCGTGATGACGATCGGCTTGACGAACTCGTCGGTCACGTCGGCATCGTAGGATGCCTGGATGCCGTCGATGGCGGACTCGAACGCGGCGCCCTTGCCTTCGACCAGCAGGTCGTAGGCCTCCTTGACACGGTTCCAGCGCTTGTCGCGGTCCATCGCATAGAAGCGGCCGCACACGGAAGCTATCTTGCCGGTGGTCTCTGCCATTTTCTGCTCGAGCTCTTCGAGGAAGCCCTTGCCGCTGCGCGGGTCGGTGTCGCGGCCGTCCATGAAGGCGTGCACATAGACCTGCTCCAGGCCGTATTCTTTTGCCACGCGGAGGAACTCATAGACGTGCTCCAGGGAGGAGTGCACGCCGCCGTGGGAGGTGAGGCCCATCAGGTGGAGCTTCTTGCCGGAGGTCTTGACATAGTCATAGACCGCCTTGATCTCGGCATTGTCGAGGAACTTGTGGTCGCGGACGGCCATATTGATCTTGACGAGGTCCTGGTAGACGACGCGGCCGGCGCCGAGGTTCATATGACCGACCTCGGAGTTGCCCATCTGCCCGTCGGGCAGGCCGACGTATTCGCCGCAGGCCTGCAGGTGGCCATAGGGGTATTTCGCACGCAGGGCGTCGATCGTCGGCGTGCCCTGCGCCCAGATGGCGTTGGAATAATCGTGTTTGCCCTCGCCCCATCCGTCGAGGATCATCAGAAGTACTTTACGGTTCATATATCTTTATTCTTTTATATTTGTCATCACTTTCCTCTCGTCATCCTCAACTTGCCCCTTGTCATCCTGAGCTTGTCGAAGGATCTCATCCGCCGGCGGCGGACAGCGGAGCGGAAATTGGTTTTTCGGCAAACCTGTCCGAAAAATAATTTCCGGCCGCCCGTCTCTACACCCCAAAAATCACAGATTTCCGGGGACCCCGTCCGGAGGACTCCGCCCGCCGGCGAATTTATCTTGCAAAGATAATCAAAAATAGGATAGCATCTTACGGGATGGGCTCCTTATTTATGGGGATTTGGAGTATGGATTATTCTGGCAATAGTGTTATCTTCGCAGTATGATTAAGAAGATTGTTGTCCTTTTGGCCGGCCTCGCCTGCTGTCTGGCGGCGGAGGCGCAGACGTATCAGATCAGCTCCTACAGCCTCGGCATCGTGCAGGGAGGCTCTTCCGAGAACCTCAACAACAGCGCCGCGAGGCGGCGGAATACCATCTACAGCGAGATCACTTACGGCCGCAAGACGCCCGTCGAGGCGTCCGTCGTCATCGACGAAGAGAAGGGAGAAGTGACCCTGCTCGGACCGCAGGTGAAGAAATACCGGGTGGATTTCAATCAGGGCCAGGGTTGGACCAATGCCGGGCGCAAGCGCCGGTTCCAGACCTGCACCGGAAAGGACGAATCCAACAACCTGGACATCCTCTTCGAGCGTATCCAAGACAAAGACGGAAACCTCCTGGAGGTCTCCGTCTTCGGCGGCAATAACGTCGGAACGTACTACATTCAGCAACAATAGCCGGCGAACGGACAGCGGAGCGGAAATTGGTTTTTCGGCAAACTTGTCCGAAAAATAATTTCCGGCCGCCCGTCTGGAAGACTCCGTTCGCCGACAGTGTCTTCTAGTCGGTCAGGCCCCGGCCGCGGAGCATCGCGGCGGAGTCGGGCTCGCGGCCGGCGAAGCTCTTGTAGAGGGTCATCGGCTCTTCGCTTCCGCCCTTCTCCAGGAAGGTCTGCTTGAACTTCTTCGCCAGCTCCAGGTCATACGGACCGTCCGGAGAAGCCTCGAAGACGCTGAAGGCGTCCTTGTCCAGGACTTCGGCCCACAGGTAGCCGTAATAACCCGCGGCATAGCCGCTGGAGAAGATGTGGTTGAAGTAGGTCGAGCGGTAGCGGAAGGTGATCTCGGGGATCAGCCCGATCTCTTCGGCGATCTGCTTTTCGAACGCGTCGATGTCCACTCCCTTCGTGCTCTCCAACTCGTGCCAGCGCATATCCAGGATGGAGGCGGCGCAGAGTTCCGTCGTCATGAAACCCTGGTTGAACTTCTTGGCGGCGAGGATCTTGCGCACCAGTTCCTCCGGGATGGGCTCGCCGGCGGCATTCTTTGCGTATTTGGCCAGCAGTTCCGGCTGGAAGGCCCAGTTCTCGTTGAACTGCGAGAACATTTCCACAAAATCGCGCGTCACGTTGGTGCCGCTCACCGACGGATAATGGCAGCGGGTCAGCAGGCCGTGCAGGGCGTGGCCGAACTCGTGGAAGGCCGTCTCCACCTCGTCGATGGAAAGCTGGTCGTCGGAGAAGTTGCACACGTTGACGATGATCGGCCGGACGTCCTGCCCGGCGGCATCCACGTACTGCTCGCGAACGTTGTTCATCCACGCGCCGCCGCGCTTGCTGGAGCGGGGCTTGTAGTCGGTCGTGAAGATGCCGACCAGCGAACCGTCCTCCGCGGTGACCTTGTAGGCTTTGACTTCCGGATTATACACGGGCACGTCCTTCAGGCGCTCGAAATTCACCCCGTAGAGGATGTGGGCGTTGGTGAAGATGCCGTTCACGACGCTGTCAGCCTGGAAATAGGGCTTGGTCTGGCTCTCGTCCAGGTCGTACTTCTCGGAGCGGACCTTCTCGGCATAGTACCACCAGTCCCAGGGCTCGATGGTGGACCCCTCGGGCAGGATGCCTGCCTTGACGTCGCGGTCCATCATCGCCTGCAGGTCGGCGCGCTCCTGCTTCGCCTTGAGCACGGCCGCCTCCATGATGTCATTCAGGAACGAATCCACCGTCTGCGGATCACCGGCCATCTTGTTGGCCAGGATATAGGCGGCGGCGTTGGGATAGCCCAGGATCTTCGCCTTTTCGGCGCGCAGGTCCAGGACCTCCAGCAAGAGCTGGCGGTTGTCGAATTCATTGCCGCGGTGGCCGCGGGCGGTGTAGGCTTCGTTGTATTGGCGGCGCAGCTCGCGGTCCTCCGTGGTCGTCATCTTGTCGGGATAGGCGGCCACGCTGAAACCGAACCTGTCGAGGAAGTCGTTGGACTCGGCCAGGATGTTGTTGCCGATCTTCTGCGTCTTGGCGGCGATGTCGGCGTTGATCTCGCGCAGGCGCGCCTGCTGCTCCTCGGGCAGGCCGATACCTTCGCGCTCGAAGCTCTCGAAATGCTTCTTGAGCACCATCTGCTGCTCACGCGTAAGGGCGCTCTGGTCGGCGTGATACACGGCCGCCACGCGGTTGTAGAGGGCCTTGTTGAAGGAAATGTTGTTCTCGTGCTCGCTCATCAGCGGGATGGCTTCTTCCTCGATGGCCTCGAGTTCGTCGGTGCGGTCGGTCTCGGTGATGTTGAAGAACACGCCGGTCACCTTGGCGAGGGTCCTGCCGGAGAGCTCCAGCGGCACGATGGTGTTCTCGAAGGTCGGCGCGTCGGGATTGGCCGTGATGGCGTCGATCTCGGCGGTCTGCTGCTCGATGCCGGCCTTGATGGCCGGAAGGTAGTCGGAAGCTTTGATCTGTTCGAACGGCGGAATGCCGTAAGGGGTGTCCCATTCGGTCAGGAAGGGATTCACGCGTTTGTGGCAGGCTGTCATGGCAAGGATGATGGCTGCGAAGGCAAGGATTCTTTTCATTTATTTGCTCAGTATGATATAAGTCGGATAATGGTCGGAAAAACCGTCGATGAACTGCCCGCCGGAGAAGGTCCGGAAGGGCGTGCCGGCATAGCGGCCGTCCTGCTGGGTCAGGAAAGGCGGGTTGAAGATGAAGCCGTAATGGGAGGCGTCGCTCCTGAGGATATGCAGGCTCCCTTCTGCGTCGACGTCCGTCAGGGCGGCGTTCACGAAGATGCAGTCGAAGATGTTCCACTCGCCGTGGTACTCCTGCGAGCCGAAACCGTCCTTGTGCATACGCAGGAACGGGGAGAAAAAGTCGCCCTCCCCCACTGCGGCGATGGTCTCGCGCCCGCGCAGCCACTCCGCCATACAGACGTCCTCCGGATTGTCGTTCATATCGCCCATCACGATGATGTTGATGCCCGGGAAGCGCTTTTCCAGTTTCGCTGCGTCGGTGCGGACGATCTCCGCAGCACGGCAGCGCAGGTCTTCGCCTTTGTCCCCCGAACGGGAAGGCCAGTGACATACGTAGACGGCCGTCATCTCCCCGCCCAGGCGCCCGCGGGCGCACAGGATGTCGCGCGTCTTGAACGAACGCTGCTCCTCGGGGGTCTTCTCGAAGACGATGCCGCTCCGGGTCTTGAAATCGAACGGGATGGCGTACGAGTCCAGCAGTTCGAAATACTCCGGCCGGTAAAGCAGCGCGCAGTCGATGCCGCGCGGGTCGGGACTTTCGTAATGGACGAACTTATAGCCCGCCTCGGAAATCTCTTTCCGCTCGACCAGGTCCTGCAGGACCCGGTCGTTCTCCACTTCGGCCAGGCCGAGCAGGGCGTGCCAGCGGCCGTTCTTCTGCTCCATCGAGCGGATGACCGAGGCCAGGTTGGAGAGTTTCTTTTCGTATTTGTCGACCGTCCAGGCGTTCTCGCCTTCCGGCGTGAAGGCGCGGTCGTTCTTGCCCCGGTCGTGCTCCGTATCGAAAAGATTCTCCACATTGTAGAAGCCGACCACATAGGCGTCGTCCGAAAGCTGCTCCGTACAGGCGGGCAGCAGGAGGACAAGGCAAAACAGCAAAACCAATCTCTTCATTCTCAGCAGTTTAATTGTTCCACCACCAGGCAGCGTCGGCAGGGTTCTGCGCCTCGACTTCTTTCTGCGTGTCGGCGGGGAGGTTCACGAAAAAGTCCACGCCCACCTTCTTCTCCAGCTCGTCTATGCTCAGGGCCATCGATTTCTGGATGCTGGTCGCCGTGTTTTCCTTGTTGTCGAACCAGAAGGCGGCCGCGCTGTAGCCCTGATCCTTGTCGCGGCGAAGAAGCGCTTTGTAGTAACCTGTCGGCACGGTCACGTGTTTGCCGTCGGCGTCGAGGACGTATTTGTCGCTGCCCTTCACGAAACAGCCTGTCACGACATAGAGCGTGTCGGTGTCCTTGTGCTTCGCCCAGGCGCGAACCTTGTTCTCCAGCACGGACCAGGCATTGGAGTTCAATCCCTTGTCCTGCGGGGTCATATTGGTGCCGAAGAAGGTCTCGAGATTCACCCGGTAGCTCCACCGGTCGGCCGATGGTATCTGGTGACCGCGGTCGTAGGTCCCCGCGTTGCCTCTCTTGTAGGCCGTCGGCAGATAAGGCTGTTTATCCCGGGACAGGAGCGGATTGAGCGTGAACTTCTCCGTCCGCTCGCCGGTGCCGATGTTGCCCGCGCAGAGCGGATAGGCCACCCAGATGGAGACCAGGTTGTCATAATCCCAGTAGGCGGCATAGTTGCGGCTGCCGTCGGGGAACGAGTGGATCAGCAGGTCCTGTCCGTCGGAAGCGGACGTGGCCGGGAGCTCCAGCCAGAGAGCCTTGGTGGAAGATACTTTCCGGCCCAGTTTGTACTCCCCTGCCGTCTTTGACACGAAATAAGCCGGCGTCGTGCCTCCCGCCTCGACGGTCCCGTTGTATTCGCTGCGCAGGGTCATCATCGTGACCGTGTCGCCCACCTTCAGGCCCAGTTTCGAAAACGTCTGGTCGTTGGTGGCCGCCTGTGCCTCGCACAGGCCGTAGACATACACGAAACCCGTCTCGTCGAAGAGGAAGAAATTGCCGTACTCTTCGTTCTCGATGGAGGCGATCTCGCCCGTCAGCTTGTACCAGGTCGTCTTGTCCGCCTTCTTGGCGCGGAACGCGGCGACGGTCAGGCGCGGCTCTCCCGCCTGCGTGACGCTGACGCGCCCGGTCAGTTCACCCGCCACGACGGTCAGTTCCGTCGTGCGGGCCTGCTCGGAGGCGTTCCCGCCGACCGTGACCGTCACCCGCTGGTAGGCGTCGGAGGCGCTTCCGGACGAAGGATCGACCGTCAGCCAGCTGTCGCCGGAGCGTACCGACCAGCTCTGGTTGGTCAGGAAAGCGATTTCCTGCGTTCCGCCTTCGTTGGAGAAGGAAAGGGACGTCGTCAACAGATTCAGGCTCGCTGGCTCCTTGCTGCAGGCCGCCGCCATCACCGCCAACAGGCATAATATGGGAAAAATCTTCAATCTGCTCATAATCTACGAAGTTACGGAATTTCCGGGAAGAACGCAAAAAAGGACCGGTCCTCAGTCAGGGCCGGTCCTTTCGGAAGATAGATAAATATTATTTGCCGTTCAGGCTGTAGACCCAGGCCTTCTTGCTGGAAGTCTCGTAGGTCGAACCGTACTTGGTGAGCTGGCCCTTGACGAGGACGTCGTCGCCGACGGCGATCTGGGTCTCGCCTTCAGCCCAAGGCTGCCCGTCTTTCCAGTACACGCTGTAGCACTCGAAGTCGTGGGCGGGATCCGAAGTGGACTTCTTGTCGTCGGACACGCCATAGGCCTTTCCGTCGTCGGAAATCCAGAAGGTGGCGGTGCCGTACTGGGCGCTGAAGCTGTACAGGATCGCGGAGATCTTGCCCTGCACGAAGACGTCGCTCTTGCAGCCGCCGTCGATGGAAGCGCTGGCGCCGGCCACGTTGAACGGAAGGGCCTCCGTGCCGATGCCGTCAGCCTCGGCGGTCACGCCGTTGACCTTGTAGACGTAAGCCTTCTTGCCGGCCGTCTCGATGGTGACCTTGTCGTCCTTCTTGTAGACGGTCAGGTGGCCGCAGAGGACCACCTCGGCGCCGACGGCGATCTGGGCGTTGCCCTCAGCCCACTCCTTGTTGTCCAGCCACAGGACGCGGAAACCCTCGAAGTCCTTGGTCAGGTCGTCGTTGAAGACGCCGTCCTCGGAGATCCAGAACGTGGCGTTGCCATATTCGGCGCTGAACTCGTTCACGACCTTGGAGACGATGCCCTTCACGTAGAAGTCCTTGGCGGTCTCCTCACCCAGGTTGGTCATATACTCGATGGCCTCGCTGACGGTGAACGGGAGGGCCTGGGAACCGGTGGCGCCCAGCTGGGTCACCTTGGTCTCGGCGGTGTACTCCTTCTTGCCATCGGTGGTCTTGAACACGAGGGTCGCGTTGCGCGGACCGGCGAAGTTCTCCACGGCGCGGAACGTCACCGTGTTGCCGGCGATGGCAGCGATGGAGAGCCAGCTCTGGGCAGCCTCGGGGATCTCGACATAGACGCCGGTGCCCTTGTTGGTCAGCTTGACGGTCAGCTCACCGCCGTCGGACGGGATGGTGCCGTCCTCGGGATCCATCTCGGCGACCTTGATGAGGGACTTGTTGACCTTGACCACCTGGACGTCGACGAGCTCGACGGTGCCGTTGTAGACCGTCTTCGGGCCTTCGACGGTGACCTCGTCACCGACATCGATGCCGAAGCTCGACCAGGCGTAGTTGCCGGCGGCGTTGACGGTGCCATAGATGTAGATCTCGCCGGTGGCGTCCTGCAGATACCAGTTGCCATAGTTGGTGTTGGCGATACGGGTGCAGATACCGGTCACGCGGTAGGTCTTGCTCTCAGGACCGGCAATGACCTCGGCGCAGGTGGCGGGAGACACGGTGGACAGACCCTGGATCACGTTGATGTTCTGGGTCTTGCCGTTGCAGCTCAGCTGAAGCTCGGCGCTGCGGCCATCCAGCGTGGCGGGAGCGGAGAAAGTGATCGTACCCTGGCCGGCGGAGCCGGACTCGGGGCTGACGGACAGCCACTCGGGCATTCCGGCGATGCTCCAGCTGCCGCTGGCGTCGACGGAGATGCTCGTGGAACCGCCGGCCATATCGATGGCCACGTAGGAAGACGACACGGAAACCTCGCTCAGGAAGTGATCCGCCTCTTTCTGGCAACCGAAGAGGACGGCCAGGGAGGCAATCAGGGAAAGGATGCAATATTTCGCTTTCATATCGTGCTCGCTATGAATTAGTTAAACAAATACTTAAGACCGACGGAGGCGTACCAGCACTGGCCGATGCCGTGGTTGAAGGTCCAGGTCTGCGTGTTGCCGTTGATGGCAGCCGGCGTGGAGAAGGTCGCATAGCCGTCCGCGTCGACACCCTCGTACTTGAGGATGCGGGCGTCGGAACCGATCGCCGGGTTGAGGTACTTGCTCACGCCCCAGCTGGAGTTGAACAGGTTCAGCAGGTTCTTGATGTCGAGGTTGAGCTGCAGGGTGTTGGTGGAACCGCCGATCTTCACGGTGAAGTCGTGCTTGTAGCTCAGGTCCACGCGGTGCACCCACGGGGAGTACACGCTGTAGCCCTCGGCATACTCGCCCTGATGCTTGCTCAGGTACGGGCTGTTGTGGACATAATCCATGAAGCGGGTGGCATCGTCGGTGGAGACGAAGCGGAACTGCCTGGCGGCAACCTGCTCGTCGGTCGGGATGTAGATGGCGTCGTAGTTGTAGCCGTCCCCGTTCATGTCGTTGGTCGTCATATAGGAGTAGTTGTAACCGCCGCGCCAGGTCTCATAGATGAGGCTGTAGTGGTTGCCGCTGTTGTCGTTGTGGGTCACGGAGGCGATGAAGCGATCCGGAGTCACATACTGGGAGTTGTGCAGCTTGATGTAGTTCGGACCCTCGTTCGTCGGCACGTAGGTGAAGGCGGACTCGGCCGCGCTGCCCGGCATACCGGTGATCTCCTTGTTGACCGTGTGCGTGTAGGCGGCCATCAGGCTCAGCCCCTCGACCGGACGGGCCTGCAGGGTCACGTTGGCGGACCAGCCGTAGCCCTGGTTCGTGTTCTCCAGGACGAAAGCCTTGGTATTGTTGCGGAAGCCGGTCGGGTAGATCGGACGGTTGTCGGCACCGTTGAAGCGGGCGAAACCGGCCACGTCGTTCATGCTCCAGTCGGAGATGGACACGGCGTTGATGGTCTTGTTGAAGATACCCTCCACCTCGATGGACATCGGGAAGGAAGTCGGGAAGGAGTAGTCGACGGCCAGGGAGGTCTTCCAGACCTGCGGCATCTTGAACTTGGAATCCACGGCGCTGATGGAGGAAGGCACGGTGCCGTCCTCAGGCTTGACGGTGCTGGGATAACCCAGGCCGACGAGCTTCTGGTACAGGGCGTCGACCGTGGCCTTGCCGTTGGCATCGGTCACGAGGCCGCCGGCGAACTCGTTCATCGAGAAGCCCTTCTTCGCAGCGTTCTTGGCATTGATCTGGGCCTGATACTGGACCAGACCGCCGTTGGTCGGCATATTGGTGAAGAACACCAGCGGGAGACGGCCGGAGAAGAGGCCGGTGCCGCCGCGGACCTTGAGGGTCTTGTCACCGAGGACGTCCCAGTTGAAACCGACGCGCGGGGAGACGGTCAGGTTGGAGGTAGGCCACTTGCCCGTGTCGATGCGCGTCTCGGTGTAGTCATAACGGCGCGGATAGTACTTCAGGTCGTAGATGGCCTTGTTGGTCATCAGGTCGCCGTTGTCGAAGAACAGGCCGTCCAGGCGGATGCCGTAGGTGAGCTTGAAGTTGCTGGTCATATTCCACTCGTCCTGGGCATAGATGCCGAGCTTGTGGAACTGCACGCGGGCGGCCGGCTTCTGCTCGCCGTCATAACCGTAGGTCAGGTTGACGATCTCGGGGGCTGCGCCGCTGAGGAAGTCGTTCAGGGAAGAGTAGCGGTAGTAACCGGTACCGTTGCGCATATACTGGTTGTCGGCCATCTGGTACTCGTAGCTGACGCCGCCGGTCACCTTGTGGGAGCCGTTGTACCAGGTCAGGTCGTCCTTGATGTTCGCCACGGTGTTGTGCACGGCGTTGTTCCAGGTGAACAGCTCATAGCCGAGGGCCATGTAGTTGTTGCTCTGGGTGTCGTCGAGGATGTCGATGAACGGGAACTCCTCGGAGTTGGTGCCGCGGACGTCATCCAGCTTGGAATAGGTGGCGAGGAACTGGTTGGACAGGTTGTCGCTCAGGCGGCTGTTGAGGTCCATGGACACGGTGCTGACGATGTTCTGCATCGAATACATCGAGTTGGCGAAGGACATCGAATACTGGGACATACGGGCGCCGGACATACGGGTGCCGCCGTCCATCGAGGAGGCGTTCGGGGAGTTCCAGTAGTTGTTGAGCGTGTAGTTGTAGCGCAGCGCGAGCTTGTGCTTGTCGCTGATGTTCCAGTCGATGCGGGCCAGGACCTTCATATTGTTCTCGTTGGCCGGGAAGTCGGTCCAGGAGCCGGTGTTGTAGCCGTATTTCTGCTGGACGTAGTCGGAAACCGTCTTCAGGTCGGACAGCTTGGTGCGGGAGATGAAGTTGTTGGCGTCGGCCTTGCCGTCGGTGGAACCCTGCCAGCGGTTGACCACGGTCGGGATCACGGAGTACTCGGCGTTGACGAAGAAGAAGAGCTTGTTCTTGATGATCGGGCCGCCCAGGGTGAAGCCGTAGGTGGTGTTGCGGTCCTTCTCGCGGGCGCCGCCGATCTGCTCGCCGTCCACGGTGTCGCCGCGCATGTTCTCATTGCGGTGATACACGTAGGCCGTACCCTTGAAGGTGTTGGTACCGGACTTGGTGATGGCGTTGACGCCGCCGCCGATGAAGTTGGTCTGGCGGACGTCATACGGGGAGATCACGACCTGCATTTCCTCGATGGCGTCGATCGAGATCGGGTTGCCGCCGCCGGGGAGTTTGTCGGACAGACCGAAGTTGTTGTTGAAGTTGGCACCGTCGACGGTGAAGTTGGCGGTACGTCCGTCGCTGCCGGCGAAGCTCATTCCGTTGCCGCCGTAAGGCGACAGGCGGGTCACGTCGCTGATGCTGCGGCTGACGGTCGGCAGCGAGGTGATCTGGCTGCTGGTGATGTTGGTCGCGGCACCGGTCTTCTCGGTGGCGAACTTGGACGCGGCGGTGGAGATCACGACGGCCTCGCTCAGCATCTGGGTGTCATCCGAAAGGGTGGCATCGAGGGCGTAGGCCTCCGCGAGGGAAAGGGTCACGTCCGTGTAGGTCACGCTCTGGTAGCCCAGGCAGCTGACCTCGACGGAGTAGGGACCGCCGGCGCGCATACCGTTGATGAAGAAACGGCCCTCGGCGTTGGCCACAGCGTAGTACTGGGTCCCGGAGGGCGTGTGGACGGCGACGACGGTCGCGCCCGCAACCGGTTCACCTTTCTGGTCGGCGATACGGCCGTTCAGAGAGGAGGTTGTCACCTGCGCAAACGCAGAAACAACGAAAAGCATTGCTGCAAAAGACAGCAAAAGGCTCTTGAAGGTTTGTTTCATAATGTTGATAATATGGTAAAATTGAATTACTTATCGGGCTTTCGGCTTGTTGTACACAATATCGCGCCGCAAAGTTAATTTACGAATTTGAAACGGACAAAAGCTTTTGGGATTTTTTATCAACAATTATTGCTATCTTTGCCGCGAATTATCAACAACCCACGAGGACAGATTTGACTGCTTGCAACCTCGTCAAAAATGCTAAAAAAGATGAACTGCCTCTTTACATCGGAGTCCGTCTCCGAAGGTCATCCCGACAAAGTCGCCGACCAGATTTCAGATGCCATTCTCGACGAATTCCTCCGGCAGGATCCGGAGGCGAAAGTCGCCTGTGAAACCTTTTGCACCGCGGGGCTCGTCGTCGTCGGCGGCGAAGTGAGTTCCGACCGCGCCTACGTCGACATTCCCGCCACCGTGCGCCGCGTCATCGCCCGCATCGGCTACACCAAGGCCGAATACGGGTTCGATGCCGCTTCGTGCGGGGTCATTTCCACCATCCACGAGCAGAGCGCGGACATCCGGCGCGGCGTCGACCGCGAGGAGCTCGCCGAGCAGGGCGCCGGCGACCAGGGAATGATGTTCGGCTACGCATCCCGCGACACCGAGGAGTATATGCCCCTCGCCCTGTCCCTTTCGCACAAGCTCCTGCAGGTCCTCGCCGACATCCGTCACCGCGAGCCGCAGCTGATGCCTTACCTGCGCCCGGACGCCAAGGCCCAGTTCACCGTCGAGTTCACGGGCCACCGCATCCCGGTGCGCATCCACACCATCGTGCTGAGCACGCAGCACGACGAGTTCGACAGCGACGACGAGCGTATGCGCTCCCGCATCGAGAAGGACGTGCGGGAAATCGTCCTCCCCCGCCTCGTGGCTTCCCTTCCGGAGCGCACGGCCAGGCTGTTCGACGGCTCCTTCATCCTGCACGTCAACCCGACCGGAAAGTTCGTGATCGGCGGCCCGGCGGGCGACACGGGCCTGACCGGCCGCAAGATCATCGTCGACACCTACGGCGGACGCGGCGCCCACGGGGGCGGTGCCTTCTCC
>JAFZBH010000031.1 GCA_017561865.1 Bacteroidales bacterium | reverse complement strand
GCTCTCGTCCACGACGGGAAGACCGGTCGCCGGGTCCATCGACAGCGCGCCGAACTGGCAGGCAGCGACGCAGTCTCCGCATCCCAGGCAGCCGAAGGGACATCCCGTATCGCCGCTGTACAGGGCGGCCTTGATCCGGCAGGACGCGGCACCGTCGTACTCGTTGGTGCGCGGACGGTTCTCGCAGGTCCCGTTGCAGCGGACCACCGCGACCTGCGGGGCCTTCGCCTCCACGGCCAGGCCGAGGATGGCAGCCACTTTCTGCATCACCTCGTCGCCGCCCACGGGACAGTACTGCGTGCTGAGATCAGAAGCTTTGACCGCCGCATCGGCGAAGGCGCGGCAGCCGGCGAAACCGCAGCCGCCGCAATTGGCGCCCGGCATCACCTTCTCCACCTCGTCAAGGCGCGGATCCTCCTCGACCCGGAACCTGCGCGCCACCCAGAAGAGGATGAGCGCAAGCAGCAAGCCCAGAACGGTCAGGATCGCGACGGTCCAGATAATCGTCTGAGTCATTATGTTCTAATGTTAAATATGTAGTCTTTTCTCAATTTGTCGCGCTTCAACCAGACGACCAGGTAGTAAAGGGCCACGGCACCGACCGCGACCACGCCGGCAAGCAGTTCGCTGCCGCCCGCGAAGATGGTCCCCAGCAGGGAGGTCACCAGCAGCATCAGGGGCACCACGTAGGCGACCCAGACGGCCTTGTGGCCCATCGTGGCCTTCAGGACCACGTCCACCTCCTGCCCCACGGCGTAGTTGTCCCAGCCGCGGGTCGGAAGCTCGACCTGCTTGACGGCACTGTCACCCAGGCTGCAAAGCCCCTTGGCGTGGCAGGCGCTGCAGGCCGACTCGGACACGATCTCCACGGTCGTGACCTCGGGCGTGATCGAGACGATCCGTCCGCGATGGCTGATCTCACTATAGGAAGTCATGGTTGACCATTGAATTCATAGCCGAATCGATGACCATCGACTCCGCCCGCATATCGAGCGTGTCGTTCAGCTCGACGAAGCGGATCTGTTCGCTCTTGAAGAGCATGTCGATCTCGCAGGTCTCGCCGTTGCGGTGCTTCGCGATGATGATCTGCGTCTTCTCCCGGTCCTCCGGGTTCTCGCTCAGGCCCACGAAATCGGGCCGGTGGATGAACAGCACCATATCGGCGTCCTGCTCGATGGAGCCGGACTCGCGAAGGTCGCTCAGCTGCGGCTTGCCGCCGCCGCCCTGGCGCTGCACCGCCTGGCGGGACAGCTGCGAGAGGGCGATGATCGGCACGTCCAGCTCCTTGGCCGTGGCCTTGAGCGTACGGGAAATGGCCGCCACCTCCTGCTCGCGCATCCCCTTCAGTTCGGCGGGCCCCTGCATCAGCTGCAGGTAGTCCACGACGATCAGGCGGACGCCCTTGTTCTTGACGAGGTTCTTGGCCTTGGTGCGGAACTCCATCAGCGGGAGTCCCGGTGTGTCGTCAATGTATAGCGGCGCCTTGGACAGCGCCTTGAGCTTGTATTCGAGCTGTTCCCACTCGTAGTCCTCCAGCTTGACCCCGCCCTTGATCTTGTCGGCCGGCAGGCCGGACTCGGACGTGATCAGGCGCTTGACCAGCTGGATCGCCGACATCTCCAGGGAGAAGAAGGCGACGGCCATATGGTGGTCCACCGCGGCGTTGCGCGCCAGGTTGAGCGAGAACGCCGTCTTACCCACGGACGGACGGGCCGCCAGGATGATCAGGTCGGACTTCTGCCAGCCCATCGTGATGCGGTCGATGCTGGTAAACCCGGACGGCACGCCGTTCAGGCCGGTGCTGCCCTGCATCTCCTGGATGTCCGACATCGCGGCGTTGATCAGGCTGCCGATGTCCTGCACTTCGCGGCGGACATTGCTCTGGATGGCCTCGTAGACCTTGCTCTGCGCCTTGTCGATGAGGTCGTCCACCTTGATCGAGTCGTCGAACGAGTCCCGCAGGATGTCGTACGAGGCGGAGATCAGGTCGCGCTGGATCGTCTTCTGCTTGAGGATCTTGACGTAGTACTCGATGTGGGCCGCCGAGCCGACGTTCCCGGACAGGTTGGCGAGCACGACGGTCCCGCCCACGGCCTCCAGGTTCCCCTGGGCCTTGAGCTCGCTGCTGACCGTGATGATGTCGACCGAGGTATGGTCCGTGACCAGGCGGGCCATCGCCTCGAAGATCATCCGGTGCTTGGGGTCATAGAAACAGGAGGGCGACAGCTCCTCCATCGCCAGGTCCACGCAGGAGGGCTCCAGCAGCATGGCGCCCAGCACGGCCTCTTCGACGTCGGGAGCCTGGGGCGGTTTGTTGCCGATCTCCAGGCCGAGCGTCTCGAGACTGACCGACTGGTCTTTCTTGCGGGAATTGCCGGGCCGTTGCGCGGGCATAGGGCCTAGATGTCAGGGTTGACGATGATGCGTCCGCAGTGCTCGCAGATGACGAGCTTCTTGCCGGAAGCGATGTCGATGATGCGCTGGGGCGTGATGGTGTGGAAGCAGCCGCCGCAGGCGTCGCCGTACGTGCCGTCGGCATTCTTCGGGAACAGGGTCACCACGGCGAGGTGGTTGTGCGCGTTGCCGCGGATGCGCTCGTAGGCGCTCAGCGTGCGCTCGTCGATCTTGGCGGCGCACTCGGCGCGCTTGGCCTGCAGGGCCTTCTCCTCCTTGGCGGTGGACTCGACGATCGTGGCGAGCTCGTCCTGCTTGGCCTTGAGGTCCTCCTCGCGGATGAGGATCCGGTCGGACAGGCGCTCGCGGTCGATCTTGCGCTCCTCGATGGCCTCGCGGGCCTCGTTGATGTTCTTCTCGGCGATGGCGCGCAGCAGGCCCTGGTTCTCGAGCTCCTTGTTGATGGAGTCGAACTCACGGCTGTTGGAGATGTTCTCCAGCTGGCTGCGGTATTTCTCGATCTCGGCGTCCAGCTCGACGATCTCCTTGTTGGCGCGGTTGATGGTCTCGTTGTAGCCCTCGATCAGCTGGCCGATCCGCTCGGACTTGGCGTGCAGGCCGGCGAGCTCCTCCTCGAGGAGGGCGACTTCGGCGGGCAGTTCGCCGCGCAGGTGGACCAGCTCGTCGATGGCGATGTCGGCCTCCTGCAATTCATAGAGGACTTTGAGTTTTTCCTGCGTGCTCTGCTCGGACTCCGCAAAGTTTTTCCGCAGCGAGACGAAGGTTTCGCGCTCGTCGATCGGAGTCTGCACTTTCGATGTTTTCTTGGTGGTAGCCATATATGCTTTCGTGTTTATTTTTGCGTTTTATCCAATTTGCAAATTTAGGAAATATTTTTCTTAATCTCCATAAGTTGGGCCCGGATTTCCTTGAGCGATTCGAGCGCCCGGACGTTCCTGTCGACGGGGCGGCGGTCGGCGGCGAGCTGCTGGGCGGCGCCTTCGAGCGTCAGTCCGCGGTCCTTGACCAGGTGGTGGATCTGCTTGAAAGTCTCCACGTCGGCGGCCGTGAACTGGCGGTTGCCCTTGGCGTTGCGCTTGGGCTTGATGAGTTTCGGGAAAGAGTTGGACCAGAAGCGCACCAGGGAGACCGACTCGCCGAGGATCCCGGCCACTTCGCCAATCGAGTAATACAATTTCTCCATATGTTTAATCCATTGATTGCAACGTATTTACGGACATATACAGCATATTCACGTAGTCCGATGGGCTGACCGACGCGAACAGGTATCCCACGGGATCCGTCACCACGCCGTCCTTGCGCACTTCGTAGTGCAGGTGCGGGGCGAAGGCCTGTCCGGACATCCCCACGGCGCCCAGCCGCTGCCCGGCCTTCACCCGCTGTCCGGCGTGCACGTCCATACTCTCGAGGTGGGCGTAGACCGTTTCGTAGCCGCCCTTGTGGGTGATGCGCACCGTGTTGCCCTTCGCCCGCTCGTTATCGGCCGATTTCACCGTACCGTCCGCCGCGGCCAGCACGGGCGTGCCGCGCGCGACGATCAGGTCCAGCCCCTCGTGGAAGACGTAGGCCTTGTAGAAGGGGTTCATCTTGCGGCCGGCGGACGCGCCGACCTGCGGGTAGGTGATGTCTTCGATGGGCAGGGTCATCGGCGGAAGGACCGTCGAGGAGTCGTTCAGGGCTTTGACGATGCGCACGAAGGTCTCCTCCACGTCACGGCTGCGCCGCAGCAGGCTGTCGGCCTTGTCGCGGGTGTATTCCACCAGCCTGTGGTCGGGGATGGTGTCGAGCTCGCGGGGAACGTCCTGCTCCTCCATCGGGTCCAGGATCGGCGCCCCGGGGGTGTGGAACACCAGCGAATAGATCTCGTTGTCCTTATACTGGAGATTGGCCAGCGCGTCGCCGAGCAGCTGCTCGCGTTCCTCCAGGCCGGGGTAGATACGCTCGTACATCCGGATCTCGCGCCGCAGGCGGCGCTCCGTGTCCGTGCGGAACACCAGCGTGAAGGCCAGGTACACCAGCACAGCCAGGGTGAAGGTCAGCAGCATATAGACCAGCAGCGTCAGGAGAGTCCTGCCGATCTGGCGCGGCACCTCGCCGAAGTGGAAATTCTCGGCGTCGAATATGAACGGCCTGCGCTTACTCATTTCCCCGTCTGCTGCGCCGGAGCAGTTCCGTCGTACTGGTCCGCCTGCCCTTCGGCGACTCCTCCTTGCGGGTGGAGATCATCGCCCGGTACTCCTCGAGCGGCATATTGAAATCCATATAATTCATCGGGTTCACCCGGTTGCCCCGGTAGACGACCTCGTAGTGGAGGTGGGGGCCGGTGGACTTGCCCGTCGTGCCCACGTTGCCGATCTGCTCGCCCCGCTTGACGGTCATCCCCTCCACCACGGTCATCACGCTCAGGTGGGCGTAGCGGGTCTCGTAGCCGTAGCCGTGATTGATGACGACCTGGTTGCCGTAGCCGTTGGTCTTGAACTCCGCCAGGGTCACCACGCCGTCGCCCGTGGCATAGACCGGGGTGCCGGAATCCGTGGCGAGGTCCTGCCCGCCGTGCGCCTCGCCCCCGCCGAAGACGGGGTCCGTGCGCAGGCCGAAGCCGCTCGACAGCAGGACTTTCCTGTGGTCCGGCAGCAGCGGCGGCACGCTCGGCACGCAGGCGAGCATATCGCCGGCGCTGCGCGCCAGCTGGCCCACTTCGTCCAGGGCCTTACCCTGGATGTACACGCGCTTGGTCAGGTTATCCAGACGCCGCACCGACCAGCCCAGCGACGAATTCGTCCCGAGACGGTCCAGTTCGGCGTAGCGGTTGATGCCGCCCAGGCCGGAATTCTTGACCGCATCCGGGATCTCGCCCAGGCCGTAGATCGAGCGGTACACCTCGTCGTCGCGCTGCTCGATGCCGGTCAGCGTGCGGTCGTAGAGGTCCAAGCGGTTGGAGAGCACCTCCATCTTCGCCTCCCAGGCGGCCGCCTTGCGTTTGAGCATCGCGGTGCGCGGCAGGTCCCAGTGAAAGACGGAGGTGTAGAGCCAGAAATACAGCAGCACGAAACCCGCCGCGGCCAGCACGGCCACCACGATGCGGACGGGATGGAGGTACCGGGGCGCCTCTTGCTCCTCGTACAGCAGGGTTTCGGGATTAAGTACGTATTTAGGCATAGGGATGCAAAGATACGTCAAATCCCTTTAAATAACAAAAGCAATCGCTCTCAGGGTCATATTCTTAGACCGCGCGCCAACTCTCGGGCTCCCGCCAGCCGCGAAGGAACTCGGCGGCACCCATCCGCTTCTTGCCGGAAAGCTGGAGCTCGGTGAGCTCGAGGGCGCCGTCGGCGGTCGCGATGGCGATCCAGGTCTTGCCGTCGCTCAGGACGGTGCCCGGCGCCGCATTGAGGTCCGGGCGCTTCTCCGTCCGGAAGATCTTGAGAGTCAGAGACTCCTGATCTCTGACCAGTTCGGCGAACGCGGCAGGGTACGGAGAGAGGCCGCGGATGAGGTTGTAGACCTTGTCGGTGGGCTGGGCCCAGTCGATGTGGCAGAGCTCGCGGGTAAGTTTCGGGGCGGGACGCAGCTCTTCGGAACCCTGGATGAAGGAGCGCTGCACGCGAAGCTCGACATTGTGCTGGATCAGGCCTTCGACCGTCTGAAGGACCAGCTCGGAGCCGATTTCCATCAGCTCGTCGTGCAGTTCGCCCGCCGTCTCGTCGGGACGGATGCGGCACTCCTGGCGGAGGATGATACCGCCGGTGTCGATGTCCTTGTCGATCATGAAGGTGGTCACGCCGGACATCTTCTCCCCATTGATGACCGCCCAGTTGATCGGGGCGGCGCCACGGTACTGCGGCAGCAGCGCCGCGTGGAGGTTGAAGGTGCCGAGCCTGGGCATAGCCCACACCTCCTCGGGAAGCATACGGAAAGCCACCACCACGAACAGGTCCGCCTTCCAGGCGCGCAGGGCCTCCAGGAACTCCGGATCCTTGAGCTTCAGGGGCTGCAGGACCGGTATGCCGTGCTCCACGGCATACTGCTTGACGGCGCTTTCGTTCATCTTGAGGCCGCGCCCGGAGGGTTTGTCCGCCACGGTGACCACACCCACCACCTTGTAGCCCGCCTTCACGAGGGTATCCAGCGGCTTCACGGCGAATTCGGGCGTGCCCATATAGACGATGCGCGTGGGACGGAACAGCCGCACCACCTTGCTCTTGAGGCGGCGCCACCAGATCTTGATCTGGTCGACGTTGAAGAGTTCCGCGTCGCGCAGGGCCTTCCAGGTCAGGAACCCTCCGATCGGCGCGATGACGGCGGCCGATATGAACACCCCCACGGGCGTCTCCACGACACCGTCGCGGGCCAGCTTGCTGCCGGAGATGTTGACCACGTAGTAGAGGACGAAGAAGAGCACGGAAATGATGAGTCCCACGCCCAGGCCGCCCCGTTTGCTCTTCACGAGCGAACCCATCGGGGCGCCGATGAAGAAGAGAAGGAAGCAGGCGAGCCCCTGGGCGTATTTCTCCAGGAACGAAAGGTCGGACTGCCGCAGGTTGAAACTCCGGTCGTAGGTCTCGAAGCGGAAGTTGTTGATCTCGCTGCCGAGCCGCTGCGCATTTTCGGCGGCCCGGATGCGCGCCTGCGCCGCCGCGTCCGGTCCCGTCCAGACAAGGTAGTCCTTCGAACTGAAAGCGATCCTGTCCGGATTGCGGTGGGCCGTGTCCAGCTGGCGGGCCTGCTGGAACGTGGCGCCGCGCCGGATCTGGTTATAATGCAGGTCGTGCAGGGAATCGAGATAATGGCGCAGCGAGTCGCTCAGGTGGCGCAGTTCGGCCATCTGCTTGGTCTTGATGGCATCGTCGAAGCGGACGGTGTCCGACTTCTCGAAACTGTAGTTCTTCAGCGGGATGAGCAGGTCCTGGCGGGCGAAGTCGATGTGCTGGAGGACCAGGCTCGTGTCGTTGTAGCGGACGTTGTTGTCCTCGCGGTAG
Source organism: Bacteroidales bacterium (assembly GCA_017561865.1). Taxonomy (GTDB): domain Bacteria; phylum Bacteroidota; class Bacteroidia; order Bacteroidales; family UBA932; genus Cryptobacteroides. Next base: position 3,284 of record JAFZBH010000031.1, on the reverse strand, counting down.
GTGGAGCCGTGGTAGAGCGTGAAGGTCAGGTAGTCCTTGCTCTTGGACATCTTCAGGATGGCGGAGTCGGCCATCGTGACCGAGATGTTGCCCTTATGGGCGGTGTGGTCGTAGACCTGCACGTCGTGGAGCATCTTGGTCGCCTTGTCCTGGGCGCCCACCCGGAGGATGTAGCCGTCTATGCCGTTGTAGAAGGTCCCGGGCGGAATCTTGATCTCGTCCTTGGTGCGGGCGATGTCGTCGCGCAGGGTGTAGATCTGGTTGTAGGCGTAGGGCACGAGCCGCGAGCAGACGAGGAAGGTCCCGCCGGCGATCAGCGCCGCGACGATCGCGATCGGCACGATCACGCGTCCGAAGGAGATGCCGGAGGCGCGGATGGCCATCAGCTCCCCGCGCTCGGCGAGCTGCCCCACGGTCATCGTGGAGGCGAGCAGCGTGGCGAGCGGCAGTGCAAGCGGCAGGGCGAGGCTGCACACGCCCCAGAACAGGAATTCCAGGATGGTGCGTATGCCCAGGCCCTTGCCCACGAGTTCGTCGATATAGAGCCAGAGCGTCTGCATCATCAGGATGAAGACCACGACGAAGAGGATCGCGACGAAAGGTCCGACGAACGACTTCAGTATGTAGCGGTCGAGTCTCTTCATCCTGAGGGGGTCTATCTGCTTACTGGCGGGTGGCGATGTCCTTGAGGGCGGCCAGGGCTTCCTTCAGGCCGTCCGGGTTCTTGCCGCCGGCGGTGGCGAGGCCGGCCTGTCCGCCACCGCCGCCCTGGATGAACTTCGCGGCGTCGCGGATGTCCTTGCCGGCGTTGCGCCCGGCGGCGACAAGGTCTTCGGAGTACATCAGGACCAGCTGGGGCTTGCCTTCCCAGGCATAGGCGCCCACCAGGGCCGTCCCCTTCAGTTCCTTCTGCAGGGTGAGCGCGGCGTTGCGCACGAGGGCGGGGTCGAGTTCCTCTCCGGCCTGGGCGGCCACGATGAGTTTGAGACCGTTCACTTCCTGCGCCTTATCGGCGAGCGAGCGGGCGAACGCGGCGGCCTTCTGCTTGGCGAACTCCTCCGCCTGCTTCTTGTAGGCGGCGTTGTCGTCGACCATCTTGCGGATGGCGCCTTCGAGGTCGGGGACGTTGTTGAAGAAGGCGCGGGCCGCCTTCAGCTGGCCCTGCAGGCCGAGCACGAGCTCCTCGGCCTGGGCGCCGGTCACCGCCTCGATGCGGCGGATGCCCGCGGCGATGGCCGATTCGCCGGTAATCTTGAAGAAGCCGATGTTGCCCGTGGCGGAAGTGTGGCAGCCGCCGCAGAGTTCGACGCTCGGGCCGAAACGGACCACGCGGACGCGGTCGCCGTATTTTTCGCCGAAGAGGGCCATCGCCCCCATCCCGCGGGCCTCCTCCATCGTGGCATCACGCTTCTCGGAGAGCGGGAAGTTACTGCGGATCAGCTCGTTGACCCGTTTTTCCACGGCGACGAGCTGCTCGTCGGACAGTTTCTCGAAATGCGAGAAGTCGAAGCGGAATCCCTGGTCGCCGACGAAGGAACCCTTCTGCTCGACGTGGGTGCCGACGATCTCGCGCAGGGCCCGGTGCAGCAGGTGCGTGCAGCTGTGGTTGTTGGCGATCCGCTGGCGGCGCGCCGCATCGACGCTGAGGGTGAAGGCGCCGACGCAGTCCTGGGGCAGGCGCTCGGCGATATGGATGGTGAGGTTGTTCTCCTTGACGGTGTTAAGGATCCTGACCTGTTCGCCGTCGGCGGCGGTCAGGGTGCCCGTGTCGCCGATCTCGCCGCCCATCTCCCCGTAGAACGGGGTGCGGTCGAAGACCAGCTGGAGCATCTCCTTGTTCTTCTGCACGACGGTGCGGCTCTTGAGAAGCAGGGCACCTTCGACCTCCGTGGTGTCGAAGCCGACGAACGAGACTTCTTCGCCGTCGTGATAGACGGTCCAGTCGCCGAAGGTGTTGGCGGTGGCGTTGCGGGCGCGGTCCTTCTGCTGCTTGAGCTCGGCCTGGAATCCTTCCTGGTCCACCTTGAAGCCGTTTTCGGCGGCGATCAGCTCGGTCAGGTCGATGGGGAAACCGTAGGTGTCGTAGAGGCGGAAGGCGTCGGCGCCGGCGATGACGCCGGTCCCCTTGCTGCGCTCCAGGCATTCGTCCATCAGACGGATGCCGCGGTCGAGGGTACGCAGGAAGGCCATCTCCTCTTCGCGAACGACATTTTCGATAAAGGTCTGCTGCTTGGCGATTTCCGGGTAGGCTTCGCCCATATCGTCCACGAGCTGCTGAACGAGCCGGCAGAGGAAGGGTTCGCCCAGGCCGAGGAAGGTATAGCCATAGCGGACGGCCCGGCGAAGGATGCGGCGGATGACGTAGCCAGCCTTGACGTTGGAGGGCAGCTGGCCGTCGGCGATGCTGAAGGAAATGGCGCGGATATGGTCCGCGATCACGCGCATCGCCACGTCGGTCTTGGCACTCTCGCCGTATTTGTGGCCGGAGAGCTCCCCGATGCGGGCGAGCATGCCGGTGAAGACGTCGGAGTCGTAGTTGCTGTTCTTGCCCTGGAGCACGGCGCAGAGCCTCTCGAAGCCCATTCCGGTGTCGATGTTGCGGGCGGGCAGCGGCTCGAGGTGTCCGTCGGCGAGACGCTGGTACTGCATGAAGACGAGGTTCCAGATCTCGATAACGTGCGGGTCGGATTTGTTGACCAGTTCGCGACCGGGCAGGCCCGTAGCGGCCTTCTCTTCCGGGGTGCGGATGTCGATGTGGATCTCGGAGCAGGGGCCGCAGGGGCCGGTCTCGCCCATCTCCCAGAAGTTGTCGTGTTTGTTGCCGAGAAGGATGTGGTCTTCGGGGAGGTATTTGCGCCAGGCCTGCCGGGCTTCTTCGTCGAGGGTGGTGCCGTCTTCGGCGGAGCCTTCGAACACGGTGGCGTAGAGGAGGTTCCTGTCGATTTTGTAGACGTCGGTCAGGAGTTCCCAGGCCCAGTCGATGGCTTCGGTCTTGAAGTAGTCGCCGAAGCTCCAGTTGCCGAGCATCTCGAACATAGTATGATGGTAGGTGTCGTGCCCCACTTCCTCAAGGTCGTTGTGCTTGCCGCTCACGCGGAGGCACTTCTGGCTGTCGGCCGCCCTGCGCATCTTCGGCGTAACGTTGCCGAGGAAAATATCCTTGAACTGGTTCATTCCCGCGTTGGTAAACATCAGCGTGGGGTCGTTCTTCACTACCATCGGTGCAGAGGGCACGACGGTATGTCCCTTGGATGCAAAGAAATCCAGGAACTTCTGTCTTATCT
>JAFZBH010000030.1 GCA_017561865.1 Bacteroidales bacterium | reverse complement strand
CTACGGCCTCGACAAGAAGAACAAGAATATGAAGGTCGCGGTCTATGACCTGGGCGGCGGCACCTTCGATATCTCCATCCTGGAGCTCGGCGACGGCGTGTTCGAGGTGAAGTCCACCAACGGCGACACCCACCTGGGCGGCGACGACTTCGACCAGGCCATCATCGAGTGGCTGGCCCGCGAGTTCGCCACCGACAACGGCGGCATCGACCTGAAGAAGGACCCGATGGCCTTGCAGCGCCTCAAGGAGGCGGCCGAAAAGGCGAAGATCGAACTTTCCAACGCCACCAGCGCCGAGATCAACCTGCCGTATATCACCGCGGTGGACGGCATGCCGAAGCACCTGGTGAAGACCCTGACCCGCGCCAAGTTCGAGACCCTGTGCGACGACCTCTTCCGCCGCTCGATCGAGCCGTGCCGCAAGGCCCTCGAGGACGCTCACCTGCGCGCTTCCGAGATTGACGAGGTCCTGCTCGTCGGCGGTTCCACCCGTATCCCGAAGGTGCAGCAGATGGTCAAGGACTTCTTCGGCAAGGAGCCGAACAAGAGCGTGAACCCCGACGAGGTGGTCGCCATCGGCGCCGCCATCCAGGGCGGCGTGCTCGCCGGCGACGTCAAGGATGTCCTCCTGCTGGACGTGACTCCGCTGTCGCTCGGCATCGAGACCCTCGGCGGCGTGATGACCAAGCTCATCGAGTCCAACACCACCATCCCGGTCCACAAGGAGCAGGTCTTCTCCACGGCGGCCGACAACCAGCCTTCCGTCGAGATCCGCGTCCTGCAGGGCGAGCGCCCGATGGCCAAGGACAACAAGCAGATCGGCATCTTCCACCTCGACGGCATCGCACCGGCCCCGCGTGGCATCCCGCAGATTGAAGTTTCCTTCGACATCGATACCAACGGCATCCTGAGCGTTTCCGCGAAGGACAAGTCCACCGGCAAGGAGCAGCACATCCGGATCGAGGCTTCCAGCGGCCTGTCCGACGCCGAGATCCAGCGTATGCGCGACGAGGCCAAGGCCAACGAGGCCGCCGACCGCGCCGAGAAGGAGCGCGCCGACAAGCTGAACAACGGCGACGCGATGGTCTTCCAGACCGAGCGCAACCTCAAGGAGTACGGTGACAAGATCCCTGCCGACAAGCGTTCCGCCATCGAGGTGGCCTGCGCCGACCTGAAGAAGGCGGTGGACGCCAAGGACATCGCCGGCATCGACAGCGCCAATGCAGCCCTCGAGGCCGCCTGGCACGCCGCCTCCGAGGAGATGGCCCGTGCCGCCCAGGGCGGCCAGAGCGGCGCTGGCCCTCAGGGTTTCCAGGGCGGTCCGCAGGGTGGCCCTCAGGGTGGCCCGACCGGCCCTCAGCCGGACTACGGCAACAACGGCCCGGACGAGCAGTAAGCCGTGATGGATAAAATGCTGAGTATCAGCAAGAACTAAGAAGCGTGGGGGTCCAGAAGGCCCCCACGCTTCTTGTAAAGCACTCTGGCTTAATCATTTCCTCATCACGTTTTCCTATGCCAGGGAAAGTTATGCAAGGATGATAGCCGGATCTATATGCAGTCGCGATGCAATGGTGCGCGCCTGCTCGAATGTCGGCTGCACTTTACCTCCCAGAATGGCACAGAGCCTCGGGGCGGACATCCCTAACAGGGAAGCAGCTTCTTTCTGGGTCATCCCGGCTTCGTTGATCCGTTCTGCCATGGTTTCGGTAAGCGTAGGCGGCAGAATCGGATAGTGCTCCTTTTCGTATTCCTCCACAAGCGCGGACAGGATATCCAGTTCCAACAGACGAGGGTCATCACCGGGCGTATTCTCGTCCGTTTCGAAGAACAAGGCATCGATCCTGTCCATCATCGCCTTGTACTGCTGTTCATTTTTAATCTGCGCCATTTCGCTGTCAAATCGTTTTACAATCTATCTTATCATATTCCGAATGAGTCCCGACAAAACGGATATAGACCAATTCGGGCGTGAATTTCACAGCCACCACCAAGCGATACCCATTCCCTTTGATGTTGAACACATACCGTTGGTTTCCGACATAATCGACGGAATTGAAGTCTTTTCGCATATCAGCCAATGACCTCCAATGCGCATTACAGGTCCTGACGTACCATTCACTGAGCGGAAGCCTCGTGTCCGGGTGCTTCTCCCAATAGTTCCGCAATGCGGCTATTGAAATCACTCTCATAGTGCAAAAATAAGAATTATAAAAATATTAACAAAATTATAGAAATAATAATTATTGCGGCTTCACGTAACAAATGTTATCTTTGCGGTATGGAGTACCGGCAACTGACAAAGGAAGAGTTCGACGACCTGGCGGGGCGTATCCTCTATGAGGACAACCACCTGCTGGTGGTGTGCAAGCGCGTGGGCGAGATCACGCAGGGCGACAAGACGGGCGACGAGCCCCTGACGGAGACCTACAAGGCCTTCATCGCCCAGCGGGACGCCAAGCCGGGCAAGGTCTTCCTGGGGCTGCCCCACCGCCTGGACCGGCCCGTAAGCGGGGTCTGCGTGCTCGCCAAGACCTCCAAGGCCCTGGAGCGGCTGACGGAAGCGTGGCGCGACGGGAACGTCCGCAAGACTTACTGGGCGCTCTGCTGCGCGCGGCCCGAGCCCCCCGAGGGGCATCTGGAGGAATGGCTGAACCGCAACGAGCAGCAGAACAAATCCTATATCGTCGCTCCCGGCTCCGTGCCCAAACCCGCCCGCTATCCGGAGGCCAAGCTTGCCAGGCTGAACTACCGCTATCTTCGCAGCACCGACCGCTACCACCTCGTGGAAGTCGAGCTGCTCACCGGCCGCCACCACCAGATCCGCTGCCAGCTCGCCCACCTGGGCTGCCCCGTCAAGGGCGACCTCAAATACGGCGCGCCGCGCTCCAATCCCGACGGCGGCATCTGCCTGCACGCCCGCAGCATCCGCTTCGTCCATCCCGTCCGCAAGGAAGAGATGACCCTCACCGCCCCCCTTCCCGCATCCTGGAAAGGGCTGGACTAGCCTTTTTTGGCATATTTCTCCTCGCGGAGGCGCTCCAGGAAAGCGGAGGGCGTCTCCCCCATATTGATCTTGAATGCCGCGTTGAACGTCGGACCGGAATGGAAGCCGCACATCTGCGCCACGCTGGTCAGGCGCAGTTTCGGATCCTTCTTCATCAGCTCCGCCCCGTAACGCACGCGGTAATAATTGACGAACTGGCTGAAGTTGCGCCCCGACAGGATGTTGATCGTTTTCGAAAGGTAGCTGCGGTTGGTGTAGACCGAATTCGCCAGGTCTTCCAGGCTGAACTCCTCGTCCAGGAAGGGATGCTTCTGCTCCATCAGCGAAACCACGCGCTCGTACAGGCGCACCATCCGCGACAGCTCTTCGGTCTTCGCGCCCGCCTGCAGGGGCGCCGTCCGGAGATTGCCCCGGATCAGGTCCTTGATCTCGATCTCCCGGGCTGCGCCCAGATAACAGGTCCGTCCGGTCCTCACGCGCACGACCAGCGCGATGTAAAGCGCGAGCGAAGGTCCCAGCAGCGCCCAACCCGTCCAGGCGGCCGCCCCTTCGGACGGAAATGCCGCCACCAGCAGATAAAGAAAGAGCGAATAGGACAGGCGCGCGTGGCTCTCGATGTTATACCAGATGGCCATCCCCCGGAACAGCGGCTGGATCTGGGCGTAACGCGCCCGGCCGCGGCGCAGCAGGCACAGCCCCTGCACGCACAGCACCCCGAGAAGGGTGGCGCGCAGCGGCAGCGCCAGCACCACGCCCGCCACCGTGACGGCACCGAGCCCCAGGGCGAAATACAGCGACGAGCGGACATACTCGTCCCCGACCGGCAGCAGGAGCAGTACGGCACCGGCACAGAGCAGACCGGCCGCGAGCGCCGCCGGAGGCGGGAACGCGGCGGTGCGCCAGGCCAGCACGGCCGGCGGGAACAACAGGCAGAACACGGAGACGGCGCATATGCAGCCGAAAAAGGAAATGACGCACTTGTGTTTCATCGCGACTCACTTATTCGCGACGGCAAAAATAAAAAAGGCCCCCGAACTGAGGGTGGTCAGTTCGGGGGTAATTTCAAAAATTGTGATTTTCGATGTGGATTTATTTTTTACCACCCGTTTTGAATCGGTCAAAACCCTTCCCGTAGACGCCCGTGACGGACGAAACGGATACGAACGCGTTCGGATCGATGGTGTTGATGTACTTCAGGAAAACGTTGAGGTCCGCCTTGCGGGTGATGACCATCACCACCTGGGTGTCGTGCTGGGTGTACCAGCCCTTGCCGTTGAGCACGGTCACGCCGCGGTGCAGGTCGTTGGTGATCGCGTCCGCGATCTCGGCGTACTTCGGGGACAGGACGAAAATCTGCACCGACTGCCGGGAACCGGACAGATACAGGTCCAGCACCGTGCTGACGATGGTGATCAGGATGAAACCATAGACCACCGTCGTAATCTTGTCCGGCCAGCTCATCAACGTCCCGTCCGACATATAGGAAGGCACGAACAGGGACGACAGGATGATCACGGCATCCATGATCAGGATCATCCGGCCCGGCGAGACGTTCCGGTACTTGTTGACGATCAGCGCGATGATGTCGGTGCCGCCCGTGCTGCCGCCCTGCGAGATGGACATCCCGATGCCGATGCCCACCATGATGCCGCCCATGATGGTGCACATCAGCTTGCCGTTGTCCAGGGCCAGGATCTGGATGATCTCCTGCGGGAAGATGTCCTGCCCGATGTTGAGCGTGACCGACGTCAGCAGGATGGCGTAGACCGACTTGGCGCCGAAACTGCGTCCCAGGGTGAACAGGGCCGCGATCAGCAGCCCGGCGTTGACGACGAAATAGGTGTAGCCGATCTTCACCGCCCCGCCCGTGGCATATTGCACGATGGAGCCCAGACCGGTCACGCCGCCGCCGACCATGTTGTTCGGAATCAGGAAGATGATCCAGCCCGTCACGTACATCAGCACGCCGAGGGTGATCAGGGTGTATTCCTTGACCCCCGTCCAGAAAGACTTCTTAAGCAGTGTCATTGTCTTTTTTCTTGAGTTTCAGCTTGACCCCCGTCTTGATCTCCTCGAACCCTTCGCCATAGACGCTGCGCGTCGGGGAGATGGACATGAACGCGCGCGGATCGATATCCTTGATGACCCGGGACAGCTCCGCCATCTGGGTCTGGTTGATGAGGATCAGCAGCACGTTCTTGTCGGACTTGGTATACCAGCCCTGGGCCCGGAGCACGGTCACGCCCCGGTCCATATTGTAGATGATATGGTCGGCGATCTTGTCGTAATGCTCGGAGAAGACCAGCAGCTGATAGGACGAGCGCTTGCCGCCCACGACGATGTCGATCACCAGCGAGAAGATCACCACCTCCGACAGACCGTAGCACATATCGGAGAAGGTCTTCTCCGGAAGCAGGAGCAGCATGGCGCAGATCACCACGTCCGACAGGAGGAACACGGTGCTCAGCGAGACGGGCCAGTACTTGTTGATCATCAGGGCGATGATGTCGGTGCCGCCCGTGCTGCCGCCGTAGCGCAGCACCAGACCCAGTCCGACGGCCTCGAACACGCCGGCCACGACCGGGACCAGCAGGCGCTCCTGCATATAGAAGAAGGAACCGGGGATGGCGTGCAGCGCCGTCACCCGCGACAGGATCTCCATCGCGAGGGTGGACATCACGATGCACCAGATGGTCTTGAACCCGAACCCGATCCCCATCGCGATCACGGCGACCACGATCAGGATCGCATTGATGGCGATATAGGTATATTGCGCGGGAATCAGTCCGCCCGTAGCGTACTGGAGGACGGTACACAGACCCATCATCCCGCCGGCGGACATCCCGTTGGGAATCATGAAGCACTCCCAGGCAATCGCGAAGATGAAGCAGGCCAGGGTCAGCGTCAGGTATTCCCAGATGGTACGGAGAACGGCTTTGCGTGTCATTTCACAACGATGTTGATGATTCTTCCGGGCACCACGACGACCTTGACGATCTGTCCGGCGCCGACCCAGCGCCCGGTCTGTTCCATCCCGCGCACGGCGGCTTCGACCTCGGCGGGGGACGCGCTCTTCGGCAGGTCCACGGTGAAACGCATCTTGCCGTTGAACTGGACCGGATAGGTCACGTTGTCCTCCACCGTCCAGGCGGCGACATACTCGGGGAAGCGGGCGAAGCTGACGCTCTCGGCGTGGCCGAGCATCTCCCACAGTTCTTCGGCGATATGCGGGGCGAATGGCGACAGGAGCACGCAGAGCGGCTCGAGGATTTCGCGCTTGTGGCAGTTCAGCGCCGTCAGTTCTCCCACCGCGATCATAAAGGCGCTGATGGTCGTATTGTAGGAGAAGCTCTCGATATCTTCCTGCTCCTTGCCGATCAGGCGGTGCAGGACCTTCAGCTCGGCGGGCGTCGGCTTGTCATCCGTCACGATGAAGCCCTCGCGGTCCGTGTAGAGCCTCCAGAGCTTTTTCAGGAAGCGGGCCACGCCGTCGATGCCCTTGGTGTCCCAGGGCTTGCTCTGCTCCAGGGGTCCCAGGAACATCTCGTAGAGGCGGAGGGTGTCGGCGCCGTAGCGGTCGCAGATGTCGTCGGGGTTGACGACATTGTACATCGACTTGCTCATCTTCTCGACGGCCCAGCCGCAGATGTACTCGCCGTCCTCGAGGATAAACTCGGCATCGGCGAAGTCGGGCCGCCAGCGGCGGAAGCCCTCCAGGTCGAGCCGGTCGTTGTGCACGAGGTTGATGTCCACGTGGATTTCGGTGGTCTCGTACTTGTCCTTCAGGCCCAGGGAGACGAAGGTATTCGTCCCGACCAGGCGGTAGACGAAGTTGGAGCGGCCCTGGATCATTCCCTGGTTGATGAGTTTGCGGAACGGCTCGTCCTCGCACACCCAGCCGCGGTCGTAGAGGAACTTGTTCCAGAAGCGGGAATAGATCAGGTGTCCGGTGGCGTGCTCCGTGCCGCCGATGTACAGGTCGACGTTACGCCAGTACTCGTCGGCTTCGCGGCTGACGAGTGCCTCGTCGTTGTGCGGGTCCATATAGCGGAGATAGTAGGCGCTCGACCCGGCGAAACCCGGCATCGTGCTCTTTTCCAGCGGATACCCGTCCCAGGTCCAGTCCTTGGCGCGGGACAGGGGCGGCTGCCCGTCCGGGGACGGCTTGAAGGAGTCGATCTCCGGCAGGCGGAGCGGCAGGGCCGACAGCGGGAGCGGCGTCGGGGTGCCGTCCGGCTTGTAGCAGACCGGGAAAGGCTCTCCCCAATAGCGCTGGCGCGAGAAAATCGCATCGCGCAGGCGGTAATTCGTCTTGCGGCGGCCCAGGCCGTGGGCCTCCACGTAATCCTTGGCGGCCTCGATGGCCTGCTTGACCGTCATCCCGTTCAGGAAGCCGGAGTTGCACATGATGCCGTCCTTGGCGTCGAACGACTCCTGCGAGACGTCGCAGCCCTCGATCAGCGGGACGATCGGCAGGCCGAACTTCTTCGCAAAGGCATAGTCGCGGCTGTCGTGAGCCGGAACGGCCATGATGGCGCCGGTGCCGTAGCCCGCGAGGACGTATTCGGAGATCCAGATCGGGATCTTCTCCCCGGTCACCGGGTTGATGCCGTAGGAGCCGGCGAACACGCCCGTGACCGTACGGGTCTCGGCGATGCGCTCGCGCTCCGTCTTCTTCTTCACGGCCTGGATATACTGCTCCACCTCGGCCTTGCGGTCGGCGGCGGTCAGGCTCTCCACCAGTTCGCTCTCGGGGGCGAGGACCATAAAGGTCACGCCATAGATGGTGTCGGCGCGGGTCGTGAAGATGGTGATCGGCAGCTCGCGTCCGTCGCAGACCGTATTGAACACCATTTCGGTGCCTTCGCTGCGGCCGATCCAATTGCGCTGCATCTCCTTGAGCGAATCGGTCCAGTCGAGCTTCTCCAGCGAGTCGAGCAGGCGCCCCGCATAGGCTGACACGCGCAGCTGCCACTGGGTCATCTTCTTCTGCTCCACCGGGAATCCGCCGCGGACGCTCAGCCCGTCCTTGACTTCGTCGTTGGCGAGCACCGTGCCGAGCCCCTCGCACCAGTTGACCGAGGTTTCGCCCTGATAGGCGATGCGGTAACGCATCAGGATGTCGGATTTCTCCTTCTCGGAAGCGGCCTTCCACCGCTCCGCGCTGACATCTTCGTAGCCGGTCGTCTCGAAGCGGCTGACCAGCTCCGAGATCGGGCGGGCCTTGTCCAGGTCGGGATCATACCAGCTGTCGAACATCTGCAGAAAAGCCCACTGCGTCCACTTGTAGTAGCCGGGGTCGCAGGTGCGTATCTCGCGGTCCCAGTCGTAGGAGAAACCGATCCGGTCCAGCTGCTCGCGGTAGCGGGCGATGTTCCGCTCGGTCGTCACCTCCGGGTGCTGGCCCGTCTGGATGGCATACTGCTCGGCCGGGAGGCCGAAAGCGTCGTAGCCCATCGGGTGCAGGACGTTGAAGCCCTTGAGGCGCTTGTAGCGCGAGAAGATGTCGCTGGCGATGTAGCCCAGCGGATGCCCCACGTGCAGCCCGGCGCCGGACGGATACGGGAACATATCCAGCACGTAATACTTCGGTTTGGCGGGGTCTTCACTCACCCGGAAGGTCTTTTCTGCAGCCCAGCGGGCCTGCCATTTGCTCTCGATCGATTTGAAATCGTAATCCATATCTATTTTTTCTTCTTCTTTTCCAATCTGAATTCCACATATACCGACAGGGCGGTCTTCACTTTCTTGCCGCGGAGCACGCCCGGCTTCCAGTCCGGCGACGCGGCGATCACCCGCACGGCCTCGGCGTCCAGGCGCGGATCCACCCCGCGGGCGACGGTCACATCCCGGACCTTTCCTTTCTCGTCGATGACGAAATCGACCAGCACCCGGCCCTGCACTCCTTCGTCGACCGCGCTCTGCGGATAACGGAGATAGGTGTACACCCATTTCCGCAGGAACTCCGACGGATCGTTGGAGCGGAAGAAGGTGGGCCTGACGTCGCAGTCGAAGAAGGATACCACATCATTCGCGCTTTGCTTGCGGGCGGATTCGTCGCGGCGGAACTCGGGTTTGCGGCCGTTGACCAGGGCTACGGTGAAGTTGTACAGGTATTCCAGTTCGCGCTCCATCCCGTCGTATTCCAGGATGGAAGCGGTGTCGCGGTCGGAGTTGTATTCGGGATACATCCCGGTGGTGAAGAACACCGAAGGAATCTCCTTGTCATAGAAGATCCTGTGGTCGGAGGAGACGGGCTCGAGCGAGACCGTCTTCGGCACGACCGGCTGGAGGGTGGCGTTCACCTGGTCCAGCAGCACGTTCAGGTCGGGATTGGACGCCGTGTAGGCGTAGAAGCCGCCGGAGGGCGTGCCGAGCATGTCGAGGTTGACCATCGCGTCGATGCGTTCCACGTCCGGGAACGAACGGTTCAGGAAATACCAGGCCCCGGCGCCCGATTCCAGCGACGAGCCGAAGGCGGCGATAATGACGCTGCGCCTCAGCAGCACGCTGTTGCGCGAAAGCATCCGGGCGAGCTCGAGGAGCAGCGACAGGCCGGAAGCGTTGCCGTTGGCACCGTAGTATATGCGCTCGCGGCGCTCTCCGTCCACGGTGTATTCCATCTTGCCGAGATTGTCCAGGCGCGCCCCCACCACGATGTAGTGTTCGCGCAGGGCCGGGTCGTAACCGGGGATGCAGCCCAGGACATTGCGGGAAGTGAGCGTGTCGCCGTTTTCCCGCTTGAGGCCGAACAGGTCGCCCTCCTTTCCGCTGAACAGGTCCAGGCCATAGGAGGAGAGCACCTCCGTGACATAAGTGGCGGCGTCCCGCTCCCCTTCCGAGCCGGCCTTGCGGCCCTCCAGGGCGGCGGCCGACAGGCTCAGGACGTGCTCCTTCATCGCGGCGACGGCCTCGCTGTCTTCGAGCGAGCCGTAGGACGAACGATATTGGGCGGAAGCGCACAGGGCGGCGCACAGCAGCGCCAGGCAGGTCAGGATCCTTCTCATGGCGCTATTCTTTATGGAGGATCCAGGCTTCGGCGGGGCAGAAACTCTCGCCGCGCAGTTTCTTCAACGAGGAGAGGACTTCGGCCAGACTGTTCGACGGGCAGGCGCCCACGGCGGTGATGCCGTTCCTGAACGGGATCTGCACGGCCGTGTAGCCGGCCTGCTCCGCCCTGGATGCCTGATTCCGGGCAAACTCGGGCACGCTGAACGCCCCGATCATCACATAGTATTCATAAGCCAGTTCCGCCCGGGCGGAAGCCACGCGCGGAGAAGGAATCACCTTCACCTTGGAAGTGCGCAGTTCCTCCAGCGCCGCAAGCGAATCCGCTTCGAGCCTCTTCAGCTCCTGCTCACGCTCCCGGACCAGGCGCAGGGAATCCTCCTGCTGCCTGAGCACGGCAGCCCGCTGCTCGAGGACCAGCCGCTTCTGCTCGATGTCCTGCGAGGTCGGACGGCCCGCCAGCTGGCGGAAGAAGTCGCATCCACCCAGCAGGCACACCGACGCGATGAGCGAGGCTATGGCCAAAATTTTCTTCATAAGCCGCAAATTTACCAATTTTCTTATATTTGCACAATTTTATGAAAGCGACCCGACTGATTCCACTTCTTCTGCTGCTCTGCTGCGCCCCTTCCCTGCACGCGCAGCGGCATCCTTATCCGGTCTTCTCCGATCAATATCAAATCCCGTTCCCGAAATCGATGCTCAACGCACCGGATACCGTGAGCGTGATTGTCATCGGCGACGTGATGATGCACGCCAAGCAGCTGGTACGCGACCACCACCCCTTCATGGAGCGGATCGCGCCGGCGCTGCGCGCGGCGGATTTCGCCGTCGCCAATATGGAGTTCCCGCTCGGCGGAGAGCCCTACGCCGGCTATCCGGCGTTCTCCACGCCGGATTATTATGCCTGGTATGCGGCGGATGACTGCGGCATCGACGTTTTCCTGACGGGGAACAATCACGTGCTCGACCGCGGCTCCCGCGGCCTGCAGCGCACCCTCGACGTGTACGCGAAGATACGCGACTCGCTCGGCGTCCTGCAGACGGGAGCGGCCCGCAACCAGAAGGAACTGGATGAGAGCTATCCCCTGATCCTTTCGCGCCACGGAATCAAAGTCGCCCTGGTCAATTTCACCTACGGCACCAATAGCGGCCCGGACACGGAGTGGCCGAAGGTCAACCGGATGCATAAAGACGAGGTCCAGGCGGCCATCCGCAGTGCCCGCGACCAGGGGGCCGACTTCGTCATTGCCCTTCCGCACTGGGGCACGGAATATCAGCTCAATCCGGACGCGTCGGAGGTTTCCTGGGCCAAATGGCTGGTCTCGCAGGGCGTGGACGCCATCGTGGGCAGCCATCCGCACGTGATCCAGGACACCACGCACATCAAGGGCGTGCCCGTCATCTATTCGCTCGGCAACGCCATTTCCAATATGAGCATCATCAATTCCCGGCTCGGGCTCGCCGCCACCCTGCGCTTCGTCTACGACCCGCTCACGCAGGAAAAAAGGATGCTGGAGCCGGAACTCCGGTTCCTGTGGTGCACCCTTCCGGAGCGGCTCCTGCCCGACAGTTATGCCAGCCTGTTCGTAAAAGAGTGGGCCAACCGCCGGGACGATTGGCTCACTCCTTCAGATTTCGATAATATGATTTCGACCTGGGCACGCGTCAAGGACACGTGCGGGATCGAAGACTAGAGTCGATTATTTGTTCTCAGCCGCAGCGCTGTACTTCTCGTACTTCTCCTGATACTCGCCACCCTCGCTGCGGAAGCGGAAGCAGGCGTTCTTCAGGTACTCGGCGATGTTGGCCTTGGTCTCGTCGTTAACGAGGTTGAAGGCCTTCTCGAACGGATCGATGCAGCCCTTGAGGGCCTGCTCGAACTCACCCATCAGCGCCATATACTTGGCGTCGTTCATTTCCTGGGAAGCCTTGTCCTGCAGGTCGACGGCCATGTTGTACAGCTGGATGCCCTTGCCGATGTAGCCCCACTCATAGTTGGGATTGATCGCGATGGCCTTGTCGTAGGCGGCCAGGGCCTCTTCGTTCTGTCCCAGTTTGGCGCGGGCGTTGCCCTCGACATAGAACAGGGAAGCGTTGTCCGGCTCGTTCTTCTGGGCCTCCTTGAAGAGGCTGAAGAGCTGCTCGGTGTCATCACCGCTGTTGATGTAGTAGTTGATCAGGCCGATCAGCAGGCTCTGGCTCTCCGGGAACTTCTTGGAACCCTCCTCGAGATACCGCTTGCTGGCAACCTTGTCACCGAGCCTGTCGGCGATGTCCGCCAGCTTGGCATAGGACTCGCCGGCCGTGCCGTAGTACTGGTACTTGTTGATGCCTTCCTCGAAGAAACCCTTCGCACGGTTCCAGTCCAGCGCCTCCCAGGCGGTCAGACCGGCGTTGTAGAGGGAGTTCGTGTCCACCTGGTTCAGCGGAGCGGTGCAGGAAGCCTTGTAAGCCTTCTCGAAGAGCTGGGAAGCGTCCGCCATCTTGCCGAGGGAATAGGCATTGTAGGCGTCGTCGGTATACTTCTCGACGATGTTCTCGAGAGCGGCGGAGATGTCCTTGGTCTTCTGGCCCTTCGTATCCAGCTCGGCGGCCTTCTTGTAAGCCTCGACAGCCTTGTCGAGGGCGTTCGCCACCAGCGGCTGGGTGACCTCGATCACGGCCAGCTGGCCGGCCTCGTTGAAGTAGTAGTTCTTGTTGGCGAAAACCTGCTTGACCAGTTGCTTTCCGCCAATCTCGACCTGGCTCTCGGACATCGGACGCTCGCCGCCGGCGAGGACCTGGAGCTCCTGACGGGACATACCCACCCAGGCGTTGCCGGCCGGGGCGTTATAGGCGTCCATCAGGGTCTGGCCATACTTGAGCCAAGTGGCCATCTTCGTGTTCTGCTTGGGATTCTCGGCGGCGGCCTGCGCCTTCTCGAGAGCGGCCTTGGCAGCGGCCAAGGACTTGTTCTGCGCCTGCGCGTCCACTGCGAACAGGGAAGCGGCGACTGCGAGAATGGTTAAAATCTTTTTCATCGGGTTATACGTTTATAAGTTAAAATTACTTTCATTCATTATGCGGTTGGTCCGCCTCCGGAACTTCCTCCGGGATTGCTTCTTCCGCCTTGGCGACCGGTGACACCGCAGCGATTGCATCTCCTTCCCGGATGTTGATCAGTCTTACGCCCTGTGTGGCGCGCCCTGCGACCTTGATGTCCGATACGGCCATCCGGATCGTCAGTCCGGCCTTGGTGATGATCATCAGATCATTTTCCTCGGTCACGCTCTTTATTGCAACAAGCGGGCCAGTTTTTTCGGTGATGTTGATCGTCTTCACTCCCTTGGCCCCGCGGGCGGTCAGGCGGTACTCCTGCGGATCGGACCGCTTGCCATAGCCGTTCTCGCTGACTACCAGGATGGTATGGGCTGCGGCATCTTCCGCGCCGGGGTTGGCGGAGAGGGCTCCGATCACCTCGTCGTCGCCGTCGATGCTGATGCCGCGGACACCCGATCCGCTGCGCCCGATGGCGCGGACTTCCTCTTCGTTGAAGCGGCAGCAGCGGCCGCCCCGGGCGGCGATCATGATCTCGTGGGAGCCGTCGGTCAGCAGGGCGTCGAGCAGCTCGTCACCCTCGCGGATGCCGATGGCGATGATGCCCTTGTTGCGGCTGCGGCGGTTGGAGTACTCGGTCAGGTTCGTCTTCTTGACCACGCCCCGCTTCGTGACGAGGATCACGAAATGGTTGTCCGTGTAGTCGGGATTCTCGATGGAACGGACGTTGAGATAGGTGCGGATGCGGTCGGAAGGATCGATCGACAGGAGATTCTGCACGGCGCGGCCCTTCGAAGTGCGGGTGCCCTCCGGGAGCTCGTATACCTTGAGGCGGTAGCACATCCCGTTGTCCGTGAAGAAGAGCATCGTGGAGTGCATGTTGGCCACGTAGATGTGCTCGATGAAATCCTCGTCGCGCGTGGCGCTCGCCTTCTTGCCCACGCCGCCGCGGGCCTGGGTGCGGAACTCGGTCAGGGCGGTGCGCTTGATGTAGCCGAGGTGGGAAATCGTGATGACGACGTCCTCGTCGGCATAGAAGTCCTCGGGGTTGAACTCGTCGTCCGAGAGGGTGATCTCGGTGCGGCGGGGATCGCCGTAGCGGGCCTTCAGCTCGCGCGTCTCGTCCTTGACGATGCCCAGCTGGAGGGCGTCGCTGGCGAGCACTTCCTCGCAGTGGGCGATGAACATCTCCAGTTCGTCATATTCCGCCTGCAGGCGGTCTTTCTCCAGGCCGGTAAGCTGGCGCAGGCGCATCTCCACGATGGCGGCGGCCTGCACGTCGTCGAAGCCGAAGGTGGCCATCAGGGTCGCCTTGGCGTCGTCGACGCTGCGCGAGGCGCGGATGATCGCGATGATCTCGTCGATCACGTCGATGGCCTTGAGCAGGCCCTCCAGGATGTGGGCGCGCTTCTTCGCCTTCTCCAGCTCGAAGCGGGTCCGGCGGACCACCACCTCGTGGCGGAAGTCCACGAAGGTCTTGAGCATGTCCTTGAGCGAGAGCGTCCGGGGACGGCCGCCCACCAGGGCCACGTTGTTGATGGAGAAGCTGCTCTGCAGGGCCGTATATTTGAAGAGGGTGTTCAGCACCACGTTGGCGTTCGCGTCCTTCTTGACGACGAACTCGATGCGTATGCCCTCGCGGCTGGTCAGCTCACGGATGTCGGCGATGCCCTCGAGCTTCTTCTCGTGCACCATCTCGCTGATGCGGGAGAGCATGTCGGCCTTGTTGACCATATAGGGAACCTCGGTCACCACGATGGTCTCGCGGCCGTTGTCGCCCTCCTCGATCTCGGTCTTGGCGCGGATCACCACGCGGCCGCGGCCGGTGTTGTACGCGTCGACGATGCCCTGGCGGCCCATGATGATGCCGCCGGTCGGGAAGTCGGGGCCCTGGATATGCTCCATCAGCTCCTCCGTGGTGATGTCGGGATTGTCGATATAGGCGCAGATCGCGTCGCAGACCTCGCCCAGGTTGTGCGGGGCCATGTTCGTCGCCATACCGACGGCGATGCCCGCCGAGCCGTTCAGCAGCAGGAGCGGGAGCTTGGTCGGCAGCACGGTCGGCTCCTGGAGGGAGTCGTCGAAGTTCAGCATCATATCGACGGTGTCCTTGTCCAGGTCGGCCAGGACGTCCTCCGATATCTTCTCAAGTTTGGCTTCCGTATAACGCATGGCGGCCACCGGGTCGCCGTCCATCGAACCGAAGTTCCCCTGGCCGTAGACCAGCGGATAACGCTGGTTCCAGGGCTGCGCCAGGCGCGCCATCGCGTCGTAGACGCTGCTGTCGCCGTGCGGATGGAACTTTCCGAGCACCTCGCCGACGATGCGGGCGGACTTCTTGGTCTGGCCGCCGTAGTTCAGGCCCAGACCGTCCATCCCGAACAGGACCCTGCGCTGGACGGGCTTCAGGCCGTCCCGGGCGTCCGGCAGGGCACGGGACACGATCACGGACATCGAGTAGTCGATGTAGGCCGTGCGCATCTCGTGGTCGATCTCGACCGGCTCTATGATTCCCTTCACTTCTTCCTGGATTTCTTCAGGATTCTTTTCCTCACTGTCCATAAAAAAACACTATAGTTCTAAACACGCAAAATTAACCAAAAAATCCGATTAATTTGCTATTTTTGTCCATAATTTGGACCGATGGAGATCAAGTTTTCAGCAGAACTGCAGACCATCCTCTGCTACGCCCGCGACGAGGCGATGCGCACCGGCAGCTACGGCCTGGGCGCGGACCACATCGCGCTCGGCCTGCTGCGCCACCGGGACAATGATGCCTGTCGCGTGCTGACCGCCTGCGGGGTGGACCTGGAGGCGCTCAAGCAGGCCATCGACGAGCGTATCTTTGCCGACCGGGCGGTCCCCTGGCAGGACCAGGGGCGGATACGGCCGACGCGCGGCGCCGCCGCGCTCGTGGGCGGAGCCGCCTATGAAGCGCTCAAGCAAGGCGGACACGACATCTTCTCGACCCACCTGCTGCTCTCGCTCGTCCGGCACGAAGAGAGCACCGCCGCGGACCTGCTCCGCGACCGGCAGCTCGACTACGCCTCCCTGTATTCACTGATGCGCGAACGGAACTTCGCCCTGCCGCCCTCGGAGACGGTCCTGCCCCGTATCGAAGACCTGCTGGGCCCGCTGGGCGAACAGCTCACCCGCCTGTGGAGCGAAGCCGGCGACCCCACCAACCTGTATAGCTGATGAAACGATTCCTGCCCCTGATCCTGCTCCTGTCCTGCGCCTCCCTGTACGCCCAGGAGCGCCCTGCCGGCCCGGATGCCACCCTGCTTTTTGCGCAGCGCGACACGTGCGAGCTGCTGCTGGACTTCTACGCCGCCGCGCCCGGCAGCGGCCCCTGCGCCGATGCGGAGCGCAAGCCGCTCGTCATCCACGTCTTCGGGGGCGGTTTCGTGATGGGGCAGCGCAACCAGCCGGGAGACTGTATCTGGTACCGGGAGCTCGCCGATGCGGGCTACCACGTGGCCGCCATCGACTACCGGCTGGGGATGAAGGGGGTGCATCCCAAAAACCGCCTGTCCCTGCTCCCCGTGCTCCGGAGCGCCGTCCAGATGGCCGTGGATGACCTGTTCGCCGCCACCCTTTATCTGCTGGACAACGCGGAGTCGCTCGGCATCGATCCCGAGCGGATCATCGTCAGCGGCTCGTCGGCGGGCGCCATCACGGCCCTCGAAGCCGAATGGGAGATCTGCAACGGAATGGAGGGCGCAAAGGGGCTTCCCGCCGGTTTCAACTATGCAGGCATCATGGCCTTTTCGGGCGCCGTCTTTTCGATGGAAGGGAAGATACGCTTCCCGCAGAAACCCTGTCCGGTCCTGCTGCTGCACGGCACCGCCGACAAGATCGTCCCTTACGGACAGATCTCCCTGCCGGGCAAGCAGTTCGCCGGCAGCGACGCCCTGTCCAAGAAGCTGAAGAAGGCCGGGGCGAACTATCAGATCTATCGCTTCGAGGGTTCCGGCCACGAGATCGCCGCCACGATGCGGCGCAACCTCCCCGAGGAGCTCCGCTTCCTGGAAGAGAACGTGATCCGCGGCATACACCGCCCGCTCGACGCCCTCGTCCGGGACGAGGAAATCCCCGTCCCGGACTGGGCCAAAGCGACCGCCCGGGATCTGTATTAAGCTAGAAGATCAGGCCCCAGAGCCACTTCACCAGCTCGACGAGCAGGGCGATGATCAGCACCACAGCAAACAGGAAGAAGCGGATCACGCGCCACACGGCAAAACCCGTCCAGGTCGTCACGATGGACACGCCCAGGTAGTTCAGGCCCAGCAGCACGGCCAGGATCACGAGCGAAATCAGCAGATACACGCCCATTCCGGCCAGTATGAACCCGAACACGGAAACGTGGCGGTCCTTGCCGTGGTTGGTGACGTTCAACACGATCCTGGCCAGGAGCAGCAGGATCAGGAAGATGACGCACTGGACGGCCGGCAGCCAGCTGTACGGCGCCCACGCGGGGTCGTTGGTGAAATGCGCGTAGCGGAGGACGGGATTCAGGCTGTCGTAGAAATTGTACAGGAAAGGCGTCACGAACAGGGCGATGAGCCAGAACATCAGGTCCGTGCCCAGCCTGTACAACGTGTTGAGATGCTTCTCCACCAGTTCCCGCAGCTTCTGGACCCTGGCACGGTTGTCATACACGTCCAGGCTCTCCGCCTGCTCGACGAGCTTGCGGGCCTTGAGCGTGCCCGTGCCGCCAAGGGCCTTGTCCACCTTCTCCAGGACTTCGTCGCCGAATTCGGTGATCGGCGAGACGCCAGCATAGAAATGGTCCTCCGAGATGACGCCGTCATAGTGCTTCCCCTCGTAGGTATACTCTACCCACCAGGCGTCCACACGCAGGATGCCCGCCTGCTGGAACAGGATGTGGCAACCCGTCGAAACGTCTTCCGCGTGTTTATCGAGGAAACCGTCCAGCTGCTCGGCCATCTCGCTCTCGCCGCGGAAGAATCCGCGCTCGAGCCGCTCTTCCTTCCGGTCGAGCACCCACTGCCCACGGTAGCTGTCCTTTTCATAAATCTCCGCGACGTCGCGGACCCGGGGATCGAAGAAATACACCTTGCTCCGGGTATTATACAGCTTCTGGTCTACGTAGATGGCGTGGACGAGCCGGCCACAACCCTTGCAGGTCTGGCAGGTCACCTTGCCCGTGCCGTGGCAATTCCCGCAGACAAGCTCCCCGCTGCCTCCGCATTCCCTGCAGACTTTATTACCGTTGCCGCCGCAGGAGGAGCAGACAATAGTTCCTTTTCCGCGACAGTGCGAGCAGGTGACCGTCTTGTATTTCGTCCGGTATCTGATTTGCTCCCGCCCCGTATAGTCCCTGATCGTATAGGACTCCTCATAGGACTGCTGCACGCCGCCGGTGCCGTGGCAGTAGGAGCAAGTGCTGCCGCCCTTCCCGCCGCAACTGGTACAGCGAATGGTACCGTCTCCGCCGCAGGAAGAGCAGGTCACAAGCCCCCGTCCATCACACTTGGAGCAGGTCAGCTCCCCTTTCCCGGAACAGGTCCCGCAAGTCTCCACGTGCTGGGAGCCGTCCACTTCGTGGGTGCAGTTGTCCTCGACGAAACGGTCCGTGGTGTGCATCTTGAAGGACCAGGGATCCACGTCGGACTCCTTGAAGACCGTCCGGACGGGAAGGGTCGTATTCTTGAAAGGATACTGCCCCCTGTTGACGTACCTTTTGTCGTACTGGGTCCTCAGCGACACCACGTAGATGGGGCAGAGCTCATAGGTCTCCAGCTTGATGTCGTCGCCGTAACCTGCGAACGGATGCCCCTCGGAAGAGGCCGCATAGGCGTTGATGTATTCCTTCACCCGGGCCTCGGCCTCCTGGTCTATGGCAAGGGGCTGCCTTCTGATGAATTTCTCGTCCATAAGGCTAATCTTGTTTGGGTGAGACAAAGAACGCCAGGATCACCCGGATCGTGAAAATGATCACGAACAGGACCAGGACGATGATGAAATACAGGGTCAGGGGCGGGTTGTAATCCTCGCCCGGCAGGTTCTGCCGCGTCACGTTCAGCCGGTCGAGGGTGTTGACGCGGACCGTGGCAAGCGCCGCGGAATCCGCCTTGGCGGCGGCTTCGAGCGCCTCTTCCTCCTTCATCTTTTCCTTCTTGCGGAGACGGTCGGCGTATTTTTTCCGGGCAGCCGGCTCCGCCGATTCACCATACCCGCTTCTGAAGTCGGACAGATAATGGGCGATGGAAATCTTCTCGAACGGGGACAGGACTTCCTTCAGGGCCCCTGCCGTGAACAGGGAGTCGATCGGGACGTCAGCCTTGCGCGTCCGCAAGGCTTCCTGCTGTTCCGGGTCCGTGATCTTCTCGCGCTTGGGCTTGCCGGGGCTTTTGCACGACAGCACGGATGCCGCGAGCAGGATCAGGACGACAATGCGCACGCATCTCATAGCCTATTCCGTCAACTTGTTGAGCGCGAGTTCGACGAGTTCCGCCACACGCGGCTTGTAGTCCGTGTTGGCGCCCTTGTGATAGCGGTGCGCGATGGCGCAGCAGACCGTGGCGGCATTGTGGCCGAGTTTGGCGGCCATGCCGGCGAGGGCCGAGCCCTCCATCTCGAAGTTGGTGATCTTGTAGCCCTTGAACTCGAAAGACTCGAAGTCCTCGAGCATGTTCGGCATCGCCAGGCCCTGGCGCACCACGCGCCCCTGCGGGCCGTAGAAGCCGGAGGCGGAGATGGTCATACCCTTGACGGTGCAGTCCGCGAACTTGCCGATCAGCTTGTCGCTGGCGCGCACGAAATACGGATCCGGGAGGTGCCTGTCCCAGTGAACGTGCTTCTTGAAGGCTTCCTCGAAATCGAGCAGGGCGATGCTGTCGCGGTTCTCATACCAGTTGAGCAGGCCGTCGCAGCCGATGGAGATGTGCGAGAAGATGAAGGCGCCGAGCGGAATCTCCGGCTGGATGGCGCCGCAGGTGCCGATGCGCAGGATGTCCAGCGTGCGGTGCTCGGGCAGAACTTCACGGGTGTTGAAATCCACGTTCGCGAGGGCGTCGAGCTCCGTCGCCACGATGTCGATGTTGTCCGTGCCGATACCGGTCGACAGGACCGTCAGGCGCTTGCCGTTGTACAGGCCGGTGGCCCAGACGAATTCGCGCGAGGCGCCTTCCGCCTCGATCGAGGAGAAGTAGGATTTGACCATGGCGACCCGGCCGGGATCGCCCACGAGGATCACGTTGTCGGCCAGCTGCTCGGGACGGATGTGCAGGTGGAACGCGGAGCCGTCGCCGTTGATGATCAGTTCGGATTCGGGGATTCTCATATCAATGTGGTTTTACGGGTTATTTCTTTCTTTTGGCGGCGCGCAGGCGGTCGGCGCTGCGCACCAGCAGTTCGTCGGCGAGGATGCTCCGCGCAGCGAGGAAGTCGAGGATGGCCGCAACAACCGGGAAGACCGCCGTCACGTGGAAGACCGGCGTATTGTGCGTGGAGATGAAATCATACACCAGCCAGCCCTGGAGGGCGATCAGGATGATGGCCGACAGGGTGGAGGTGCGCATCTGGAAAATGCGGTGCTTGTAGGTGGTCAGGGCCATCACCTGGAGGAAACCGGTGATGAGCAGCAGGACCAGGTAGGGCCAGTATTCGGTATAGGTGACGTCACCGGCCTTGGTGCAGAAGAACAGGGCGGCGACGAGTCCCGTCGCCAGCAGCAGATACAGGGTTTGGATTCTTTGCCACATAATCTATCGCGAATTGAAGCGGGCCAGCACGGCCTGCTCGTAGGTCTTGGAAATGGGGATGGACTCCAGGGAGTCGGTATCGAACTCGATCCGGTAGCCTTCTTTCTCGGACTTGAGGATCGAGATCTTGCGGATGTTGACGATGTATTTGCGGTGGCAGCGGACCAGCTCGCTGTCCGAGAAACTGTCCTCCACCGTCTTGAGCCGGCAGCGTAGCATATACTGTTTCATCTCTCCGGCGCTGTCGAGATACCACGCGACGATGTAATTGTCGTCCGATTCGATGAGATAGAGGCTGTCCGAGCTGATGGAGAACTTGAGCACGCCGTTGTTGTCGAACAGGGTGATGCGCTTGTCGGTGTACGGGACGGCGGGCTTGTCGCTGACCACGTTGCCGTAGTTCATCAGGCGGATGGTGTTGTCCTTGTCCTGCAGGGCGAAGCGCAGCGCGCAGAACGCGAACGGGACGCACAGGCACACGGCGGAATAGACCAGTGCGCTGAGGAAAACCGTGCTGTCCTCGCGCGGATCCGCGGCGATGATGCCGAGCTCCGCCCCCTTGCGGGTGAAGAGGACATAGAGCAGCGCCACGGCCACGGCCTCCGCCGCATTCCAGGCGATGTAGCCCAGCAGGGTGAAACTCTTGAGCGTGCGGCAGCGGTACATCAGCGAGCGGCTCGCGATGACGACGGCCGCGGCGACGAGGACGAACGCGAGGGTGAAGGAGAAAGCCGGACTGGCGCCGAGGGCGAACCAGGCGTCGGCCGAAAAGGGGATGCCGATCAGGATGACGAGCAGCGAAAACAAGGCCGTGTACACCACGGTCGTCCGGATCGGCTCCGCTCCGAGCAGGTAGCGGGGCAGCTGGTCGCCAAGCTTAATCATTCCCTCAGGTTTCCTATGAATCACAAATATAAGAATAATTTACTACCTTTGCGCAGTCAAAAATTGAAACTTATGGACAAAAGAGTGGCTGTGACCGGACTGGGAGTCCTGTCCTGCATCGGCAACGACGTCAAGACTTTTTGGGACAATCTCGTCCACGGCGTGTGCGGCATCGATTATATCACGGAGTTCCCGACGGAGAACCTGGCCGTCAAGATCGGCGGCATGGTCCGGAACTTCAATCCGGAGGAGTACGGGATGGACAAGCCGTTCATCCGCAAGCAGGATCCCTTCACCATTTTCGCGATGGCATCCGCCTGGCAGGCGATGCGGGACGCCGGCCTCGTGTCCGGCGAGAACATCGAGCCGGGCCGCCTGGCCACCTACGTGGGATCGGGCATCGGCGGCTTCACGACCATCCAGCGCGAGCTGGAGAAGTTCTTCGAGGATCCATCCGGGCAGTGGGTCTCGCCCAACTTCGTCCCGACGATGATCAGCGACATGGCGGGCGGGCAGATCGCCATCAAGTTCGGCGCCCAGGCCTCCTGCATCGACATCGTGACGGCCTGCGCCACCTCGACGCACTCGATCGGCGAGGCTTACCGCGCCATCCGGCACGGCTATGCCGACGCCGTGATCGCGGGCGGCACGGACCACTGCACCATCCCCATCGGCATCGCCGGCTTCGCGAATGCCAAGGCGCTCACCCGCTCCACGGACCCGCAGTACGCTTCCCTGCCGTTCAACGCCAACCGCAGCGGCTTCGTGATGGCCGACGGTTCCGCCATCCTGATCCTGGAGGAAATGGAGCACGCGAAGGCGCGCGGCGCCCACATCTATGCCGAAGTCACGGGCTACGGCAGCACCTGCGACGCCTACCACGCCACGGCACCGCGCCCCGACGGCACGACCCAGGCCGAGTGCATCCGCATCGCGATGGAGCAGTCGGGCTTCGATCCGGCCAAGGACAACGTCTACATCAACGCCCACGGTACAGGGACGCTTCTCAACGACGTCGCCGAGACCAAGGCCTACAAGATTGCGATGGGAGATTTTGCCTACAAGTGCCACATCAGCAGCACCAAGTCGATGCACGGCCATATGTTCGGCGCCACCGGCGCCATCGAGGCCGTCGCCACGGTCCTCGCCCTGCAGGAGGGCATCATCCCGCCGACGGTGCACCTGGACGCCCCCGATCCCGAATGCGACCTGGACTATACGCCCAACGTCGCCGTCAAGGCGGATGTCAATCTCGGTTTGTCGGATTCCTTCGGCTTCGGCGGCCATAACGCCTGCTTAGCCTTCAGAAAAATCTAAGCAGGCGTTGGCCCGGCGGGCCCGATTCATTGGGGGGCGTTCCCCAAAAACCCCCTGCGTCGCTCCGCTCCGATCCTGGCCTTCAGGAAAAGTACGTCGAGGCGTGATGGGGAACTGATTGAACCAGAATGTTTTACAAGAAGCGTGGGGGTCAAAATGACCCCCACGCTTTTCAGTTCTGGCTGATACCCAGCGAGTTACTCATCACGCTATATCCGCAGGGAATCCAGCCTCTCGACAAGCTCGGGATGACAATCAGTCCCCCGCTTCCTTGAGGCGCTCGGCGTTTTCGGCGATCTGCAGCTGGTCGATACACTCCTGGATGTCCCCGTCCATAAAGACGGGCAGGTTGTACATACTCCAGTTGATGCGGTGGTCGGTGACGCGGCCCTGGGGATAATTGTAGGTGCGGATCTTGGCGGAACGGTCGCCCGTGGAGACCATCGTCTTGCGCTTGGCGGCGATGCCGTCCAGGTACTTCTGGTGCTCCAGGTTATACAGACGCGTACGGAGCTCCTCGAAGGCGCGGTCCTTGTTCTTCAACTGGGAACGCTCCTCCTGGCACTGGACCACCAGACCCGTCGGAATATGGGTCAGACGTACGGCGGAATAGGTCGTGTTGACGCCCTGGCCGCCCGGGCCGGAGGCGCAGAACAAGTCGAGGCGGATGTCGTCCCAGCTCAAGTCGACGTCGAACTCGCCCGCTTCCGGGAACACGGCCACGGAAGCCGCCGAAGTCTGGATGCGCCCCTGGGTCTCGGTCTGGGGAACGCGCTGGACGCGGTGCACGCCGGACTCGTATTTCATCACCCCGTAGACGCCGTCGCTTCCTGAAAGCTTGAAGACGATCTGCTTGAAGCCACCCGACGTGCCGGGAGCCTGGTCGGTGACCTCGAGCTTCCAGCCGCGCCGCTCCGCGAAATGCTGATACATCCGGAAGAGGTCGCCGGCGAAGATCGCCGCCTCGTCGCCGCCGGTGCCGCCGCGGATCTCGACCATCGCGTTCTTGCCGTCGTCGGGATCGGCCGGGATGAGCAGGAGCTTGATCTGCTGCTCCATCTCGGGGATCTGCGGCTCGATCTCCGCAATCTCCAGGCGGGCCATCTCGCGCAGTTCCTCATCCTTCTCGTTGACCAGGATGTCCTTTGCGGCATCCAGGTCGGAGACCAGCTTCTCATACTGCTTGCCGGCCTTGATGATGGGCTCCAGCTCCTTGTAGTCCTTGTTGAGCTGGACGTATTTCTTCATATCCGCCATCGCCTCGGGGCTGGAAAGCTGCTCCTGGAGCGACTGGAACTTCCCTTCGAGCGAGAGGACCTTGTCGAGTAAACTATTGTTGTCTGCCATAACGTCAAATCTTCTTGATGTAGCAGCGGCGGCGCATAAACGGATCGTGCTCGTAGCTGTTCCAGATGTTCACCGCGCTGTTGGATTCAATCTGCGGATTGGAGATGGCCCAGCGGTTGCCGATCTTGAGGGCCTTGTCGGCCATCGCCTCGTAGTAGACCGCCGAGACGCCCTTGTTCTGCCACTCGGGCGCGGCGCCGTTGACCATCAGGTCCGTAGTCTCGTAGTTGCGCATCGCGCGCAGCAGGTACCACCAGCCGAAGGGGAAAAGCTTGCCCTTGGCCTTCTGCAGAGCCGGCGAAATGGTCGGGAAGGAGATGCCGAAAGCCACGATCTCGTCCTTCTCGTCAAGCAGCAGGCAGCTGGCCTTGTCGGTGATGAAGGGCATCACGGAAGCGGCCTCCTCGTCGATCTCCTCGTCCGTCAGGGGGATGAAATTCATCACGGTCTCGGAGAAACTGTCGTTGTAGACCCGGAAGAACTTGCGGACCAGCTCCTTGTCCTTCTTGAGCTTCGACAGGCTGCCGAAATGCAGGTTGTAACGCTCCTGGACGAGTTTCGACACGCGGCGGGCCTTGTCGGGAACACCGTGGTTCGCCACCATCTTGTACTGGATCCAGTCGCACTCCTTCTCGTAACCGAGCTCCGTGACGAAGTCATTGTAATACGGGAAATTGTACAGGCAGTTGAAGGGAGGGATGTTGTCGTAGCCCTCGATCAGCATACCCTGCTTGCCGAAAGTGTTGTAGTAGAGCGGTCCGTGGATCTCGTCCATCCCCTGCTCCCGGGCCCAGGCTTCGGCCGTGCCGATCAGCAGCCGCGCCACTTCGATGTCGCGGATGCAGTCGAACCAGCCGAAACGGGCGCGCTTGCGGCCGTAACGCTCGTTGTAACGGGGGTTGACCATCGCGCTGATGCGCCCGACGACCCGTTCGCCGTCCTTCACCAGCCACAGTTTGTGCGAGCAATACTTGAGCGGAGCCACCTTCGTCAGGGAACGGATCTGGTCGCTGTGCAGCGCAGGAACGTACTGAGGGCAATCCTTGTAAAGCTCGTCCGGGAAACGGACGAACTGCAAGAGCTCCTGGCGGCTCTTCACTTCGTGAATCTGATAATCGGGCATCGCGGCTTACAGTTTGGTACAGACTGCAAATATACGTCAAAAGCCCGTTCTTTGCAAGTGCTCCGGATCAGTCGCAGTCAAAGCGGACCTCCTTGAACAGTTCTACGAATGCATCCGCGGCGGCCTTGCCGGCGCATTCCGTCCACATACTGACTTTATATTCACGGAGAATACTCATCATCGCCCGCCCGTTCACTTCCTGGTCTCCGCGCTTTCCGCTGTAAGACAGGCTGCCGCCGACGGCATCCGGGAAGCGGGGATCCGCCCACTCCTTCGCCGCATCCGGCCAGGGACTGTAAGAGCGGAACTCCTCATCCTCGTAAGGGTAAAGGCCATTCAGTTCATCTTCCACGAAAGAAGCCCGCTCCTCCTTGTCCAGATACGGGAACTGGGCGTCCCTGATGATGTGGAACGCGGCCGCATTGTCCCGGCAGTCCCGCTCTACGAGACGGAACGAGAAATCATAGCCGTTATCCTCCTGCTCCGTCACTTCATACCGGGAATCATCGTAGGAGAAGCAAACGCCTTCGTGACACACCGTCCCGACACTGCCGGAAGCGCAGCAGCAAAGGCAGAGAAAGCCGGATAAGAGCGTCAGCAATCTTTTCATTTCCAACATCTTAGATACTGAGATTATGCCAGTGCGGACCGAAACGCTCGAAGGCCTGTCGGTCGAGCATCTCCCGGTCGTCCGGATGAGCGATGCCGATCAGGAGCTTGGCGCGCTCCTGCAGGCTCTTGCCGTAGAGGTCCACGGCGCCGTATTCCGTCACGATCCAGTGCGCGTCCGCGCGGGGCGTCACCACGCCGGCGCCCGTGTTCAGCGTCGCGACGATCTTGTTCTTGCCCTTGAGCGTGCGGGAGGCGAAGGCCGTGATGCTCTTGCCGCCCTCGGACATCGTGGCACCTTTGACGAACTCGACCTGGCCGCCGGTGCCGCTGAAGATGCGCGTGCCGATGGAGTCGGCGCTGATCTGGCCGGTCAGGTCCACTTCCGTGGCGGAATTGATCGCCTTCATATGCGGGTTCTGGCGGATGACCCAGGGGTCGTTGACATATTTGATGTCACGCATCAGCACGTCCGGGTTGTGGTCGATGAAAGAATAGACCTCCTGCGAACCGAGCAGGAAAGAGGCGACCACCTTGCCGGTGTCGATCCGCTTGTTGGTGCCGTCGATGACGCCCGACTTAATGAGGCGCAGCAACCCGTCGGCGAACATCTCCGTGTGCAGGCCGAGATGCTTGTGGCCGCCGAGCTGGGCCGCGAGGGCGTTCGGCAGGGCGCCGATGCCCATCTGGATGCAGTCGCCGTCCTCCACGAGGGCCGCGCAGTTCTTGCCGATGAGCACTTCCGTGGGCGTGGGCTCGGCGAAGGCGGCCGTCACCAGCGGCTCGTCGTCCTGCACGAGGTAGTCGAAACTCTCCAGCGGGATGAGGTCGCCATAGGCGAAGGGCACGTTGGGGTTCACCACGCCGATGACCACCTTCGCACTCTCGATCGCGGCGACGGAACAGTCCACGGAGGTGCCGAGGCTCACGCGCCCCTGCTCGTCCGGCAGCGACACGTTGACCAGCGCCGCCCCGAGGGGAATGAAGCCTTCGCGGTAGAGTTTCTGGCTCTCGCCCAGGTGCACGGGCAGATAATCGGCATAGCCGGCATTGACGTTCGCGCGGACGTTGGGCCCGACGAAGAAGCCCTGCTCGAAGAAAATCCCTTCGTAGCGCGGCTCGCTGTAGGGGGCGGGGCCTTCCGTATGGAAATGGTGGAAGTGCAGGTCGCGCACATCTCCCGCATCGGCACGGCGGCACAGGGCCCGGATCAGACAGTGGGGCACGCTGGCGACGCTGCTCAGGTGGACGTGGCAATGGGAGGGAATGTGGCTGACCGCCTCGTCGGCGGAAACGAATTGTATCGGCTTCATACGAAAAAATGGTTATTTTTGCGAACGCAAATTTAGCAAATTATTCGATGCATACCAAAGAAGAAAAGCTCTCGGCCTTCGCCTCGCTGCTGGACACGATGGACGCCCTGCGCGAGAAATGCCCCTGGAACGCCGCCCAGACGATGGAGACCATACGCCCGATGACGGAAGAGGAGGTCTATGAACTCAGCGACGCCATCCTCAAGGGCGACCGCCCCGGCACCGCGAAGGAAATCGGGGACCTGCTCTACCACCTCGTGTTCTATGCCCGGATCGCCCAGGAGGAAGGGAGTTTCGACATCGCCGACTGCCTGCACAAGGTCGTGGACAAGATGGTCTTCCGCCATCCGCACGTCTTCGGGCCCGAGGCCGGAAAGCCGACCTCCGCCAAGGAGATCGCCGACACCTGGGAGCTCGTGAAAGCCAAGGAGAAGGACGGCAACAAGACGGTCCTGGGCGGCATCCCGGACGCGATGCCCGCCATCCTCAAGGCCCTGTCGATGCAGGAGAAGGCGCGCGGCTGCGGTTTCGACTGGGAGCAGCCCGCGGACGTGTGGGACAAGGTCCGCGAAGAGCTGGGCGAAGCGCACGAAGCCTGCCTCGAGGCGGATCCGCGTCATATGGAAGAGGAATTCGGCGACCTGCTCTTCGCCGTCATCAATGCCGCCCGGCTCTACGGGGTGGACCCGGAGGCCGCCCTGAGCGGCAGCTGCTCCAAGTTCCGCCGCCGTTTCAATTATCTCGAAGAGAACACCCTTAAACGAGGCCGCAAACTCACGGAAATGACCCTCGCCGAGATGGACGCCATCTGGGACGAGGGTAAGGCGAAGGGATTGTGATCCTGCCGGCTAGTAAGCGCTGAGGGAGGCGCCGCGGGAGACGGTCTGCGAGGCGATGTGCAGGCGGTCGCCGGCGCGGTAACGCAGGGAGGCGGCGCCGGACAGGGACACGCTCAGCTCGTCACGCACGTCGATCCTGGCGCCGGCAGCGCCGGACATCCGGACGTGCGCCGTGCGGGACGGGGCGTCGGAGATGTCGAACTTGGCGGCGCCGGAGCCCTCGATCTTCAGATCGTCAACGCTGCCTTTCAGATTCAGGTTCGCCGCGCCGGAACCCTGGACATCCACCTTGCCGAGTTTCCCATTGACGGAGAGTCCGGCAGCCCCGGAGAGCTCGGCCCAGGCTTCGCCGGAGGGACCCGTGACATTGCCTTTGGCACTCCCGGACATACGGAGATTCATCCTGTCATATTCGCCCGTCAGGGAGAAGTGGGCGGCACCGCTGGCTTCGATATTGGCTTCGGACGCCTTCACGACCAGTCCTTCGGCCGCAGAGGCCCCGCTGAGGTCCATCCTGAATTTCTTCCGGGAGACGAAATCCCCGTCCGCATCGAGCCTCGCGGCGCCGGACATCCTGAGGGAATTGAGCTCGGGAAGCGTAACGGTCGCGCGGATCTTGTAGCGGCCGCTCTCCATCTTGCGGCGTATATCCCTGGGAAGCTCCTCGACGCCCAGCCTCAGCGTACCGCCGCCGACTTCGACAAGCAGGTAGGGCATCAGGAAATCAGGAGCCTCCACTTTCACATAGTAACGGGAGGATTTCGTCAGTTCGACCTGGTAGATGGAACTGACGGACAGGCCGTCAAAGCCGCTCAGACGATACACTTTGGTCTCGGTGCCGGCCAGGGCGGGATCGGGTTCCTTTGCAAGGACGGGCAGGACGGCCATCAGGGCCGCTGCGAAAAGGGTGATAAAGCGTTTCATATCCGTGTTGTTTATTTGATTTCACTGGCGGCAGCAAGCATGCGGCCGTAATAATCTTTGAGAATGCGCCCGCGCTCGCGCCGGGACAGTTCTTCGGGAAGCTGGGTGAACAGGGGATCTTCCTCTTCGGTGATTTCCTGCAGAAGGGCGTCCCGCGCTTCGCTGTCCTCGCTGGGGACCCGGTAGAGCTCGGCCACACGGTCCATATAGGCGAGGTATATCTGCTGCGGATCGTTGCCGGCGCCCCGCCAGGGATCGCCCGGGCGCAGGATCAGCAGGACGGCTGCGCATACGGCAAGGGCATAGGCGAAGAATCGGACGGGACGGGTGAAGAGGAGATTCCTCGACTTCGCTCGGAATGACAGGATGCGGGAGCGGAAGGGCTGCTGTCCCGTCCGGGCTGCGGAACGGGCTGGGGCCACGGCATCCAGGCGGGCGAGGAAACGCTCCTCGTGGCCGGCCGCGGGCTCCGCCGCGTCGAACTGCGCCGCGTGGGCGCGGATGTATGATTCGAGTTCGTTCATATCTGTTTCAGCGTTTCAATCAGTTTGGCGCGGCCACGGGAATACAGCGAACGGAGCGTCGTCTCCTTGCGGCCGGTCAGGCCGGCGATTTCGCCATAATCCAGGCCTTCGATGAGCACGAGGTTCAGCACCAGCCGGTAAGGCTCCTCCAGGATGTCCATCGCAGAGCGGATCCGTTCGACCGAGAAAGATTCCTCGACTTCGCTCGGAATGACAGAATGATCGTCCGGGATGAGGCCGTCTTCCGGAAGGGCGTCTGCGGCATAGTCTTTCAGGAAAGCGTCACGCCTCTGACGGCGACGGAGCCGGTCGATCGAGGAACGGATGCAGGTGCGAGCCAGCCAGGCCGAGACCTGGGCGTCGGAGACGAAAGAACCCTCGTTCCCTCCGGTGACGAATTTAAGGATCGTGTCCTGCATCACTTCTTCGGCTTCGTCGGAATCCCGCAGGATCCGCAGGCTGATGTTGTACAGCCGGCGGTGGTGTTCCTGATAGAATTGCGTGATCTCCTGACGTGTCATCTTTTCGCGTTCTCTGCCTTTATAACGCAGAAACACCCGGACTGTTGCAAATCCGGGCGTTTATTTTTCGAAAAAACTGAAATGCACGCGGCCGTAGGTCTTTTCCTTCTTGAAGAGCGGGTGGCCGGTGAAGGAATGTTCGTCGCCGTGCTCCAGGATGAAATAGCAGCCGGGGTGGAGCAGGTCCAGCGACAGGACCTTGTCGGGGAGCGTCTCCAGCCCCTCCAGCGCATAGGGCGGATCGGCGAAGATGAGGTCGAACTTCTCCCGGCAGATCGGCAGGAAGTCGAACACGTTGGCGTGGACGGCCGTGACGGCGTCCAGCCCCAGGCGCGCAGCTTCGCGGCGGATAAAGGCCGCCCGGTCGCGGTTCATCTCGATGCAGTAGACCCGCCGGGCGCCGCGCGAGGCGAACTCGTACGAGACGGCGCCGGTGCCGCCGAAAAGGTCGAGCACCTGCAGGTCCTCGAATTCGTATTCGTTGTTCAGGATATTGAAAAGGCCCTCCCGGGCGAAATCCGTGGTGGGCCGGGCTCCGTAGCCCATCGGGGGCTGGATGGGTTTGCCCTTGAGGCGGCCGCCGATGATCCTCATAGCTGGACGACGGCTTTGAAATAGCGGTACAGCGACATCTCGTCCTCGGCGTCGAGCGGGGTGCGCCAGCAGATGGTGGAGATTTCCGGGTTGAGCTGGAGCGACTTCAGGGACAGGAAGATGTAGTATTCGGCCGTGGTGAAATCCTGGACCGGGAAACTGTTGGCAAGCAGCAGGTTCTTTCCCTGGGCCACGGCGAGGAAGAGCCGCTCGCCGCGGATGCTGCACAGGATCTTGTTGTATTCGGGGCAGCAGGGCAGCTGCCGGAGCAGCTTGTATATCTCGGGCGTACCCTCCACAACGGCGCTGTCCCCGCCTATCGTGTAGACGAGGACAGCGTCATATTGCGGAAGCGACAGATGCGCCACCTGGTCGGCCTCGCCCAGTTCAGCTACCTCGGAGAGCGCCTGTCGCGCCGTCGCCGGGTCGAAGAAATGGGAGGGGACGAGGGTAAACACTACTCCCAGTTGCCGGCGTTGTTGTTCGGCGTGGTGATGGAACCGACCTGGAGGCCTTCGTAGCGGTTCATATCGCGGCTCTCGGCGTCAAGGTTGATGCGGAGCTGGTTGTTCATCCCCTTGAGGAGGGACTTCCAAGGAATGCGGGCCTCGAAGAGGGGCACGGGCACGCCGGAAACCATCTTGGTGGTCGCCTCCAGCTGGATGGGCTCCTTGCCGGAGAACGGGATGTATTTCAGGGAGTCGATATTGAAGTCCGGACGGTTGTTGAAGAGGGTGTCGCGCACCGGGATCTGGGTGGTGTGCGAGAACACGACATTCTTGCCTGCGGCATAAGCCTCGGCGAGCTTTTCGGTCAGCTGGTCGGCCTTGAGCTTGCGGTTGGCCTTCTTGATCGCTTCGGTGTTGGCGACGGCGACGGAGTCGTCCAGCGAGCCGATCTGCATCACGATGTCCATCTTGCCGGTCTCATAGAACTGCTTGAGGGAATCGATCGAGGAGTTGAACTTGCCGGTGACGGACTTGTAGGCGACCTGCAGGGTGCGGATGTCCTTGAGGCGCTGCACGGCGACCGCCTGACGGTTGGCTTTCTCCTTGTTGAAGTTGACCGGCTGCATAATGTTGCTGTACAGCAGGTAAACCAGTCCGGCAATGGCCGCCAGCAGGACGACTTCAATGATGATCTTAACTACTTTGTTCATTTTATCGGTTAGTTTTATTTGATATCCAAAGTCCCACAAAGATATGAAAATGGTTTATCAAATGCAATATTCTTATTAAATTTGCGCAGTTTTTTTGGAAGAAATGTCAACATCCGTACAGACCGGCATCCAGCGCCTGGAGGCGTTCATCGCGGAAGCGCAGCGCGTCTGCATTGTCGTGCACACGCATCCCGACGGCGACGCCCTCGGCAGCGGGTCGGCCCTGCTGGCATATCTGAGGGACTGCCGCGGCAAGCAGGCCCGTCTGCTGCTGCCCGACCCCGTCCCGCCCCCGCTGCAGTTCCTGCTCAGCGGCGAAGACATCCTCTTCGCCGGAGAGAGCGGAGTCCGGGAGTGGATCACCGGATGCGACCTGCTCTTCTGCCTGGACATGAACGGCTTCGCCCGCGCCGAGTCCCTGGAGGAGCCGCTGCGGGAATGCCGTGCTCCCAAGGTGCTGATCGACCATCATCTGCATCCCGACCGGGCGGCCTTCGACCTGGTATTCAGCGAGACGGAGATCTCCTCGGCCAGCGAACTGCTGTTCCGCGTGCTGAAGGCCCTGCCGGGCGTCGGGCAGGCCGCACGCCTGCCCCTGCAGGTGCTCACGCCCCTGATGGCCGGGATGACCACGGACACCAACAATTTCGCCAACTCGGTCTGGCCGTCGACCCTGCAGATGGCATCCGAGCTGCTCGCCGCCGGCGTGGACCGCGACGCTCTGCTGGAAAAGATCTACCACAACTACCGTGAGAACCGCTTCCGCGCGATGGGAGCCTACCTGCACGAGAAACTGGTCGTCACGCCGGAAGGGGTCGCCTGGGCCGTGCTGGACAAGGAGTTCCAGCGACGCTACGGCCTGCTGGAAGGAGAGACCGAAGGGTTCGTCAACATTCCGCTCGGGATGGAAGCGGTACGCCTGAGCATTTTCCTGCGGGAGGACGAAGGGCATTTCCGGGTGTCGATCCGCTCCAAAGCGGGCGTGTCCGCCAACACGCTGGCCGTGGACGCCTTCCACGGCGGCGGCCACGAACGCGCCGCCGGAGGGAAACTGTACTACCCCGCAGATATCGCTTCCCCACAGGAGGCGGGCGCCTATGTCGGGCGGGTGGCGGCACGATTTATGCGGAACGAGATTTCTCGGCTGCGCTCGAAATGACAAGAAGGACGCCCGGAATAACAAGAAGTATGAAAAGAATCCTCTATATAAGCCTGGCGGCGCTGGTCCTCTGCGCCTGTGCAAAGGACCCCGTGGAAGGGCAGAACGACAAGAATAAGCTTTATTTCGACGCCTGGGCCCAGGTGAACCATCCCGGCGCCTCCCGCACGGCGCTCGGCTCGCTTCTTATCGCCGACGAGCCCGGCACGGGCGCTGCCGTCGGCACGGCCGACGACAACCCTTATGTCCAGGTCCGCTATACGGTCCGCAACCTGGAGGGCAGCGTCAGCGCCACCACGGACGAGGCGCTGAGCCGGCAGCTGGGCGAGTATTCCGAAGTGAACTACTACGGCCCCGTCATCTGGAACCGTTCGGCCCAGACGCTGATGCCCGGCCTCGAGGACGCGCTTTCCGGAATGCGTTGCGGCGGCTCCCGCACGGTCGCCATCCCCGGCTGGCTGCTGGGATCCTACGACCGCTACGACACGGCGCAGGACTATCTGGACAATGTGACGGCCAAACAGTCGCAGATTTATGAGATCCACCTGGACGGGGTCATCGGCGACATCGTCAAGTGGGGGGCGGATTCCGCGGGGCGCTACGTCTCCCGGCATTTCCCTCCCAGAACCGTGCAGGATTCGCTCAAATACGGATTCTATTTCGTGATGACCGGCCCCCCGACCTCGGTCGATACCTTCAAGGCGGACACGACCATCTACGTCAATTATATCGGCCGCCGGCTCGACGGGACCGTCTTCGACACCAACCTCAAGGACACGGCCAAGTTCTACGGCCTCTATTCCGCCTCGCGAAGCTACGGCCCCGCGGCCATCAAGTGGTACGGCAGCGAAGGGACCTACACCGACATCACGATGACGGCCTACGGATCCTCCAGCGCCGGTTCGGTCATCAACGGATTCGCCTATGCCCTGGACCAGATGCGTCCCCACGAGAAGGGCACGGCCGTCTTCTCCTATAACTGGGGCTACGGCCAGAGCGGCTCCGGCGACGCGATTCCGGCCTATTCACCGCTGCGTTTCGACTTCGAGATCGTGGACAAACCCGAGTAGCCGATGGCAGAAGCCGCCCATTCGGCTCCGACCGAACTCGGAACCCGGAAAATCAGCACGCTCCTGAGGCAGTACGCCGTCCCGGGCATCATCGCCCAGACGGCGGCTTCGCTTTACAATATGGTGGACAGCATCTACATCGGGCATATTCCCGGCGTGGGTTCCGCCGCCATCAGCGGCCTGGCCGTCACCTTCCCCCTGATGAACCTGTCCATCGCGATGGGCACGCTGGTCGGCGTGGGCGCGATGACGCTCATCTCCGTCCTGCTGGGCCAGCGGAACTACGGGGCGGCGCAGAAAGTCCTCGCCAACGTGCTGACGCTCAACGTCATCATCGGCGTGGTCTTCTCCGGGGTGACCCTGGCGTTCCTGGATCCGATCCTGCGTTTCTTCGGGGCCAGCGACGTGACCCTGCCCTTCGCCCGGGACTATATGTTCATCATCCTGGCGGGCAACGTGTTCACGCATCTGTACCACGGCTTCAACGGCCTGATCCGTTCGTCGGGGCACCCGAAGACGGCGATGGGACTGACGCTCTTCACCGTGATCACCAACGCCATCCTGGACCCGATATTCATTTTCGCCCTGGGCCTGGGCATCCGCGGCGCGGCCATCGCGACCATCCTCTGCCAGCTCGTCGCGCTGGTCTACACCTGGCGCTTCTTCTCCGACAAGCGGCGCCTGCTGCATTTCACGCGACCGCTCTTCCAGCTCGACTGGCGGGTGGCCAAGCAGTCCCTCGCCATCGGCGTGGGGCCTTTCCTGATGAACGTCGCCGCCTGCCTGGTGGCCCTGTTCATCAACCAGCAGCTCGGCAAGTACGGCGGCGACCTGGCCATCGGGGCCTACGGCATCGTGAACCGCCTGTCGATGCTCTTCGTGATGATCTGCATGGGCTTCAACCAGGGCCTGCAGCCCATTGCAGGCTATAATTACGGCGCCCGCCAGTACTCCCGCGTCAAGGAGGTCTTCCTCCTGACGGCGAAATGGGAGGTGCTCGTGACGACGCTCTGCTTCCTGATGGCGGAGCTGATCCCGCGCACGGCGGTGAGCCTGTTCACCAACGATCCGCAGCTGGTGGACCTGGCCGCACGGGGGCTGCGCATCATGAATTCGGGCTTTGCCCTGGTCGGCTTCGGGATGGTCACGGGCAATTTCTTCCAGTGCCTGGGGATGGTGCGCAAATCCATCTTCCTGTCGCTGTCGCGCCAGCTGCTGTTCCTGCTGCCGCTGATCTACACCCTGCCGCTGTGGCTGCAGGAGACGGGCGTCTGGATCAGTTTCCCGATCTCGGACATCCTCAACATCATCATCTCGGCCATCCTGATCCTGCGGCTTTTCCGCAAGTTCGACCGCCTGAAAGACGGCGAGACGGCCGACATCCTGGGCAGTACCATCCAATCCTAGCAATATGGAGCAGAAGCATATCCTGATCAACATCGGACGCCAGTTCGGCGCGGGCGGCAAGGGCGTCGCGGCGCTTCTGGGCGAGCGGCTGGGCATTCCGGTCTACGACGGCGAGCTGCTGCAGAAGGCCGCGGAAGAAAGCGGCTTCAGCCCGGCCATCTTCCGGAAAAGTGACGAAAAACGGCGCCTGTGGCGCTTCGGCGGCCTGTTCGGCCTGAACCGCGCCTCCTCCTATGCGCCTTCGGCCATCGACGGGACGGAGCTGTTCAAGTTCCAGAGCCAGGCCATCCGCGACCTGGCGCAGAAAGGGAGCGCCGTCTTCGTGGGGCGCGCCTCGGACTATGTCCTGCGGGATATGGAGTGCCTGGACGTCTTCATCTGCGCTCCCCTGGAGGACCGCGTACGGCGGGTGTGCGAGCGTACCGGAATGGATGCCGCCGAGGCCGAGAAATACATCCTCCGCAAGGAAAAGGCCCGCAAGGAGTACTACAATTTCTTCACGTTCGGCAACTGGGGAGTCGCCTCCAACTACGACCTCTGCCTGGACTCGTCCCGGCTGGGCATCGAAGGCTGCGCCGAAGTCGTCATCGACTTCGGCCGCCGCGCCGGATTGATCTAGAAAAACGCTATTTCGCGTCCATCGCCTGGCAGGCGGTGATGGCGATCATCTTGTAGACGTCGTCCACCGAGCAGCCGCGGCTCAGATCGTTGACCGGCCGGGCGATGCCCTGCAGGATGGGGCCGATGGCGTCGGCGCCGCCCAGCCGCTGGATCAGCTTGTAGGCGATGTTGCCGACCTCGAGGTTCGGGAACACGAGGACGTTCGCGTTGCCGGCGATATCGGAGCCCGGGGCCTTCTTCTTGCCCACGGACGGCACCAGGGCGGCATCCGCCTGGAGTTCGCCGTCGATCTTCAGCGCAGGGTCCAGCTCCTTGGCCAGGGCCGTCGCCTCGACCACCTTGTCCACGACTTCGTGCTTGGCGGAACCCTTGGTGGAGAAGGAAAGCATCGCCACGCGCGGGTCGGCGAATCCGGCCACGCTGCGGGCGGTCTGCGCCGTGCAAACCGCGATCTGAGCCAGCTGGGAGGCGTCGGGAGCCGGGGTCACGGCCACGTCGCCGACCACCAGCACGCCGTTCTCGCCGTACTGCGGGGCCTGGGTGATCATCAGCATCGCGCCGCTCACGCAGGTGATGCCGGGGGCGCACTTGATGATCTGCAGGGCGGGACGCAGGGTCTCGCCGGTGGTGGACAGGGCACCGCTGATCTGCCCGTCGGCATCGCCGCTCTTGATGATCAGGCAGCCGAAGTAGAGCGGATCGAGGACCGTCTTGCGGGCCAGCTCGATGGTCATTCCCTTCTTCTGGCGGAGCTGGAATAGGAGCTGTGCATACTCCTCGGTCTTCTCGCTGGTCTCGGGGTCGATGATGGTGGCCTTGTCGATATGCCTGAGGCCCAGGGAGGCGGCATAGGCGAGGACTTTCTCGCGGTTTCCGATCAGGATGATGTCGGCGAGACCGTCGGCAAGGGCGCGGTCGGCAGCCGTGATGGTGCGCTCCTCGAAGGATTCCGGGAGCACGATGCGCTGCCTGTTGGACTTGGCACGCGCGATAATCTGGTCGATAAGGGACATATGACGGATTTTTAGTTGTCGAGTTCGGAGACGATGTGCATCGTGTCGCGGGCGATCACGAGCTCTTCATTGGTCGGGATGAGGGCCACCTTGACGGTGGATTCCGGCGTGGAGAGGATGGTCTCGGCACCCCGGGCGCGCTCGTTGACCTCGGCGTCGATCTTCACGCCCATATAGGCGAGATTCTCGCAGACACGCCTGCGCAGGCGCGGGTTGTTCTCTCCGATGCCCGCCGTGAAGACGATGAGGTCCACGCCGTTCATCTCGGCGATATAGGCGCCGACGTTCTTGATGGTGTCGTAGGTGAGCTTCTTGAGCGCAATCTTCGAGCGCACGTCGCCCTCGCGGGCGGCGGCGTCCAGGTCGCGCATGTCGGAACTCCGGCCGGACAGGCCGAGGAAGCCGCTCTTCTTGTTCATGATGGTCGTCATCTCGTCCGGCGTCAGGTGCTCCTTCTTCATCAGATAGGGGATGATGTTGGCGTCGATGATGCCGCAGCGGGTGCCCATGATCATACCCTCGAGCGGGGTGAAGCCCATCGAGGTGTCCACCACCTTGCCGTCCTTGATGGCCGTCACGCTGCTGCCGTTGCCCAGGTGGCAGGTGATGATCTTGGAATGGGCGAGGTCCAGGCCGGCGAGCTGGGCGCCGCGCCGGGACACGTACTGGTGCGAGGTGCCGTGGGCGCCGTAGCGGCGCACGCGGTATTTCTCGTAGTATTCATACGGCAGGGCGTACATATAGGCGTACGGCTCCATCGTCTGGTGGAAGGCGGTGTCGAAGGTGACGACCTGCGGGACATCCGGCAGCACGTGGGACACGGCGTCGATGCCCAGCAGGTGGGCCGGGTTGTGCAGCGGGGCGAAGTCGCAGCAGATGCGGATCTTCTCGAGCACGTCCTCGTCCACGAGGGTGCTCCCGGAGAAGAAGTCCGCTCCCTGGACGATGCGGTGGCCGACGGCCTCGATGTCGTCGAAACTGGAGAGCACGCCGTGCTCGGGATCCACCAGGGCGTCCAGCACGAGTTTCATGCCGACCGTATGGTCCGGAATCGGAAGCGTCTTGGAATAGGGCTCCTTGCCAGTAGGTTTGTGGGTGATGCAGCCGTCGGGCAGGCCGATCTTTTCGACCAGGCCCTTGGCCAGCAGGTCATAGACATCGTCGTTCTTCATATCGAGAAGCTGATACTTCACGGAAGAACTGCCGCAATTGATAACGAGGATAATCATATGGTTTTCTTTTGACTGAATATGCAAAGTTACGAAATTTATGCGTATTTTGTCAAAAATATCGATTGAAATGGTCGTGCGGAAGGATATCGTGGCGATTTCAATCCCTTTTTCAGCAGGAGTGATCACGGCGGCGCTGTTGCCGCCCGGGGGCGATGTGCCAATTTGGGCCGCGGCGGGGTGCTCTCTCGCGGTGGCCGCCCTGTTCGTGCTCGCGTGCCGCCGGGGCGGCCGGACCGTGGAACTGCTGCTGCTCTTCTGGCTGCTGGGCCTGCTGTGCGGACTCTCCGCCGCCCTGGTCCCG
>JAFZBH010000029.1 GCA_017561865.1 Bacteroidales bacterium | reverse complement strand
CTGCGCCGCGCTTGCGAGCGGCCAGGTGGACCGACTGCCGGTCCGCCAGAAGGGCGCCGCCGTGCAGGAGCGCCGTTTCAACTATGTATATCTTCGCTTCCAGGGCCGCACGGCCATCCGCCGCCGCGGCACGGGCGACATATGGGCGGGGTTGTATGAGCCGCTGGTCGATGACCAGCGGCTCACCGAAGCGACCCTTCTTCGTTCCGGCGTCAGGCATCAGCTGACCCACAGGACGCTGGTGGTGGATTTCTATCTGTGGGAACCGGTGGAAGAGCCCGCCCTGCCGGAAGGCTACCGCTGGGTCGAAGAAACGGTGCTCGACCGCTACGCCAAGCCCCGCCTTTTCGAGCTGTTGCTCGCTTCCGTCAATAAACAGACCAGCCGATGAATGTAGAACAAAACTATCTGTCCCTGCTGCGTCAGGCGCTGTGGCAGACGGGGCCGGAGCTCCCGGTCCTTTCCGGAGAGGAACTGGACGAACTCCTCGCCCTCGCGGACTGCCAGAAGACGCGCGGACTCATTTACGACGCCCTGATGAACAGCGGCACGGAGCTGCCCAGACCCACCGCCAGGCAGATGCAGAGACTGCTGCTGAATTTTTCCGCCCTGCACGGGAAACTGGACAAGGCCCTTGTGCGCGTGGTGACGGTCCTGCGTGATGCAGGCATTCCGGCCGTGTTGCTGAAGGGCCAGGGCGTGGCCCGTTACTATCCTGTCCCCAAACTGCGCGAATGCGGCGACATCGACCTCTACATCGGGCCGGACCGTTTGGAAGACGCCGTCCGCACGCTGACCCCAATTGTGGACAGGATGGAGGACCATTTGAACGGAAAGCACTGGGAATGCTGGATCGGCGAAGCGGAAATCGAGCTCCACCAGCACTCTATGATCCTTCCGTCCCGCTCGCTGACTCGGTTTTACCGTACCCTGGAAGCGGAAGGGTTCTCCCGGAATCTTGTAGTCCAGGACTTTGACGGAGTCCGGGTCGACACGCCCGAGGACACGTTCAACGCTTTCTATCTTTTCTTCCACGCCTGGCACCATTTCATCGTCGGCGGCGTGGGCTTCCGCCAGCTGTGCGACTGGGTGCTGCTGCTTCACGGCCGCGCCGCCCAGATCGACCGCGACCGGCTGGAGCGGATGATCGTCGGGATGAAACTGCTACGGGCGTGGCAGAT
The DNA here is from genome assembly GCA_017561865.1 of Bacteroidales bacterium. Taxonomy (GTDB): domain Bacteria; phylum Bacteroidota; class Bacteroidia; order Bacteroidales; family UBA932; genus Cryptobacteroides. Next base: position 32,712 of record JAFZBH010000029.1, on the reverse strand, counting down.
CTTCGGCTGCATCGCCGTCCACGAACTTGCTCTGCCGCAGGAAGAGCTTCCCTGTTATGACGCCCGGCGGTTCAAGATTTCTCGTAAAGTGCTGGCACTGATACTGGAAGAAGGGAATTTCGCCCGGGGATTCAAGCCCCGGCGGCCGCGTCCGAAAGCTTATCTGGCCGGCAAGGCCCATTCCTTCGGGCTCCACGTCCGGCGCTTCTTCAAGACCTTGCGCATCGACCCCGCACAGACCTTCAGGACATTCTGGTCCACGCTTTTCGTCGGCATCGCACAGATTTTCCGAGATCTTCTCTCAAAGTCCCGGCATAGCCGCCGGTGATTGTGCCGTAGTCTTAAAACAATCGTCTGTAAATGGCAAGCAGATAGCGCCGGGCGGGCCGCAGGGCCCGCCAGAGGCGCGCTTTGCCAGGGGTGATGTGCCGCCCGGAGGGGCGGATGACCTCCGTTACCATGCCGATCAGGTCGGCGGTGGAGCAGCGCTCCTGTCCCCGGATGTTGCCGTCGCCCATCAGGGTGAGTGCGCTGCCGTCGGTATCGACGACGCGGTGCAGGATATAGCGTCCGCCGGTACGGACGAGCACGATATCCCCTACGCAGGCTTCTTCCCGGCGTTTCAGCACGACGCGGTCCACGCCGCCGCGGATGAAGGGGAGCATGCTGTTCCCGGTGGGTGTGATGACGGCCTCGCGCCCTTCCCGCAGGATGGCGTCCACCTCGGTGAAGAGGATCTCGTTGGGGATGATGCGCTTATCCATCGACCGTTTCGCAGCAGAGCCGGGCGGCTCCCTCGTCCGGCAGGCAATTCAGATGGTAGCAGGGGACCTGCAGGGCCACGGTGGCTATCGTCTCGTGCTGGGCGTCGGCCAGGGAACGGATGGGGCGGAAGCCCGAAGTCGACGCCATTACGGAGGCATAGGCTGCCGCGGCTCCCAGACGCTCGATGCTGTTCGCCGGCGCCTGGGAGAGCCGGACGATGGCGCCCACGGGGACGTCCTGCGCCTTGTAGCAAGGCGTCTTGCCGCTCCAGGGCGTGCCGTAGACGCGTGCTTCCCCGTCCACGACCCGCAGCACGGGATTGTCGTCGTTAAGCAGCTCCGTGCCGTCTATATGCTTGAGCCACAGGCGGCTGTGGGTGCTTTTCCCGGTGCCGCTCCGGCCCAGGAACAGGAACCCCCGCCCGCGGTGCATCACCACGGACGCGTGCATCTCCAGGGCGGAAAAAGGCGCGGAAGCGAAGGCGTAGAGCAACATCAGGGCGTTGTTGACCGCGAAAGTCCGGTCCGCGACACTGCCCGAAGCGTAAATGCGTCCATACCGGAAATCAGCACTCATCTCCAGTTGTCCGCATACCGGTGCATTGGGATGGGGGCGGAATTCGGAAAAATAGCCATTATCTGTCTGCCATAGACCCACGACCGGTTCCCCCGACTCCTTCGGCGATTCATATAGAGGCTGTCTCTTCACTTCCGGAACCTGATCCGCCATCTGCAACCTGAACAGCTCCGCTTGCTCCGAAGCGGACGCGGCAGCAGCCTCCGGAAACCGTGCCGCCCTGGGGTACCCCGGAAAAGCATGCTTTTCCGGGGGCCCCACCCTCGGCATCGTAAGAGGGGGGACCGCAAGCGAGGTGTGGGGCCCCCGCAAATCTTTGATTTGTGGGGTACGGCAAGCGCAGCGGTGGGGTCCGAAGGACGTTTCAGGAGGCTGGCTGCCGGGAAGCGGAGGAGCGCAAGCGGAGATTACGAACGGATCGTAGTTGTGCAACTGCTCCCAGACCGGATCGTCATCCGGCCCATCGAGGGAGAACGCCAGCCCGGCAACCTGGAAACGGCGGACCATAGACCTATGAATCGAGCTTGAGCACGGCCATGAAGGCGCTCTGCGGCACCTGGACGGTGCCGATCTGCCGCATACGCTTCTTGCCTTCCTTCTGCTTCTCGAGGAGCTTGCGCTTGCGCGTCACGTCGCCGCCGTAGCACTTCGCCGTCACGTCCTTGCGCACCTGGCGGACCGTCTCACGGGCGATGATCTTCGCGCCGATGGCCGCCTGGATGGGAATGTCGAACTGCTGGCGTGGGATCAGGTCCTTGAGCTTCTCGCACATCTTGCGGCCGAAGGTGTAGGCATTGTCCTCGTGGATGAGCGTGGAGAGGGCGTCGGCCGGGTCGCCGTTGAGCAGGATGTCCAGCTTGACGAGACGGGCCGGACGGAACCCCGTCACGTGGTAATCGAAGGACGCATAGCCCTTGGAGATGGTCTTGAGCTTGTCGTAGAAGTCGAAGACGATCTCGGACAGGGGCATGTCGTAGGTCAGTTCCACGCGGTCGGCGGTGATGTAATGCTGGCCGATCAGGGTGCCCCGGCGGTCCAGGCAGAGCTTCATGATGGGGCCGAAGAAATCGGACTTCGAGATGATCTGCGCCCGGATGTAGGGCTCCTCGATGTGGTCGATGAGCGTCTGGGCCGGCAGGCCGGACGGGTTGTGAACGTCCACTACCTCCCCCTGGGTCGTGTAGACCTTGTAAGAGACGTTGGGGACCGTCGTGATCACGTCCATGTCGAACTCGCGGAAAAGCCGCTCCTGCACGATCTCGAGGTGCAGCAGCCCCAGGAACCCGCAGCGGAAACCGCTGCCCAGTGCCAGCGAACTTTCGGGCTCATAGACGAAGGAGGCGTCGTTGAGCTGGAACTTCTCCAGCACGGCGCGCAGTTCCTCGAACTTGTCGGCCTGCACGGGATACATACCCGCGAAGACCATCGGCTTGACCTCCTCGAATCCGGCGATCGCCTGCGCGCAGGGCCGGGCCACGTGGGTGATCGTGTCGCCCACCTTGACCTCGACGGCGCTCTTGATGCCCGTAATCACATAGCCCACGTCGCCGCAGCCGATCTCCTGGGTGGGAACGAGCTTCATCTTCAGGATGCCCACTTCCTCCACTTCATAGTCCATCCCGGTGGCGAAGAACTTGACCTTGTCGCCCTTGCGGATGGACCCGTTGCGGACCTTGAAATAGGCGATCACGCCGCGGAAGGAATTGAACACCGAGTCGAAGATGAGCGCCTGAAGGGGCCCCTGCGGGTCCCCCTGCGGCGCCGGGATCTTCTCCACGATGGCGTCGAGGATCGGCGCCACGCCTTCGCCCGTGCGGGCGGACACCTTGAAGACCTCCTCGGGACTGCAGCCCAGCAGGTCGCAGATCTCGTCGGTCACGACCTCGACCTGGGCCGATTCCATGTCGATCTTGTTGAGGACAGGAATGATCTCCAGGCCGTGGTCGATGGCCATGTAGAGGTTGGAAATGGTCTGCGCCTGGACGCCCTGCGAGGCGTCCACGACGAGCAGGGCCCCTTCGCAGGAGGCGATGCTTCTCGAAACTTCATAGGAGAAATCCACGTGGCCCGGGGTGTCGATCAGGTTCAGCTTGTAGGCCTCCCCGTGATAGTGGTGGACCATCTGGATGGCGTGGCTCTTGATCGTGATGCCCTTTTCCTTCTCCAGGTCCATGTCGTCCAGGACCTGGTTCTCCATGTCGCGTGCGCCCAACGTCTGCGTCAGCTCGAGCAGGCGGTCAGCCAGCGTGCTCTTGCCGTGGTCGATGTGGGCGATGATGCAGAAGTTCCGGATGTGTTGCATCGGTCTCAGAAAAGCTTGCTGACCTGCTCGAATACGTTCTGGGCGGTGTAGCCGAGCTTCTCGTCAAGCACCTTGTACGGCGCGGAGAAGCCGAAGGACTCGAGGCCCCAGACCGTGCCTTCCGCCTCGGGGACGAGCCCCTGCAGGGTGACGGGCAGACCGGCGGTCAGGCCGAACTTCTTCACCCCTGCGGGCAGGACGCTCTGCTGATATTCCTTGCTCTGCTGGCGGAAGAGTCCCTCGGACGGGACGCTGACGATCCGCACCCGCTTGCCGCTTTCGCGAATCAGCTGGGCGCCGGCCACCAGGGTGGAGACTTCCGATCCGGAAGCCACCAGGATGACATCCGGGTTCGCGTCGGAACCGGCCACGATGTAGCCGCCCTTGGCCGCGAGGGCGTAGTCGTTGCCTTCGGGGAGGTTGGCGATGTTCTGGCGGGAAAGGATCAGGGCCGTCGGGGTGGCGGTGTTCGCCATCGCGAGCGCCCAGGCCTCGGTGGTCTCCTTCGCATCGGCGGGACGAAGCACCAGGACGGAGTTCTTGCCGTGATGGTTCTTGAGTTTTTCCATCAGGCGGATCTGGGCTTCCTGCTCCACGGGCTCGTGGGTCGGACCGTCTTCGCCCACGCGGAATGCGTCGTGGGTCCAGATGAACTTGATGGGGAGCTCCATCAGCGCGGCCATTCGGACGGCCGGCTTCATATAGTCGGAGAACACGAAGAAGGTGCCGCAAGCGGGGATGACGCCGCCGTGCAGGGCCATGCCGATGCAGCAGCAGGCCATCGTGAGTTCGGCGACGCCGGCCTGCAGGAAGGCGCCGGAGAAGTCGCCGGCCTGGAAGGCGGTGGTCTTCTTGAGGAAGCCGTCGGTCTTGTCGGAGTTGGACAGGTCGGCGGAAGCGCAGATCATGTTGGGGACCTGCTCGGCCAGCAGACCCAGGCAGGCGGCGCTGGCGGAACGCGTGGCGTCGTTATCCTTCTGCACGCACTTGGACCAGTCGATCGCGGGGGCCTGGTTACTGAACCAGGCGGCCAGGTCGACAGCCTTCTGCGGATTCGCGAGGGCCCACGCTTTCTCTTCGGCATAGCGCTCCGCGGCGAGTTTCTTCAGCTCTTCGGCGCGGCGCTCATACAGTGCCTTGACCTCCGGGAAGATCTGGAAAGGATTCTCCGGGTCGCCGCCCAGGTTCCTGACGGTGTTCTTGTAGGCTTCGCCACCCAGGGGGGCGCCGTGCGTCTTGCAGTTGCGCTCGTAGCTCGAGCCGTCTTCCTTGAGGGCGCCCTTGCCCATGATGCACTTGCCGATGATGAGGGCGGGCTTGCCGCTGACCTTCTTGGCCTTCTCGATGGCGGCACGGATCTGGGCGGGGTCGTTGCCGTTGATCTCCTGCACGTCCCAGCCCAGCGCACGGTACTTGGCAGCCGTGTCTTCGTTCATCACGACCTTGGTTTCCGTGGAGAGCTGGATGTCGTTGGAGTCGTAGAACATGATGAGGTTGTCCAGACCGAGCGTACCCGCGATGCGGGCTGCGCCCTGCGAGATTTCCTCCTGCACGCCTCCGTCGGAGATGTAGGCATAGACGGTTTCCTTGGCGAAAGTCGGGTTGCCCGTATGGGCCGAGAGGAACTTGGCCGCGATGGCGGCGCCCACGGCATAGGCGTGGCCCTGGCCGAGCGGACCGCTCGTATTCTCGATGCCGCGTGCGGGCTCGAACTCGGGATGCCCCGTCGTGGGAGATCCCCACTGGCGCAGGTTGGCCAGTTCGTCGAGGCTGAATTTGCCGGTCAGGCACAGCTGGCTGTAGAGCATCGGAGCCATATGGCCCGGATCGAGGAAGAAACGGTCACGACCGGCCCAGGTGGGATTCTCGGGATCGTAGGTCAGGTATTCGCTGTACAGGACGTTGATGAAATCGGCACCGCCCATGGCGCCGCCCGGATGTCCGGACTTGGCTTTTTCCACGGCACTGGCTGCCAGGATGCGGATGTTGTCCGCCGCGCGATTGAGAACGCTGATTGAATTTGCCATTTTCGTATGTTTTTATCAGTTATTTCAAAAAACGGGTAAATCGTACAAAAATAGCAAATTATTTGCGATTATCAAATGGGCTACGGTACCGGATCGTAGCCGCTGCCGCCCCACGGATGGCAGCGGAGGATGCGTTTCAGCGAAAGCCAGAATCCTTTCAGGGGCCCGTATTTGCGGAAGGCCTCGAGGGCGTATTGCGAGCAGGTGGGCGTAAAGCGGCAGCTCGGCGGCTTCAGGGGCGAGATGCAGAGCTGATAGAACTTGATCAGCAGGATGAAGGGCGCGGCGAGCACCCGCTTGCAGGCCTGGCCGAAACTCATACGGCAGAATCATCTTCGGTCGCCCGGTCCTGCGGTGCCTCGGGCGGGCAAGAGGCACTGCAGGACCGGGTAATCCGGGCCAAGATGTCAGTAACCTCGGCATAGAGCGTGGCGAAGTCGGCGATCTCCGGGTGGCTGTAGGCAAGCATCAGGTCGATGCCGGTCGCGTTGAGCAGCTCTTTCTGCAGCCGGTAGGCTTCCCGCAGGCGGCGCTTCAGCAGGTTGCGCCTGACCGCGCGCTTGAAATGCTTCTTGGGCACGGACACCATCAGGCGGTTGACCCCGCCCTCCCGTCCGGCAGCCCAGCAATAGCGCAGGTGCGGCGTGGCGCCCCATTTTCCGTCGGAAATGAGTGCGGAGACGCTCGTCTTCCCGCACAGCCTTTCCTCCTTGGGGAGGGTATGGCCTTGCGGAGAGGGCATCTAAGCGATGGATTTGAGGTAGAGTTCGACAGCCTTGCTGATGGAAGTGGCCTCCGGGGTCGGGGCCTTGAGGGCGATTTCGAAACCGGCGTCTTCCATCGCCTTGACGACGGCCTTGCCGAAGGAGATGAACTTGAGCCCGCCCTGCCGGAAATCCGGGAAATTCTCGCGCAGCGACACCACGTCGGCGGGGTTGCAGAGCACGGCGATGTCGAATCCGGCGGGATCCGTGTCGTGGAGGTCCTGCGGGACGGGCTTGACGAGCACGCCCACGGTATGGTCCAGCTTGGCGGCCGTGAACAGGGTCGTGATCGGAGTGATGTCGGACCCTTCCGTCGTGGCGATCAGGAACTTCTCGCCCTTGTGCTTGGCGGTCACGAGAGCCACGATGGAGGCCGGGGCGCCCGTGCCGTAGAAGATTTTGCGCTTGCGGTAGACGATATGCTTCTGCAGGTACATCGCGACCGCTTCCGTGGAGCAGAAATACTTCATCGTCTCGGGCACCTTGAAACGCATCTCTTCGCTGAGCTTGAAGTAGGCGTCGATGGCGTGGCGCGAGGAAAAGACGACGGCGGTATAGTCGGGAAGATTGATGTGCTCCGCACGGAACTCCTTGGCGGTGAGCGGTTCGATGAGGAAGAAAGGCTGGAAGGTCAGCTCCGCTCCGAACCGGCTCTGGAGAATCTCGTAAGGCGCGAGGTTGGACGGTGTATGCTGGGATATCAGGATCTTCATCTGGCTGCAAAAATGGTTCAAAATAACACGTCGGCTGTCACCAGGGCGGCAGCGGGCAATAATTCAAGCCCGCAAAGATACAAAAATGTTGACAATCCCGAACAATGGGCCCCCAAAATTTGTCCCGAGCGCAGCAGGGCGAAGCCCCAGGCCAGGGCCGTTTCGACGAGCAGCACGGTGCGTGTCAGCGAGTCGGGCATCCCCATTTTTGAAACGGCGACGGTCAGGAGCATCACCGGAACCAGCAGGAAAAGATAATTGTAAAGATTGTGGCGGAGGGCGTCGAAAGCCTCCGTGCCCAGGCGGCGTGGACGCAGGATCAGATACATAAAACGCCTCAGCAGCAGGAAGACGGCGAGTGCGCCGATCGTGGCGGGCGTGCTCCAGGCCGGGGGGATGACGCTCCACAGACCGGGACGGAACAGGTGATAGCGGTCGGCGACCAGGCAGAAGGGAAGCGAAAGGAAAAGGGCGGCGGTGTTGCGGCTGCGGGCCATCCCGAGGCTGTGCTCGAGGGACTCGGCGCCGCGGGAGCGGTCGTAGCAATAGGCCAGCTGGGGAGCGAGGCGGAACAGGTCGAGCAGGTCGGCGACCAGCAGGACCACGGCCAGCACGGCGAGGATGCGGTTGGTCGTCACGGCGCTCCAGGCGGGATTCCCGGAAAGGGACTCCCACGCCTTTTCCGACATCTCGAGCGTGCCGCTCCGGAAAACATCCTCCAACGCCGCCATCCGCTAGTTGCCCCGTTTGACCTGGTACCCCATCGAACCCAACAGGGCGACGAGCTTGTCGCGCAGGTCCCCCTGGATGAGAATCTCCCCGTCCGCGGCCGATCCGCCCACTCCGCAGCGGGTCTTGAGCGTGCGGGCGAGCGCGGCAAGGTCCTCTTCCCGGCCGACGAAACCCTCGACGAGCGTGACCTGCTTGCCGGCGCGCCGGCGCCGGTCGATGCGGACGGTCAGGCGCTGCTTTTCCGGGGGGAGCGTGTCCGCCTCGGGAGCATCCTGCACGGTCTCATATTGAAAATCCGGGTTGGTGGAATATACCACGCCCAGGCGGCTTTTCCAGTCCTGTTGTGCCATCGGTGGGATAATTTTTGCAAAGATACAGATTTTTAGTTGTACCTTTGCAAGTTATGAACGAGAAGAAATTTACCCTGTGGAACAGGATATGCGCGGCGCTTTCCTTCGTCGTGGCCACGCTGTCCTATCTGCTGACCCTCGAACCCACCGCCTCCTTCTGGGACTGCGGCGAGTTCATAGCTTCATCCTATAAACTTGAAGTGGGACATCCGCCGGGGAACCCGGTGTTCCAGCTCTTCGCCCGCTTCTTCACGCTGTTCGGGGACAACATGCACGCGGCCATTCTGGTGAATGCGCTGAGTGCGCTGTGCTCGGGCCTGACGATCCTGCTGCTGTACCTGACTATCGTCTGGCTGGCCAGACGGCTGGTCCGCCCCGCCGAAGACGGGACGTATTCCACCGGAGCGGCGCTCGCCATCTTCGGCTCAGGCCTCGTAGGGGCCCTTGTCTATGCCTTCTCGGACACGTTCTGGTTCTCCGCCGTCGAGGGGGAGGTATATGCGATGTCCTCGCTCATCACCGCGCTGGTGTTCTGGCTGATGACGCTCTGGTACGACCGGGCCGAGGAGCCGCACGCCCTGCGCTGGATCGTGCTGATCGCCTTCCTGATGGGTCTGAGCATCGGCGTGCACCTGCTCAACCTGCTCGCCATCCCCGCCCTGGTGTTCCTGTACTACTACCGGCAGCGGGAGGACAAGCCCTTCACGTTCTGGGAGCTGGTCAAGGTGACGGGCGTGGGCGTGGTGATCCTGGGTCTGCTCGTATTCCTGTTCATCCCCTACCTGCCCAAGCTGGCGGCGTATTTCGACCTCTTCTTCGTCAACACGCTCGGCCTGCCGTACAACAGCGGCGCGGCCTTCTTCCTGCTGGCCCTGCTGGCCCTGCTTTTCTGGGGGCTGTTCCGGACCCTGAAGAAAGAGAAGGTCTTCCTCAATACGGTGCTCCTCTGCGCCACGACCATCGTCATCGGCTTCTCCGTGTTCAGCATCGACATCATCCGCTCCTGCGCCAAGACGCCGACAAACGAATACCAGCCCGACAACGCCTTCACCCTCGTGCGCTATCTGTCCCGCGAGCAGTACGGCTCCACGCCGCTGGTCTACGGGCAGTACTACGGCGCTCCTTACGATCTCAAGACCACGACCTACTGGGCGCCGCTGAACGGCAAGTACAAGAAGGTCGAGGGGCCGATCGACGCGCGCTACAGCGCTTCCGGCAAGATGCTCTTCCCGCGTATGTGGAGCACGAGCGCCGACGGGTCTTATGAGCGTTTCTATGAGACTTATACGGGCGGCAAGGGCCGCCGCGTTCCCGGTGCGAGCGCACGCAAGCCGACGATGGGCGCCAATCTCTACTATTTCTTCGATTACCAACTGAACTGGATGTACTGGCGCTACTTCATGTGGAATTTCGTCGGTCGTCAGAATCAGATCCACGCGCCCAGTCCGGGCGACATCTTCCACGGCAACTGGGAGAGCGGCGTAGGGCTTGTCGACAGGCTGCGCCTGGGCGACCAGGGCGATGCCCCCTCCACGCTTGCGGACGACAAGGGCAAGAACCATTATTATTTCCTGCCTCTGCTGCTGGGCCTGCTGGGCCTGTTCTTCCAGTTCGACCGCGACAAGCGGGGCTGCTGGCTGACCTTCCTGATGTTCTTCATGACGGGCATCGCCGTTGTGCTGTACCTCAACCAGCCGCCCTACCAGGTGCGTGAGCGGGATTACGCGTATGCCGGATCCTTCTATTTCTTCAGCGCCTGGGCGGGCCTGGCCGTGGCGGCGCTCTACACCTGGATCGACGCTGCGCGAAAGGGTCGCGGCGGCGTCCTGACCGCCGGAGTGCTGACGGGACTGTGCCTGCTCGTGCCGGTGCAGATGGCCGCCCAGAACTGGGACGACCACGACCGTTCGAACCGCCGCACCGCGGTGGAGATGGCGCGCAACTACCTCAATTCCGTAGGCCCGGACGGCATCCTGATCACGCACGGCGACAACGACACCTTCCCGCTCTGGTATGCCCAGGAGGTGGAGGACGTGCGCACCGACGTGCGCATCTGCAACACTTCGCTCCTCGGCACCGACTGGCACATCGACCAGATGAAGTGGGCGGTCAACCGCTCCGCCCCGCTGCCGCTGAGCGTGGGTCCCGAGCAGTACCTGTACGGGACGAACGAATGGGTCCCGATCTATGACACCCAGGAGCGCGAGATGTCCATCGCCGACGTGATGGCCGTCTTCAAGCATCCGCAGATCAAGGCCCCGATGACCAGCGGCCGCAAGGTGGACTACATCCCTTCTCGCAAGATCGTCGTCCCGGTGAATCGGGAGAACGTCATCAAATACGGCATCCTCGACGCCAAGTACGAGGCGCAGATCCCGGATTCCATCGTGCTGAACATCTCGGCCGACAAGGACTACCTCAGCAAGCCCGAGCTCTTCATGCTGGACCTGCTGTCGGGTTATGAGTGGGACCGTCCGCTGAATCTGCTCAGCATGGGCGGCGACCTGAACATCGGCATCAAGGAGTACTTCGAATATACCGGTTACTCCTACAAGTTCGTTCCCATCAAGAACAAGACCACCAGCAACGAGGCGGGATTCGTGGACACGGACGAGCTGTACCGCCTGATGACGCAGGTCTACAGCTGGGACGACCTGGCGCGGGGCGACTATTTCATCGATTACCAGAACGAATACACGCACCTGGGCGTGATGTCGGTGCGGACCCTGTTCGTTACCTGCGCCGACGCCTTTATGCGGGCGGGCGAGGATGACCGGGCCCTCGAAATGGTGGACAAGTGCTGCGAGGTGATGCAGCATTATCCGCTGGAGACGGTGCCCCTCGGCTTCTCCGGCAACGATTATATGGTCGTCTGCCTGGTGGAGGACTACTACCGGCTCGGACAGCCCGAAAAGGCGCGCGAACTGGCCTTGCAGATGGGCAAAGAGCTGCTGACGAGCGCCAAGTTCTATATCGAGTTCTACGACTGGGCCCGCGACGAGTTCGAGACGGTGGGCCAGTACGTCTATTTCCTCGCCGACGTGATGAAACAGGGAGGCGATGACGAGCTCTCCAAGCAGCTGACGGACGGTCTCGTGGCCCTGGTCGACGAGGCGGCCGCCGCACTGGATGAATCTTAGAGGAGGTTTCCCGATGGCCGAGTTCCCTTCAACCCTTTGGAAAGACTACGAGCTGCTGGACAGCGGCGGGGGCGAGAAACTGGAGCGCTTCGGCGCCTATGTGCTCGCCCGGCCCGAGCCCAAGGCCCTCTGGGACAAGTCCCTGCCGGAGGCGGAATGGCGCCGGCTCGCGCATACGACATTCACGCCGGGCGCCGGGTTCGGCAAGGCCGGCAAGGAGGACAGCGGCACCTGGAACCGCCTCCGGAAAATGGACGACCAGTGGTGGATCCGGTATGCCAGCGAGGATGGTTTGAAGATGGATTTACGCTTGGGGCTGACTTCCTTTAAACACGTGGGGGTGTTCCCGGAGCAGGCTCCCAACTGGGACTGGATCTGGCGGCAGACCCGCGCCCAGGCGGCGAAGGGCCGCGCGCCCCGCGTATTGAACCTTTTCGCCTATACCGGCGCGGCTTCACTCGCCGCCCGCTCGGCCGGGGCCGAGGTCACGCATCTCGACTCCGTCCGCCAGGTGGTCACCTGGGCCCGCGGCAATATGGAGCACAGCGGCCTGGACGGCATCCGCTGGGTGGTGGAGGATGCGATGAAGTTCGCGCAGCGGGAAGTGCGGCGCGGCAACCGCTACGACGGCATCATCCTCGATCCGCCCGCCTACGGCCACGGGCCGGACGGCGAGAAATGGAAACTGGACGAGTGCCTTTTCGGTCTGTTGCGCGCCGTCGGGCAGATCCTCGCCCCGCAGGACGCCTGGATGGTGCTCAACCTCTATTCCAACGGCTATTCCGCCCTGTTGGGGGAGACCCTGGTCCGCCAGGCGATGGCCGTCGGGCAGGTCGCAAGCGGGGAACTGGCGCTGCTCGACCGCTTCGACAAGGCTCTGCCTCTATCGATCGTTGTCCGGATGACGAGGTAGCCGCTCCGGCGGCTGTCGTCCCTGCCGGGCATTTCCGCAGCGTAGCGAGGACGTTTTTTCTGCCCGGCAGGGACGAGTTGCCGCCGGGCGGCCCAAATATCGAATAATATTGTTATATTTGCAGTTCGGAAACAATTAAACATCCAAATATATGCAGCAAAACATCGATACCTACGATTTCGCCGGAAAGAAGGCGATCGTGCGCGTGGACTTCAACGTTCCCCTGAACGAGAATTTCGAAATCACTGACGACACCCGCATCCGCCGGGCTATGCCGACCTTGAAGAAGGTGCTCGCCGGCGGCGGCTCCCTGATCATCATGTCGCATCTCGGACGTCCGAAGGGCGTGACCGACAAGTATTCCCTGCGCCACATCGTGGATCACGTGAGCGAATGCCTGGGCGTTCCCGTCAAGTTCGCTGCGGACTGCCAGAAGGCCCAGGCCGAAGTGGCGGCCCTGAAGCCGGGCGAGGCCCTGCTGCTGGAGAACCTCCGCTTCTACGCCGAGGAGGAGGGCAAGCCCCGCGGGCTGGCCGAGGATGCCACCGACGAGGAGAAGAAGGCTGCCAAGAAGGTGGTCAAGGAGAGCCAGAAGGGCTTCGTCAAGACCCTGGCCTCCTATGCCGACTGCTACATCAACGACGCTTTCGGCACGGCCCACCGCGCCCACGGCTCCACCGCCCTCATCGCCGACTACTTCCCCAACGACAAGATGTTCGGCTACCTGATGGAAGGCGAGATCAAAGCCATCGACAACGTCCTCAAGAACGCCCGTCATCCCTTCACCGCCATCATCGGCGGCGCCAAGGTCTCTTCCAAGCTCGCCGTGCTCGAGAATATGCTCGAGAAGGTGGACAACCTGATCATCGGCGGCGGTATGAGCTATACTTTCGTCAAGGCCCAGGGCGGCACGATCGGCAATTCCCTGCACGAGGACGACCTGATGCCCCAGGCGCTCGAAATCCTGGCCAAGGCCAAGGAGAAGGGCGTGAAGATCTATCTCCCCGGCGAGACCGTCATCGCGGATTCGTTCAGCAACGACGCCGCCAGCAAGGTTGTCCCGTCCGCCGAGATTCCTGACGGCTGGGAGGGAATGGACGTCGGCCCGGATACCCTCAAGGCCTGGAAGGATGTCATCCTCGGCTCCAAGACCATCCTCTGGAACGGTCCCGTCGGCGTGTTCGAGATGCCGAACTTCGCCAAGGGTACGCTCGAGATCGCCGAAGACCTCGCTGAAGCGACGGCCCAGGGCGCTTACACCCTCGTGGGCGGCGGCGACTCCGTCGCGGCCGTGACCCAGATGGGCTACGCCGAGAAGGTCAGCTATGTCTCCACGGGCGGCGGCGCCATGCTCGAGGCCCTCGAAGGCAAGGATCTCCCCGGCATCGCGGCCATCCGCGGCTAATCAGTGACAATGCATTTTTAACTTAAAATAATTTAGTGTATGGCCTATCAAGAAGTAACCAAGACCAGTTATGGCAGCCGGTTGGGCAATTCCTTCAAGGGAATCGGCACCGGCCTGATCCTGTTTGTCGCCGCGACCGTTCTCCTGTGGTGGAACGAAGGTCGTGCCGTCAAGACCGCCAAGATGCTGAAGACCGCCTCGACCGAGTGCGTGGACGTCGCCGACGTCACCCGGGTCGACCCTTCGCTCAACGGACAGCTGATCCACGCCACCGCCGTGGCTAAGACCGATGAGACCCTGACCGATCCCGACTACGGGGTGCAGGTGAACGCCATCCGCCTCGTGCGCAGGGCTGAGTATTACCAGTGGGTGGAGCACTCCACTTCCACGACGAAGGACAAGGTCGGCGGCGGCCAGGAGACCGTGACGACCTATACATACAGCAAGGAATGGGTGGGCTCTCCCGTCAATTCCGACGCCTTCAAGGATCCTGACTACCAGGGCAGCAACTATGTCCGCATCAATGTCAAGGACAATGAGGTCCAGGCCGAGAAGGTCGACTTCGGCGCCTATGTCCTGCCGAAGAGCCTTGCCAGCTCCATTCCCGCCAATACTTCGGTGGCCCTTCCGGCTTCCCTGGCGAACGGAGTGGACACCTTCGTGTCCGACAACGTGCTCTACTACGGCGAGAATCCGAACACCCCGGCTGTCGGTGACGTCCGCGTGACCTTCACCCAGGCCGACGGCGGCGAGGCTTCCATCCTCGCCCAGGTGACCGGCAATACCTTCGAGTCCTACAAGCACAAGAACGGCAAGAGCCTCATCACCCTGCAGATGGGCAACCATTCGATGGAGTCGATGTTCGAGAGCGAGAAGGCCGCCAACAGGATGATCCTCTGGGTGCTCCGCATCCTGGGCATCATGCTCGTGATCGCCGCCCTCCGTATGATCTTCAGCATCCTCGTGACCATCCTCAAGGTACTCCCGCCGCTGGCCAAGGTCGGTGAGCTGGGCGTCAACCTGGTGACCGCCGTGGTCGGCTTCATCTGGTCGCTGCTCGTGATCCTGCTTGCCTGGGTGGTGTACAGGCCGGTGCTGGCCATCGCGCTGGCAGTGGTGATCGCCGCCCTGATCGTCTTCCTCATCAAGAAGAGCAAGGATGCGCCCGCCCCTGCCGTCGAAGCGGCTCCCGCCGCTCCGGCCGCTCCGGCCGCCCCGGTCGCTCCCGAGGCTCCGGCAGCTCCCGAGTTCCCCGAGGCTCCGAAAACCGACGCGGAATAATCCCTATCCTTCCCTTGTATGAAAGGAATTTGTCGTCTGGGGCTGGCAGCACTGTTGCTGCCGGCCCTTGTCGCTTGTCCCGCCCACAGGCCCGGTGAGAAAATCGACTGGCAGGACGGTGAAATGGTCGCGGTCGCCTTCCTGGGCTACTACGACTCTTTCGCTGCGTTCGAAGCATCGCCCTCCTATACCCGGCTGACCAAGACCTTCCCGCAGATCGTCGAAGCCACCCAGGTGGAATGCGGCCTGGGCCGGGAGATCTTCCTGGTCGTCCCGCGCGATCCGGGGGCGACGCTGGCCGTCAATGAGAACGGCAAATGGATCACGGACGAGAACCGGGAAGTCTTTTACCGCAGCGAAGAGGGCAAGCCCGTCCTGCTGCTGAACAATTGGTTCGAAGACAACAGCCAGGTGGTCTGCACCGACAGCACCGGGGTCAGCCTGACCTATGTGCCGGCGATCGATTCCCGTTCCGGGAAACTGCGCAAGCCGGACGACGGCCGCGTTCGGGACATCTCCCTGCCCCTTCCCGAGCCAATGGAGGGTTATGCCTCCAGCGAATATGGCCAGGACTTCGATGGACGCAGTTTCGGTATCAAGGTGCGTCTGGAGGCCGGCCGGCCGGTGCTGAACTGCTCGGCCGCCCCGCTGACGATGATCGGCTACGACGAGGATTCGATCGTGCTCGCCGACGGCGACAATGAATTCTCCGGGATCAACGGCCTGTGCAAGGGCGTCTTCATCGGCAATATCGGCCAGGACTACAATCCGGTGGCCTGTGTGGTGATGGAGAACGGGGACGTCAAGATGGCGAGCATCTTCTATGCGATGCAGCACGGTGGACCGGACCTGAGCGTGGCGCTTCCGGGTTTCAAGGACGTGATCGGCCTCGAAAGCGGGGGCGGCGGTCCCTGGGAAGACGAGGAGTCCGGCGAGGTTTTCTATGAATACGAGACCATCTATGCCCTGGACGCCCGCGGCGGCCGGACCGAGATCCCGTATTTCCCGGACTTCGGCACGTTCGTCGCGTCGGGCGACGGCCATTTCTATGAGGCGATCCTCACGCCGGACTGGAACGTGTTCCTGACCCGGTATGAAGAGGACGGCGAACTGTGCGAAGTGAGCCACGGCAGCTTCTTCGAGGACGGCGTCGGCGACTCGGTGCACAAGTTCCGCTTCCACGCGGTCTATGAGGGACGCAGCGAAGGCGGGGAGGAATTTGTCGGGAAGCCGGTGTCCCGCACCGGCAGTTTCACGGCGGTCGAGCGCGGCCTCTCCTATGAGGTCAGCCTGACGGGCGCCGATTATTTCAAGAGCGGCCTCGTCTTCCGTGACGAGCGCCTGTTGGACGCAGAAGATGACATCGAATATGATTAAGAAATGGATTTGGGCCGGCCTGGCGCTGCTGTCGGCCGGCTCGCTCTCCGCGCAGGCGCAGACCGTCCAGGGGACGGCCGAACTGGAAGACGGACAGCAGACGGCTTATGTGACCGACGCCAACGGCTATCGCTACCAGCGCGTCAGCGAAGGCACGGAACTGGAACTTTGCGAGGGCGGCCGCTACGCCGGCACGGTCCAGCTCCCGGAGGCGGTCGTCTGCGGGGGCGAAACCCTGCCGGTCGTCGGCATCGCCGCCAAGGCTTTCTGGGGAAACAAGGACGTGACCGAAGTGCGTTGGGACCGGGAGAAGCAGTATGTCGGACCCTCCGCCTTCTACAAAAGCGGGATCCGCTACTATTGGAACTATACATTCGACATTCCGGGCTACATCTATCCGGACAACTCCCTTTATCTGTTCGTGCGCCCGTCCGTGCCCGAATGGCACTCCTTCTCGGTGATCGAATGGCTGGAGTTCAAGCAGTATAACGCCCGCCTGACCTTCGTCAAGGACCGCTCCAAGGACGAGGAGGCCCTGTGGGGCTACAGCCCCTGGCGGGCCGATCAGATGCAGGGTGCTTACTATGAACTGCGCATATTGGATGCTGTCAGGAAGGAGATGTTCCGCGGCTACGAGGCGCACGAAATCGTCGGCCTCGTGTCGGATTCACGTTTCCTCGCACAGCACCGCTTCCCCGCATTCAGCCGCTGGAAGTATCCTGAGAAGGAAGTGTCGATGAGCGCCGCGCTCGAAGCGCAGATGGAAAGCCGCTACGGCCGGACCCTCAGGCAGTCCCGCTATATCGGGAACCTGCGCGAAGAGGACGGCCGCGTGGGGATTTTCGAGTTCGAGCCCAAGGACGGCGAGGCGATGATCGTCATCGCGTGGACGGTCGGCGGCAAGGTCAAGGCCACTTACGTGAAGACGACGGAGATCGATCCCTCAGAAGGGGAGAACAGCGTATGGAACGTCGACGATGACGGCACCTACGGCATTCCGCAACTGCTGTGCGTCGCTTTCGATCCGCACGACAACGTCATCCTCTGGTTCAACCATCCCGCTCCGGAGAGCATGAACCTTTTCGGCCTGCGTCAGCAGGGCGATCAGCTGCAGCTTTTCGGCGAGGATCAGTGGTACGTGCGGGTGGACTGATCAGTCGTCCTGCCCGTCAGCTTTTCCGACAAATTCGTCTTCGACCCAGTTGCCTGACAGGGTGTGGCCGTCGGGTTGGAAAAGCGTGCCCGTTCCGTGCTTGAGACCGTCCTTGAACTGCCCTTCATAACGGTATCCGTCGGTCCAGGTGAAGACTCCCTGTCCGTTCTGCTGGTCGTTCGCCCAGTCGCCGTCGTATTTGTCGCCGCTTGGGTAGGTGCAGACACCCTGGCCGCATCGCTTGCCGTCGACCCATTCTCCGGAGTAGCTCTCCCCGTCGGGGAAGGTGCAGGTGCCCCGGCCGTCCCGACGGCCCTTCTTCCATTCGCCGGAGTATTTGACCCCGTCGGCGTAGGAATAGGTGCCGATGCCGTCCTGCAGGCCTTCTTTCCATCCTCCATCGTAGCGGGAGCCGTCGGCATAGAAGACGGTGCCCTGTCCGTGGTACAGATAATCTTTCCACTCTCCGATGTAGCGGGAGCCGTCGGCGTATTTGACCGAATGGTTTCCGTCGGGATAGGCGTTCTGGCGTTTCCGGGATCGCTGGGCAGATGCCGGAAGGGCTGCGCTCAGCAGGAGGACCGCAGCGAGCAGGGACATCGCAAGAGCTGATTTTGAGATGTGTTTCATATCGGAAATGCTTAGGGTACTCAGTTGCCGAGGCTGCGCGCGTAATGCGTAGGCTCTTTCTTGACCGGCTGCGGGTGGACGACCGCGGCCGGCTTTTTCGTCCTGGCGGCATAGACCAGCAGGCCGATGCCGGCGAGGATGAAGGGGATGGAGAGGATCTGACCCATGTCCAGGGCCATCGTCTCTTCGAACTCGACCTGCGGCTCCTTGATGAATTCGATCAGGAACCGGCTTCCGAAGCAGCCCAGCAGGAACAGCCCGAAGAAGAAGCCCCGGTGCACCTTGTCCAGCTTGTTCTTGTAGATCCAGACCATCACCAGACCCAGCAGCAGATAGCTGAAGGCCTCGTAGAGCTGGGTCGGATGCTTGGGCTCGGTCTCGCCCCGCAGGTCGAAAACAAAGCCCCAGGGGAGCGAGGTCACGTCGCCGTAGATCTCGGAGTTGAAGAGGTTGCCCAGACGGATCATGCAGCCGGCGAAGGCCACCGTGATGCACAGCCGGTCCATGATCCAGAGGAAGTCGAAGTCGTTCTTCTTCCCGTAATGGTTCGCGAACCACCACATCGCCAGCAGCAGCGCGATGGCGCCGCCGTGGCTCGCCAGGCCGCCCTTCCAGGGCATGAAGATTTCCCAGAAACCCTGCCACGATCCGAAATAGTAGTCCGGCTGGTAGAAGATGCAGTGACCCAGCCGTGCGCCCACGATGGTGGCGATCAGCAGGGTGTAGAGCAGCGGGTCCATCAGCTTGGTGTCCAGCTTCTCGCGGGTGAAGAACCACTTGAACAGATACCAGCCGATCACGAAGCCGGAGACGAACAGGAGTCCGTACCAGCGGATCTCCAGCGAACCGATGTGGAAGAGTATGGGATTGACGTGCCAGTGCACGTAGAGAAGTCCGGTCATAAATCTATGCATTTGCGCAAAGATAGCATATTTTTTGCATATCTTTGCGACGCAAATACCAGTTATGACAGCAAAATCGATCTCGTTAGTAGTCCTTCTTTTCCTTCCTTTCCTTGCGCCCGCGCAACCGGTGGACACCCTGTCCCCGCCCAAACTCCTCACCCTGGAGGATGCGCTTCGCGTCGCGCTCAGCGAGAACGCCTCCGTGCAGGTGGCGGACCGGGAAATCGAACGGACGGGCTATGCCCGCAAAGGCACATACGCTTCTCTCTTCCCGCAGGTGAGCGGCTCCGGCTCCTATCAGCGCACCATCAAGAAACAGGTGATGTATATGGACTTCGACCTGGGGGGCGGCGGCTCCGGGGGCAGCGGCGGCGGCTTTGAAGTCGGCCGCTGGAACACCTGGTCTGCCGGCGTCAGCGCCAGCATGCCGCTGGTGAACGCCCAGCTGTGGAAGAGCCTGGCCATCTCCGACCAGGACGTGGAGCTCGCCGTCGAGAAGGCGCGCAGCTCGCGCCTCGAGACGGTGAACCAGGTCAAGCAGGCCTTCTTCGCCTGCCTGCTCGCCAAGGAAGCCTTCGAGGTGTACAAATCCGCCTACGAGAACGCCCTGGAGAACTGCAACCAGATCCAGCGTCGCTTCAACGCCCAGCGGGCGTCGGAGCTGGACCTGACGCGCGCGAAGACGACGCTCTCGAACGCCATCCCGAACGTCTACGACGCCGAAAGCTCGGTCCTGCTGTCCCTGTGGCAGCTCAAGGCCGTGATGGGGGTGAACCTGGACGAGAACATCGACGTGGCCGGCTCGCTCGGCGACTATGCCGATCATATGCTCTACGACCTGCAGGAGAGCGGCGAACTTTCGCTGGAGAATAACTCCACGATGCGCCAGCTCGCCATCCAGGCCGAACAGCTCGCCCAGGCCGTCAAGGCCCAGCAGTACGCGTTCCTTCCGACCCTGTCGCTGTCGTTCAACTACAGCATCAACGCGATGGCGAACGACTACAATTTCAGCGAATACCGCTGGTCGCCGTATTCCTTCGTGGGGCTGAGCCTGTCGGTGCCGATCTTCTCGGGCGGCCAGCGGCTCAACGCCGTGCGCCAGGCCCGCGTGCAGGCCCAGGAACTGGACATCCAGCGCGCCGATACCGAGCGCCAGCTCAAGATTTCCATCCGCGGGTACCTGAACCAGATGGAGACGGCGATGAAAAGCTTCTCCTCCGCGCAGAGCGCGGCCGGCACGGCGCAGAAAGCCTACGACATCGCGGCGAAGTCCTATGACGTGGGCCGCAGCACCCTGACCGACCTCAACGACGCCCAGCTGGCCCTGACGCAGTCGCGCCTGGCCGTCTCGCAGGCCGTCTACAATTTCGTCATCGCGAAGGCCCGGCTCGAGGGTGTGCTCGGCGCCGATTTCATCGGCGAAGACGGTTCCGTCCAACTGAATAAAACATACGACAATGAATAAGAGATTTTTGATGGGAACGGCCCTCTGCGCGGTGCTTTTCGCCGGCTGCGGGCAGCAGCAGAATGCCGGCGCTCCCGGCCCCGGTCCGATGATGGGCGGCCCGACGACCCCGGTCGTCTCCGTGGCCGCCGCCGTGCGGCAGCAGGTGCCCCAGGATGCGGTCTATTCCGCTTCCGTGCAGGCCAACGTGGTCAACAACATCGCCCCGCAGAGCGGCGGCCGCATACAGAAACTCAACGTCGAGGTCGGGGACTTCGTCTCCGCCGGCCAGGTCCTCGCCGAGATGGACCGTGTCCAGCTCGACCAGGCGGCGCTCCGGCTGCGCAACGACGAGACCGAACTCGCGCGCGTGAAGCAGCTGCTGGACGAAGGCGGCATCTCGCAGTCCGACTACGAGTCGCTGGAGCTGGCCTTCAAGGTCTCGAAGAGCAGCTATGACAACCTGCTGGAAAACACCATCCTGCGCGCCCCCGTGAGCGGCGTGGTGTCGGCCCGCAACTACGACCGCGGCGATATGTATTCGATGGGCCAGCCCATCTATACCGTCCAGCAGATCACGCCGGTCAAGCTTCTGGTCCCCATCTCCGAGGGCGACTACACCCGCGTCAAGCGCGGCGACAAGGTGTCCCTGACGGCCGATGCCCTGCCGGGCAGGACCTATACGGGCACCATCGTGCGGCTTTACCCGACGATGGACGCCGCGACGCATACCTTCAACGCGGAAGTCCGCGTGGCCAACACGGGCCGCGAACTGCGTCCCGGGATGTATGCCCGCGTGACGGTGGACTACGGCGCCCGTGAGAGCATCGTGGTGCCGGACGCCGCCGTGATCAAGCAGCAGGGCTCCGGCCAGCGCAGCGTCTTCGTCCTGAACGGCGATGACACCGTGTCCATCCGCGTGGTGGGCGTGGGGCGCCATTTCGGATCCGAATATGAGATCCTCTCCGGCCTGGAGGAGGGCGAGCTGGTGCTCACCGGCGGCCACACCAGCCTGAAGTCCGGCGACAAAGTGGAGGTGAAGCGATGAGCATCTACCGTTCCGCGGTCGAGCATCCCGTGACGACCGCCCTGATCTTCATCGCGCTGGCGATCCTGGGCGTCTTCTCGCTGAGCCGGACGTCCATCGCCCAGTTCCCTGAGTTCGACTCCAACACCATCATGGTGATGGCGTCGTACCAGGGCGCCAACGCGCAGGAGATCGAAACCAACCTCACCAAGGTCCTGGAGAACGCCCTCAACGGCGTGGAGGACCTCAAGGAGCTGACCTCCCAGTCCAAGGAGAACATGTCCCTGCTGACCCTGACCTTCAACTACGGCGTGGACATCGAAGCGGCGACCAACAGCGTCCGCGACAAGCTGGACATGGTCAACTCGACGCTTCCCGACGGGGTGTCGAACCCCGTCATCTTCAAGTTCAGCGCATCGGATATGCCGGTGATGCTGCTTTCGGCCACGGCCGAGGAGAGCCTCTCGGGCCTGGATAAGATCCTGGACGACAAGGTGGCCACCCCGCTGGCGCGCGTCTCCGGCGTGGGTACGGTGTCCGTGAGCGGTGCCCCCAGCCGCGAGATCCAGGTCTACTGCGACCCCAACAAACTCCAGGCGTACGGCCTGAGCATCGCCTCGATCGCGAGCGTCATTTCCGCGGAGAACCGCAACCTCCCGTCGGGCAACATCGACATCGGCTCCGAGACCTACACGCTGCGCGTACAGAAGGAGTTCTCCGATCCGTCCGAACTGCTGGACGTGGTCGTGGGGGCCTCGAACGGCCGGGCCGTCTATCTGCGTGACGTGGCCTCCGTCGTGGACGGGCAGCAGGAGCGCGAGCAGGAGTCCTACACCAACGGCAGCCGCGCCGCCCGCATCGTCATCCAGAAGCAGAGCGACGCCAACACGGTCAACGTGATCCGCGGCATCAAGAAACAGATGGAGCAGATCTCGAAGACGCTTCCCTCCGACGTGAAGATCACGACCATCGTCGACGGCTCCCGCGAGATCATCAACACGATCCGGACCCTGATCGAGACCATCATCATCACCTTCCTGGTGGTGATGCTCGTGGTGTTCATCTTCCTGGGCAACTGGAAGTCCACCTTCATCATCGTCCTGTCCATCCCGCTGGCCCTGCTGGCCTCCCTGATGTATCTCTACGCCACGGGCAACACGCTGAACATCATCTCGATGTCGGCGCTCGCCATCGCCATCGGCATGGTGGTCGACGACGCCATCGTGGTGCTGGAGAACGTCTCCACGCACATCGCCCGCGGCGAGAAGCCCAAGGAGGCCGCCGTGCACGGCACGGGCGAGGTGGGCATCTCGGTCATCGCCTCGACGCTGACGATGCTCTGCGTGTTCCTGCCGCTGACGATGATCAACGGCATGGCCGGCATCATGTTCCGCCAGCTGGGCTGGATCGTCTCGATCATCATGGTCGTCTCCACGACCGCCGCCCTGACCTTCGTGCCTATGCTCTGCTCCCGCTGGCTCAGGCGCGAACAGAAGCACGGCCGGCTCTACAACGCCATTTTCGTTCCGATCAACAAGTTCATAGACAAGATATCCCGGGGCTACGCCCACGTCATCCACTGGGCGACCAAGCGCCGTAAGATCGTGATCCTCGGCTTCGCCGCCGTGTTCGTCCTCGCGGTCGTCCTGCTGGCCCCCGGCATCAAGACCGAATATTTCCCGCGGGGCGACTCCGAGCGGCTCACCGTGACGATCAACCTGCCGATGGGCACGGCGCAGGACGTCACCCGCGACTTCTACGAGCGCATCTATGCGGACATCCGCGAGGCGGTCCCGGAGATCCGGGTGCTCAACGCCACCTTCGGCCAGGCCGACACGGACAACACCTTTGCCAGCATGCAGAGCAACGGCACGCACATCATTTCGCTCAACATCAACATCGGCACGTCCAGCACGCGCAAGCGCTCTTCGGCCGAGATTTCCGACGTGATCCGCGGCATCTGCGCGCAGTATCCCGAGATCCGCCGGGCGATGGTTTCCGAAGGGATGGGAATGGGCGGCGCCTCCAGCGTGGAGGTGGAGGTCTACGGCTTTGACTTCGCCCAGACCGACCAGGTGGCCCAGCAGCTGCAGGCCCAGATGATGAAGGATCCCGCTTTCACGCAGGTGACCCTCAGCCGAGAAGAATACACGCCGGAGCTGAGGATGGACTTCGACCGCACGAAACTGGCCCTCAACGGGCTCAATTCCACGACGGCCGCGTCCGCGTTCAGCGCCGCGATGAACGGCACCGTGGCTTCGCTCTACCGCGAGGACGGCGAGGAATACAGTATCCGCGTGCGCTACGCGCCGCAGTTCCGCTCCAGCGTGGAGGATATGGAGAACATCGTCGTGATGACGCCTTCGGGCGCCACCGTGCGGATGAAGGAACTGGGGACCGTGGTCGAAGGTCTCGTGCCTCCGACCATCGAGCGCAAGGACCGCTCGCGCCTGATCACCGTCCGGGGCATCGTGGCGAAGGGCGCCGCCCTGAGCGACGCCGTGGAAGGGTGCAACCGCATCCTGGACGGGATGGAGATGCCGACCGGACTGTCCGCCGTGATTGCCGGCGACTACGAGGACCAGCAGGAGATGTTCGGCCAGATGATCGTGCTGATCATCCTGATGATCCTGCTCGTCTATATGGTGATGGCTTCCCAGTTCGAGAGCCTGATGGCCCCGTTCGTGATCATGTTCAGCGTGCCGTTCGCCCTGGTGGGCGTGCTGCTGGGCCTGCGTGTGGGCGGCCTCGCCCTGGGCGTGATGTCCATCATCGGCGTCATCATCCTGATCGGCATCGTGGTCAAGAACGGCATCGTGCTCATCGACTACACGATCCTGCTCCGTGAGCGGGGAATGAACATCCGCGACGCCTCCACGACGGCCGCCCGCAGCCGTCTGCGCCCGATCCTGATGACCACCCTGACCACGGTCCTGGGTATGCTCCCGATGGCCATCGGCACGGGCGAGGGCTCCGAGATGTGGCGCTCGCTGGGCGTCACGGTGTGCTGGGGTCTGTCCGTCTCCACGCTCATCACCCTCGTGCTCATCCCGACGGTCTACTGCTCGTTCACCAACAGAATGGAAAGAAGGAGGAACAAGAAATGAAAGCCCTGTTCATCGCCTACAACCAGGCCTACAACGAAGAGATCATCGAACTGCTCGCCGCCCACGGCCAGCGGGGCTTCACCCGCTGGGAAGGCGTGGAAGGGAAGGGTGACTTCAACGGCATCCCCCGTCTGGGCAGCCACGCGTGGCCGGAAATGAACCACGCCCTGCTCGTGATGACCGCGGACGAGAAGGTCGCTCCGCTGCTGGAAGCGCTCCAGGCCAAGGACGAGGAAGCCCCGGACCTGGGCCTTCGCGCGTTCGCGTGGAGTATTGAATCTTTCTATTAATTTATTATCTTTGCAGATGCGGACGCCTGTCCGCACACCCGTAAAGATTGATTTTTATATGGAAACCGTTATTTATCCGAACAATATCGCCGAGGTGCTCGCCTCGCCGCTTCCCGTCCTGATCGACTTCTGGGCCACCTGGTGCGGTCCCTGCCGTATGCTTTCCCCGACCGTGGACGACGTCGCCCGCGAGCTGGAAGGCCGGGCCGTCGTCGCGAAGTGCAACGTGGACGACTGCGAGGACATCGCCATCCAGTATGGCATCCGCAACATCCCCACCCTGCTCTATTTCAAGGACGGGCAGCTGGCGGACCGCACCGTGGGCGTCGTCTCCAAGCAGGAGATCATCGCCCGTCTGGAGAAACTGATGTAAATCCTAATAACCCAATTCTACAAAAATGAAAAAATTAATTGCTATCGCCGCTTTCCTGCTCGTGGCAGCAAGCGCTTATGCCCAGCTCGGTGTCGTGGCGGGTATCACCTCTTCCAAGACTGACGTCAAGGAGGCTTATGCTGATGTCAGCAACGCCACGATGTATCACGTGGGTCTTACGTACAAGATGGATCTCGGCCTGCTGGCCATCCAGCCGTCCATCCTCTACAACATGAAGGGTGCGAAGTTCGATTCCCTGAGCTCTGCCACCACCATCGACGACTTCGAGTACAAGACCGGCTATGTCGAGGTGCCCGTGCAGGTGCAGGCCGGCTTGGACCTGAGCCTGGCCCGCGTCTACGGTTTCGTGGAGCCGTTCGTCGGCTATGCCGTCTCGAACGGGATCAAGTACAGCGGTGACGTCAAGTCCACCTGGGACAACATGAAGACCAAGCTGGAGTACGGTGTCGGCCTCGGCGCCGGTGTCGAGCTGATCAAGCACGTCCAGGTGTCCGTCAAGTACTTCTGGAACATGGGCGAGATGTACGGCAAGGACATTACCATCGGCAGTGTCAAGCAGTCCCTCTCCGACCAGAAGGCCAACGGCATCGCCGCTTCCGTCGCCATCCTCTTCTAGGACACCATGCCGGACAAGCGGGCAGTAATCTATTGCTCCTCTTCCTCCGACATCGATCCGGCCTATAACCAAGCTGCGCGGCAGATTGTCCGCGCAGCTTGTTTGGCAGGATATGATATCGTGTCCGGAGGATCCTGGCGCGGCACGATGGGGCACGTCTGCGACGAGGCCCTGGAGCACGGCGTGCGTGTGATCGGGGTGCTGCCCCGGTTCATGAAGGGCTTCGAACATCCGCGCCTGACGGAGTGCATCTGGACGGACCGGATGTCCGAGCGCAAGGACGCGATGCGCGAAGGCACCACGCTGGCCATCGCCCTGCCGGGCGGCATCGGGACGCTGGACGAGGTCGCCGAGACCTATTGCCTCGCGAAGCTCGGCCGCTATCCGGGCCGGGTGATCATCTTCAATATGGACGGATTCTACGATCCGTTCAAGCTTCAGCTGGACCTGTATGTCGAACGGGGGATGATGGACGTGGCTTCCCGTGCCCTGGTGCATTTCCCTCAGACGGTTCAGGAACTGGAAGCCCTGTTGTAGCAGTATGAGCAGGCAGGACATCGTCAGCTATCTGGGGACGGATTGGGACCGCACGCTGGCCCTGATCCGCAGCCACCTGCATTCCGACGTGTCCCTGCTCGAAGAGACGAACTCCCAGATCCTTGCGGGCGGAGGGAAGATGCTCCGGCCGATGGTTGCCCTGCTCATCGCCAAGGCGATTTCGGAGCCCACGGAAGACAGCATCCGCTATGCTGCCGTGACGGAACTGCTCCACAACGCCACCCTCATCCACGACGACGTGGCTGACGAGAGTACCGAGCGGCGCGGGCGGCCGACCCTGAGCGCCCTGCTGGGTCCGGGGACGGCGGTGCTGGTCGGAGACTATTGGCTGGCCCGGGCGGTGGATCTGGTGGTCGACACCGAGCACCGGGACGCCGCGATCCGGCGTTTCGCCCGGACGCTGACCGACCTGGCGGAAGGGGAGATGCTCCAGCTGGAGAAGGCCGCCTCCTGCGATACAAGCGAAGAGGACTACCTTCGGATCATCCGCTGCAAGACGGCGTCGCTCTTTTGCGCGGCGGCCGAGTCGGCCGCGGTGTCGGTCGACGCTTCGCCCTCGCAGCTGGAAGCCGCCGTCGCCTATGGGACCGCCCTGGGCATCGCTTTCCAGATCAAGGACGACATCCTGGACTATGCCGGCACCGACGCCCTGGGAAAACCGCTCGGGATGGATCTTAAGGAGCGGAAGATCACGCTTCCGCTGCTGGCCGCCCTGGAAGGCTCTCCGCAGGAGGCGCAGATCCGCGCGATGGTGCGGGAGATTCCCTCCCGGCCGGAGAACCGCGAACGCATCTGCCGTTTCGTACAGGAGCGGGAAGGGACGCTCCTGGCCGCCCGGCGCCTGGACGTGTGGATCGACCGGGCCGAGCGCGCGCTGGACGCGTTCCCTCCGGGCCCTTCCCGGGAATACCTGGTGCAGATAGCCCGATTCAATCAATTCAGACAGATATGACTTTTACGCAGCTGCAGGGAAATGAAGACGTGAAAAAGGCGCTGGTCGGGATGGTGGATTCCGGCCGCATCCCGCACGCCATTCTCTTCCAGGAGGATGACGGGGGCGGGGCGTTCCCGCTGTCGATCGCGTTCCTGCAGTATCTGTTCTGCAAACACCGCTCCGGCGGGGACTCCTGCGGGCAGTGCCCCTCCTGCGGCAAGATCGCGCGGCTGATCCACCCGGACGTGCATTTCATTTTCCCGACGGGAGCCGGGATGCTCTCCGAGCAGTATATGGAGCCGCTGCGCAAGCTCTACGCCGACAAGCCATCGTTCCGCGAAGCGGAGCTGCTCGAAGCGCTGGGCCTGTCGGGCAAGATTCCCCTGATCGCGGTCGCGGAGTCGCGCCGCCTGCTGGAGAAACTCTCGCTCAGCGCGCTCGAAGGGGGCTGGCGGGCGGTGGTGATCTACCTGCCCGAGCGCCTGAACGCCGAGGCGGCCAACCGCCTCCTGAAGATGATCGAGGAACCGCCTGCGCAGACGCAGTTCCTGCTGATCACCCACCAGGTGGACAAGCTCCTGGTGACGATTTCGTCTCGCTGTCAGCGCATCCGCGTCCGCCCCGCCGGAGCGGCGCAGGAGGTGGAATTCGCGGATGCGGAGCTGCTGGACGAATTGATGTCTGCGCTGCTGGACAAGGACCTGGGAGGCGCCCTGGAGCTGTCCGACCGTCTGGCCCAGCTGCCCTCGCGCGAGCACGCCAGGGCATTCTGCACCTTCGCCTCGGAGCGTTTCCGCCAGGTTTTCCTCGCGCAGCAGGGAATCGAAGGTGTCGGGGAGATCTCCCCTCAGGCCCGCGCCTGGGCCGCCCGCTGCCGCAAGACTTTTCCCCGGGAGGCCCTGTCGGTCCTGGACCGGGCACGGACCCTGATCGGCCGCAATGTCAACCTGAAGATCCTCTTCGCCGACATGGCCGACCGCTTGTACTTACTGATATGACGATAAACGAAACCATTCAATACGATTGCTTCCGCGGCTGCGTGGTCACGCACGAGGAGCAGACGGGCGAGACCCGCTGCACCTACCGTGCCGGCTGCTGCAAGCTCGGAGACTACAACTGGCTCAAGGATGCCGCCGACGGCACCTGGCGCAACCTCTTCGAGGTGCGTTTCAAGAACACCCGCAAGGGTTTCTACGTCAACGACTCCCCGCAGAACGTCCGCCTGGGGGACCTGGTGGTCGTGGAGGCCGTGACGGGGCAGGACCTCGGCATCGTGACCCTGGAGGGCCCGATCGTCGGCCGCCAGATGCGCAGCCGGGGCATCGATCCGGAGACGACCCAGTTCCGCAAGATCTACCGCAAGGCGCGCCAGAGCGACATCGAAAAGTGGCAGGAGGCCATCGCACGCGAGCAGGACACGATGATCAAGGCCCGCCGCATCGCTGCGGAGATGGGCCTGGAGATGAAGATCGGGGACGTGGAGTTCCAGGGCGACGGCTCGAAAGCCATCTTCTACTACATCGCCGACGGGCGGGTGGACTTCCGCCAGCTGATCAAGGTGTTCGCCGAAGAGTTCCGCATCCGCATCGAGATGAAGCAGATCGGCGCGCGGCAGGAGGCCGGCCTCATCGGAGGCCTGGGCATCTGCGGCCGGGAGCTGTGCTGCGCCAATTATATTTCCTCGTTCCAGAGCATCTCCACGGCGGCGGCCCGCTGCCAGGATCTGTCTCTGAATCCCCAGAAGCTGGCCGGCCAGTGCGGCAAGCTCAAGTGCTGCCTCAACTACGAGGTGGCGAACTACCTCGACGCCCAGTCGCGCATCCCGAAACTCAACGGGCCGCTGGAGTTCGAGGACGGCCAGGCCTGGCTGCGCAAAACGGACATCCTGCGCGAGGTGATGTATTTCTCGTACGACAAGACTTCCGACGCGGAGCTTTTCGCACTGGATGCCGCCGAGGTGTGGGACATCCTGGAGATGAACCGCGACGGCGAGCGGCCCGAGTCGCTGCGTACGGAGCCGGAGCCGTATATGCCTGAATTCGTGACGGCGGTCGGCGACGACAGCATTTCGCGTTTCGACTCTCCCAAGCGTAAGCGTTCCCGCGGCGGAAAGGGCCGCGGCAAGGGGCGCGGCGCGGCCAAGGGCGGGGCGCAGGCGGCGCCTTCCGGCGGCGCCCAGGCACCCGCAGGCGAGCGTTCCCAGCGGGGTGGAGGCCGGGGCGGCCGGGGTGGCCGGAACCGCGGCGGTCAGCGTCCGCCGAAATCGGACAAAGCCGTTTCCGAATAACAGATGGGCCGTTCCGGACGCATCCTGCTCTTTCTGCCGGCGCTGATCTTGGCGCTGGCGGCTTGTTCGGAGCCGGACGGAGAGGAGTTCTTCCTCCGCCGGGAACAGTCACGGGACGGCGTCTATGTCTATACCCTGCCGCTGAACGATACCACGGCGGCATACGATTTCTGGTTTTACGGCCGGACACTCCGCCGGCCGCTGGAGAACCTCCAGCTCAACGTGCAGTGGCTGGCGCCTTCGGGCGACGGCTTCACGGAGACGGTCTATATGCGGAGCGTGGAGCCCCGGGGGACGAAGGAGCTGTACCGGAGCGGGATGGTGCCCGCGCAGGCGGGGGACTGGCGCCTGAGCGTTCGGCCGGTGGGGACGGACGAGGATTTCCTGGGGCTCGGGGTCATTGTCAGCAAGCAGGATGGGACACGATAAGTTACGTAAATTCGCGGAGAACGAGACCTTCTCCTGCCTTCTGCAGCCCTCGGCGCAGGAGCTCCTCGCCGACGGCTACTTCCACCTTCGCGACCACGCCGTCAAAGGGCACTGGTCTTCGTTCTTCTCCAGCTTGCAGTTCGGCAGCTCCCCCCTGAAAACGTCCGGCTCCGCCGGACCCCTCCCATCTGACGATGGGCCCCTCCCTCTTACGATGCCGAGGGTGGGGCCCCCGGAAAAGCATGCTTTTCCGGGGTACCCCAGGGTGGCACGGTTTTCTGGGGGGACTGCCGAAACTGCTGCGCTACCGGAGAAGAACTTAGTGTTGGAACTCGGATGCGGGAAAGGGGAATATACGATTGCGTTGGCGGAGCGGGATCCGGAGAGGAATTATATCGGCGTGGACATCAAGGGAGCGCGGCTTTGGAAAGGGGCGAAGTATGCCACGGAACACGCGCTGCCGAACGTGGCCTTCCTGCGGACCCGCGTCGAGTTCATCACGGCGTTTTTCGCGCCCGGCGAGGTGTCCGAAGTCTGGCTGACTTTTTCCGATCCGCAGTACCGCAGCGAGAATTCCCGCCTGTCCTCGCCGCTCTTCCTGGAGCGCTACCGCTCTTTTCTGCGGCCCGGCGGGATCGTCCACCTCAAGACAGACTCCCGCTTCCTGCACGAATACACCCTTGCCGTCTGCCGCGCCAACGGCCTGCGTATTCTTGCCGCCACGACGGATTTATATGGAATGTCCGCCCCGGCGGCCATTCCGGATGAAGTCCGGGAGGTGCAGACGTTTTATGAGAAGCTGTTCCTGGAGCAGGGGTATCCGATCACGTACCTGTCGTTCGTCATCGACCACGAAGGGCCGTACGTCAGTCCGCGCGACCCCGAGGAGTTCGACGCCAAGGCCTGGCGGGCCGCCGAAGGGCCCCGCCTGCTTTTCGGCCACGATTCCGCCGAGACTCGCCGCCAGAAACTCCACGCTGCGGAGGACTAGACGCAAGACGCCCGTAGGATTCTCGAAGATTTCTTCTATCTTTGTAGCAGACACACATTTATTAACCGTATGTTACGTAAACTCCGCATCGCCCTGGCGGCCCTGTTCCTGGTCGGAATCACGCTGCTCTTCCTGGGCATCGGCCACGGCTGGTGGGGCTGGATGGCGAAACTCCAGTTCCTGCCGTCCTGCCTGGCCCTGAATTTCGTCGTGATCGCTATCATCCTGCTGGCCAATTTCCTCTTCGGACGCATCTACTGCTCGGTCATCTGCCCGATGGGCGTGTTCCAGGACGTCGTCATCTGGATCCGCCGCACCCTCGGAAAATGGCAGCAAAATGCCCAGGCGCGCCGCGTGAAGCGCATCAAGGCGGCAGGCGGCCCGCTGCCCAAGGTCAAGAACCATCTCAAACGCTTCTCCTACGTCAAGGAGCACAAGTGCGTGCGCTACGGCGTGCTGGCCCTGTCGATCGTGTCGATTGTCGTAAGTGGCCAGATGCTGATAGCCCTGATCGCCCCGTACAGCGCCTACGGACGGATTGTCCGCAGCATCGCGGGCGCGGCCTCCGGATCGGTCGTCCCGGCGCTGCTGATCACGGGCCTGTTGACGCTGGTGATCATCGCCGTCTGCGCCTGGCTCTGGGGCAGGGAATACTGCAACACCATCTGCCCGGTCGGCACGACCCTGAGCCTGGTGAGCCGCTTCTCCCTGTTCCGCCATACCATCGACACCTCCAAGTGCATCAACTGCGGCCGTTGCGGCAAGGCCTGCAAGGCCTCCTGCATCGACACGGAGAATCACAAAATCGACTACTCCCGCTGCGTGACCTGCTTCGACTGCATCGACAACTGCACGGAAGGGGCGATCAAATATCGCTTCGTGGGGTTCGGCGGAAAGAAGGATTCGCCGGCCAAACCGGCGGATGACGGCGGTGCCGACAAATCCCGCCGGGCGTTCCTCGCCACGACGGCGCTGGTGGGCGGAAGCCTGGTCGCCAAGGCCCAGCACGGGCAGGGCGGACTCACCGAGGTGGTTCCCAAGCAGAATCCCCAGCGCGGATCCCGCCTGGTGCCTTTCGGCGCGCGAAGTGTGAAGTCGTTCTACGACCACTGCACCGCCTGCCAGCTGTGCGTGAGCGCCTGCCCCAACGGGGTGCTGCGCCCGTCCACGGACTTCGTGCATTTCCTCCAGCCCGAGATGGGCTACGAGAACGGCTACTGCCGGCCCGAGTGCACGGCCTGCAGCCAGGTCTGCCCGGCGGGCGCCATCCTGCCCGTGAAGCCGGAGCAGAAGTCCACCATCCAGATCGGCCTGGCGCACGTCAACCTCGAGCTCTGCTTCGCCGCCAAGGGCGAAGCCCGCTGCGGCAACTGCGCCCACCACTGCCCGACCGGCGCCATCCGTATGGTCGAGACGGAAGGCTGCGTCCACCCTGTTCCGACCGTCGCCGAGAGCCAGTGTATCGGCTGCGGCGCCTGTGAAAACCTGTGTCCGTCGCGCCCGATCAGCGCCATCACCGTGCGCGGCAATTCCGTTCACCACATCACCGCATAGAGAGTATGGACAGAAGAGAATTCGTGAAAACCGCAGGTTTGGGCGCCG
>JAFZBH010000028.1 GCA_017561865.1 Bacteroidales bacterium | reverse complement strand
GGGCCAGTTGCATCCACCACTCCGTTATGACGAGGGGGCGAACCCCCTCGAGCTCCCCTGCGTCGCTTCGCTCCGGCCCGTGAATTTTGTTCTCGGGCCAGTTGCATCCACCACTCCGTTATGACGAGGGGGCGGACCCCCTCGAGCTCCCCTGCGTCGCTTCGCTCCGAGCCGTGAATTTTGTTCACGGGCCAGTTGCATCCACACACTACTACCAGGACATTAAAAAACCGGTAAAAACGGAAAGATTTCACAATATTTTTTGCAAAAAATACGATTCTTAACGGGGTGCATCGGGATTATTTTCATCTTGGCGAAAAAAACGAAACGATGAAAACAGCCCTTCAACTCCTCGCGATCCTCGCCGCCATCGCACTGATCCCCGTCTCCTGCCAGGACCTCTTCCAGCAGTCCCGCACCGGGACCCTCCTCATCACCCTTCCCGAGTTTTATCCTCCATCCACCCGGTCCGAGCTCGACATCCCCGACCCGGGCGACTTCCGTATCTCGGTCACCAACGCCTCGGGCAAAGTCGTCTATGAAGACAGCTACGCCCGCTTCCCCGAGCAGCTGCCCGTCCCCGAGGGGAGCTACACCGTCAGCGCCGTGTCCGACGACTTCTACGCCCCCGAATTCGACGCCCCGCAATGGGGCGACACCCGGATCGTCACCGTCCCCGCCGGCGGCAACGTGGCCGTGGACCTCAGCTGCAGCCAGCTCAACTGCGGACTCCGGCTCGACGTGGACCCGTCTTTCCGCGATGCCTTTCCCGACGGAAAACTGTCCTTGAAAGGCGCCGAAGGCAGCCTCTCCTATGCCTACGCGGAGAAGCGCACCGCCTTCTTCCTGCCGGGATCGGTCACCCTGCTGCTCGACGAGGGCGGCTCTGTCCAGTCCCTTTTCACCCGCACGCTCGAAGCCCGGGATATGCTCTCGATCCGGCTCTGCGCCAACGCAGCAGGCCGCTCCGGAGGCATCACCCTGCAGGTCGACACCCTCCGCAACTGGGTGACGGACAGTTTCGTCCTGGGCGACGGCGATGCCGGCGAGATCGACAATGCCTACGACGTCGCCACGGCACGGGAGCATGCGGGAGAAAACGATGTCTGGGTGTGGGGATACATCGTCGGCGTGGCCACGAACTCGAAGAAGGTCTCCTTCTCCGCCCCTTTCAGCAAGAGCACCAATCTCGTGCTCGGCACAAAGGCCACCACCTCGGATCTGGACCACTGCCTGTCGGTCGAACTCCCTTCCGGTGCCGTCCGCAATGCTCTCAACCTGCAGGACCACCCCGAGTTGCTGGGCGTCAAGGCATACCTGCGAGGGGACCTCGTGTCCGCGTATTATGGAATACCCGGACTCAAGGCCCCCTCGGAATATCGCCTGAAGTAGCTTAGATGCGCTTGAGGATCTCTTCCGTCTGCGCTTCGTAGCCCGGCTTGCGCAGCAGCGCGAACATATTCTTCTTGTACGCCTCCACGCCCGGCTGGTTGAACGGATTGATGCCCAGCAGGTAGGCGCTGACGCCGCAGGCGAACTCGAAGAAATAGAACAGCGCGCCGAGGCTCTCCTCGTCGAGACGCTCGACGCTCAGCTCCATCTGCGGCACGCCGCCGTCGATGTGCGCGAGCTTGGTGCCCAGCTGGGCCATCTTGTTGCAATGTTCCACCCGCTGGCCGGAAAGGTAGTTCAGCTGGTCGAGGTTCTGCTCGTCGGAGCCGATCACCACCTTGCGGGCTGCATTCTCCACGGTCACGGTGGTCTCGAACATCACCCGCTCGCCCTCCTGGATGAACTGGCCCATCGAGTGGAGGTCGGTGGTGCACACGACCGAGGCCGGGAAGATGCCCTTGCCCTCCTTGCCCTCGGATTCGCCGTAGAGCTGCTTCCACCATTCGCCCAGGTACTGGAGCTTGGGGTTGAAGGTCACGAGGATCTCCACCTTCTTGCCCAGTTCGCCGTAGAGCAGGTTACGCATCGCGGCGTATTGCACGGCCGGGTTGTCGGCGGACTTGCGCAGCAGGGCCTCTCGCTCGGCGGCGGCGCCCTTCAGCATCGCGCGCATGTCGAAACCGGCCAGGATGATGGGCAGGATGCCCACCGGCGTGAGGACGCTGAAGCGGCCGCCCACGTTGTCGGGCACGACGAAGGTCTTATAGCCCTCCTGCGTGGAAAGTGTCTTGAGCGCGCCCTTCCTGGCATCGGTGATGGCCACGATGCGAGTGGCGGCTTCCGCCTTGCCGTAGGTCTTCTCGATGAACTCCTTGACGATGCGGAAGGCCACGGCCGGCTCCGTGGTGGTGCCGGACTTGGAGATTACGACGCAGGCGGTGTTGCGCATCCGCGCCAGGTCCATCAGCTCGGCGAGGTAGTCCTCGGAGAGGTTGTTGCCGGCGAAGGCGATCTGCGGGACGCCCTCCTTGCGCACGAACCCGTGCGAGAGGGCCTCGATGGCGCAGCGGGCGCCGAGGTAGCTGCCGCCGATGCCGATCACGACTACCAGGTCCACTCCCTTCGCGGCCCAGTCGTCACGGATGGCCTCGCAATCCGCGAAAATCGACTCCGGAACGTCGACCGGGAGGGTCTTCCAGCCCAGGAAATCGTTGCCCGCGCCGGACTCGGCGTCAAGCACGTCATAAGCCGCCAGGGCCTTCTGGACATACTTCTGATACTCTGCATCGTTGACAAAGGAGCTGCAGCCTCCTACATTGACTTTGACCATATCGATATGACTGTTTTGTTGTTATTCCAATAATCTTACAAAGATAACAAAATTGTGCGAATACGAACTCTCCGTTATTATCTATTGAAAATAATCAACGAATTATGGGAAATCGTAGAAAATTATCTATATTTGTTGTGCCGCCTAAACGGAATGATCTATGAAGTTTACCGAATTGCATAGGATTATCCGGGAGCACGGTTGGCGACCGCTCCCGGATCGCGGCAAAGGAAGCCATATCCGTTATGAGAAAGATGGAAAACGTTATACCGTCCCTTTCCATAAAGGGAAAGAAATCCCAAACTCGTTTGCAAATAAACTATTAAGACAAATGGGTATTATTAATGAAAACTGAAATGAAGAAAGTTCACGTTACAATCTGTGTTGCCAAAGATGGTTTTTATAGCGCTTTTTGCAACGACTATCCTGCTCTATTCGGCAGTGGCGACACCCCTGCAGCCGCCCGTAAAGAATTGGAAGAAACACTTCGTTTGACTCAGGAAGAAGGCAAAGAGCATGCTTATGTTTATCCGGACTGGCTTGATGAAGGATTTGAGTTCATCATTCATTGGGATATTCAATCGCTGTTGGAATATTATTCCGGTATCATCACACCGACCGCGCTCGGGCGCCTTTCCGGAATCCATCCGAAACAGCTGTGGGCCTATCAGCACGGTATTTCAAAACCCCGCCGGACCCAGGTAGCCAAGATCGAAGCCGCCCTGCACCAGTTGGGGCGCGAACTCATCAACACCGTCTTTTGACCGACGGAATGCTTTTACGCTTGACAAACAGGTTACAGCGTGAAAAGCGGCGAGGGGGTCATCCTCGGAAGGGGGCAGAGGCGGGGCGGGCGTTCATTCTGCAGATCGGTGCCGGATAGGGTGTAGAGTTCTTTCAAGACTTCATTAGAAGTCTGAAAGGCCAGTTCGGGCGTGTTGTTGTGCTCGCTCAGGTGGCACAGGAACACGTTCCGCAGGCCCGGATGCGCGAAGGCGCGCAGGGCTTCGGCGCATTCGAAGTTGGACAGGTGGCCGTGGCCCCCGCGGATGCGGGCCTGCAGGTCCGGTGGATAAGGACCGGTGCGGAGCATCTCGGGGTCGTAGTTGGACTCGATGACCACGGTATCGGCCTGCCGGGCGAAGCTCAACGCCTGGCCCACCATCTGCCCGATGTCGGTCATTATCACGAACTTGTGGCCGTCCAGCAGCAGGGCATAGCCGTAGGTGCACGAGG
Source organism: Bacteroidales bacterium (assembly GCA_017561865.1). Classification (GTDB taxonomy): domain Bacteria; phylum Bacteroidota; class Bacteroidia; order Bacteroidales; family UBA932; genus Cryptobacteroides. The sequence goes on along the minus strand of JAFZBH010000028.1, from coordinate 14,814 downwards.
CATCGTGCGGGACCGGGAAATACTGCACCCGGATGCGTCTGGGCACGATGTCGTTCCAGCCCGGAGAGAGCGTGCGGCGGCAGGGACCGTAGTATTCCCCGGTGATGAAGTGGTGCGTCAGCGCGCCGGACAGGTCCGGCGGCGTCCAGACCGGCTTGCGCACATGCTTGCAGTAAGAACCCAGCGAGCGGATATGGTCGTTGTGGTCGTGGGTGATGAGCAGGCCGGCGAAATCGTCGAAACAGAGCCCTTCGCGTTGCAACTCCTTTTTGAGACGCCGCGGACTGAAACCGGCGTCGATCAGCACACCCGCCTCGCATGCGTCCGCCTCATCGAAAATGCCCAGGAAATAACAATTGCCGCAACTGCCGGAGGAGAAGGACTTGAACCTAATTGTTTTCATCCTCCGCGCAATATTTCGAGATGACGCTGTAGGAGTCGGCCACGCCGAGCTCCCCGGCGCGGGACAGGTCGATGCAACCTTTCTCCTTGTCTTTGAGGTAGATCAGCACCAGGCCGCGGTTGTAATAGGCGTCACCCATATTGGGATACAGCCGGATGGCCATATCGTAGTTGTCCAGCGCTTCGACAAAGTTGGAGGACAGGCACTCCAGGTTGCCCAGGTCGAAGTAGAGGTACGGGATGTCCGGCAGGATCGAGAGCGCCTCCCGGATGTCCGCGATGGCCTCCGAATAGTCGTAGGTCCGGGCCACGCGGTCGCTGACGCGGGCGCGCGTGGAGCCTTCCGTGTCCATCGAGAGCGTCTGCACGCTGCCTTCGAGCGAAGCGATGAAATCGATCATCTCGGCTTTCAGCACACCCCGGTTCATCAGGTAGAACGCCTTGTAATAGCGGGCGTAGCGGTCGCGCGAGACATCGTCCTCCGCCGCCCCGACGGCCCGGTCGAACCAGCCCAGGGCGGAATTGTACTGCTTGCGCTGAAGCTCCTGCAGACCCTTGACGAAATACTCCTCGGCATTCGCCGTGAACAGGAACCGGTCCGTGCCGCTGCTCTCCGAGTTACCCAGGGTGATGGGAGTCGGGGCGGCGTCGATGAAACGGTCGATCAGCGCGTTCTCGTACTGGCGCGACAGCGCCACGTTGCGGTTCTCCTTTTCCTCCGTCAGGCTGAACTTGTACAGCGGGCGCAGGCGGATGTCGATGTCGCGATGCTGCAGGAGTTCGTTGTCGAAATCCTTCTTCGCGAAATCGGCGTCCAGGGCCAGCAGGGAACTGTATTGCCGCGTCGTGTCGGCGAACGAGGCTTCCCCGCTGCGCGCACGGTAGTCGCGCACCTTCTGCTGGGCGGTCTGGTAGTCGGCCCGCGACTCGCGCATCCGCCCGAGCATATTCTCCACGTAAGAGCGGTTCAGGTAGGCTTTCGCGAAATCGGGATAGAGCTCGATGGACTTGTTATAGTCTTCCAGGGCGTCCTGCCAGCGGCCCATCTCCACGAAGATGGCCGCGCGGTTGTAATGCGCCAGGACGTTGCCGGGATTGATGTTGATCACCCGGTCCATATCCTCCAGCGCCTGATCGAAGGCGCCCACCTGGGCATAGATCAGGCTCCGGTTGTAGAGCGTCAGGGCGTTGCCGGGCTCGTGCTCGAGCACGGTATTCAGATCGGAGACGGCTTCGTTGTAGCGCTTCTGCTCATAGTAGATCAGCGCCCGGTTGAAATAGGCGAAGGTATTCTCCCGGTCGAGCGAAATGGCGTGGTCCAGGTCGTCCACCGCCTCGTCGTAACGCTTCTGGGAGGCATACACGCGGGCCCGGCGCACGAAGCCCTCCGGCTCGGTGCGGTCCAGCCGGATGGCGCGGTTGTAGTCCTCCAGGGCACGGGTCGTGTCGGCAAGGAACAGGTGGCAGGCGCCGCGGTTGAGGTAGGCCGCAGGGTCGCGGGGCTCCTTCTTGATATAATAATCGAAATCGGAGACGGCATCGTCGAACTTCTGGGCGAGGAAGTTGGCCACGCCCCGCGAGAAGTAGATACCGATCTGTCCGGGGCGCAGTTCCAGCGCGCGGTCGAAGTCACGGAATGCGGCCTCGTAGTCGCCGAAGCGGCTCTCCGTGATCGCCCGGTAGTGGAACCCGTTGGTGAAGACAGGGTTGAGACGCACGGAACTGTTGAAATCGTTCTGCGCGCCGCGCAGGTCGCCGAGGTTGTATTTCGCGATGCCGCGGAAGAAGAAGCTCCAGTAGTCCGTGCTGTCCAGCCGGGAAAGGATGTTGAAATTCTCGATGGCCAGAGCGTATTTGCCGTCGGAAAGCGCCTGCCGCCCCCGCCACATGAAGACATCCTTGTCATACTGGGCGGTCGCGAAAGTGGCTCCGAGGAGCAGAATGGCGATGGTCAGGAGAAACTTTTTCATTACCTTTGCAAAGATAAACAATTATCGGACCCGAATTGAAGCGCCTCCTCATTTTTCTGCTGCTCTGCCTGCCCGCCGTCCCTGCCGCCCAGGGCCGTGACCGGGAGGCGGATCTGCGTGCCGAAGTGACTTTCCTCTGCGATTCGCTCTGTGCCGGCCGGGGCATCGGCACCGGCGGTTCGCAGGTGGCTTCCTTCTATCTGCTTCGCCAGTTGCGCAACGCCGGACTCCGCGCCACCGTGCAGTCCTTTTCCGCCGGCGGCCGTGTCGGAAGGAACCTGGTGGCCGTGACGCCCGGCTGGTACCGCCGCTATATCGTCATCGGCGCCTGGTTCGACGGACTGGGCACGCTCGACGGCCGCGTCTATCCGGGTGCCGACGCCAACGCTTCGGGCGTGGCCGCCCTGCTCGACCTGGCGCGGGAGCTACCCCAATACTGCAAGGGCGATGTCGGCATCGTCTTCGTCGCCTTCGACGGTCACCATACCGACCTGGCCGGCGCCAATGCCTATCTGAAGCGCTACCGCCGGGAATACCCGACGATGCTGATGGTCAATCTCGACCTGCTGGGGTCCTCCCTCGTGCCGGTGCACAAGGACCGCCCCGACTACCTGATCGCGCTGGGCGGAGGTTCGCGCCGCGTCGCCCTGGAAGATGCCAACACCGGCCCGGGCCTCGACCTCTCCTATGATTACTACGGCAGCTCGAACTTCACCGACATCTTCTACCGCAAGATCAGCGACCAGCGCTGGTTCCTCTCCTCCGGCATCCCTTCCGTGATGTTCACCTCCGGCATCACCGAAAACACCAACAAAGTCACCGACACCCCCGAGACGCTCGACTACTCGCTCCTGCGCCGCCGCATCGACCTCATCGCCGCCTGGATTCGCGCCCAGCTTTAACCCCTCCCGGACCCCGTTTTTGCAACTCATTCAGTTTAAGCTGATTGTGTTTTTGCTTTGGGGCAGTATCCCTCAAGCAAACTAGCAGTTTATTGATTATTAATCATTTGCAAAAACGGCGACGCTGAAGGCGTTCATCCTGCGAAGCCGGCGGCGGACAGCGGAGCGGAAATTGGTTTTTCGGCAAACCTGTCCGAAAAATAATTTCCGGCCGCCCGTCTGGAAGACTCCGCCCGCCGGCTGGATTTTGCAGAATATTGTTATATTTGTAGGATTGTATGAAAGCATTCTGGCAAATACTCAAGCGCTATGTAGCTCCCTATAAAGGCTACGTCGGCGGATCCGTGATCCTCAACATCCTGTCCGCCGTCTTCAACGTCTTCTCCTTCTCGCTGCTCATACCCATCCTCCAGATCCTCTTCAACGTCGGGGACACCCACTACGAATTCATCCCCTGGCACCGCGGGATGCCCTTCAACGAAATCAGCAACAACGCCTACTACTACGTCTCCCAATACATCACCGACTACGGCCAGAGCCACGTCCTGCTGATGCTCTGCCTCGTCTTCATCGGCATCGTCCTGGTCAAGGTCGCCTGCTACTTCGGCGCCGCCGCCGTGATGGTCCCCATCCGCACCGGCGTGGTCAAGGACCTGCGGATGGAGATCTACCGCAAGATTCTCGCCCTCCCCCTGGGCTTCTTCAGCCAGGAGCGCAAAGGCGACATCATCGCCCGCATCAGCGGCGATGTCCAGGAGGTCGAGACATCCATCACCAGCACCATCGAGATGCTGATCAAGAACCCCATCCTGATCGTCATCTACCTGTTCGTGCTCTTCCGGATGTCCTGGCAGCTGACCCTGTTCGTCATCCTCTTCGCCCCGCTGATGATCGGCATCATCAGCTTCACCGGGCGCAAACTCAAGGCCGACTCCGCCGAAGCCCAGCGCTTCTGGAGCGACACGATGAGCCAGGTCGAGGAGACCCTCGGCGGCCTGCGCATCGTCAAGGCCTTCCGCGCCGAGCGCCGGATGGACGGCCGCTTCGAGAAAGTCACGGAATCGATGCGCCGCAAGAACAACCAGGTGGCCGTCCGCCAGGCGAGCGCCCACCCGGTCAGCGAGTTCCTCGGTTCGGCGATGATCGCCATCGTGCTCTGGTTCGGCGGCACCCTCATCCTGGGCGACAAGGCCGTCATCGACGCGCCTTCCTTCATGGCCTATATGGCCATCCTCTACAGCATCATCCAGCCCATCAAAGACCTCTCCAAAGCCGCCTACGGCATCCCCAAGGGCCTCGCCTCGATGGAAAGGATCGACGCGATCCTCCGTGCGGAGAACCCGATCCGCGAAAGCGCGGAGCCCAAGCCCCTGGACGGCTTCCGGGAGAGCATCCGCTTCGAGGGCGTCTGCTTCAGCTACGAAGACGGGCGCGAAGTGCTCCACGAGCTCGACCTCGAGATCCCGAAGGGCCGCACGGTCGCCATCGTGGGCGCGAGCGGCGCCGGCAAGTCCACCCTCGTGGACCTGATCCCCCGCTTCTACGACCCCGCGTCCGGTCGCATCACCATCGACGGGGTCGACATCCGCGACGTCCGGGTGCAGGACCTGCGCGCCCTGATGGGCAACGTCAACCAGGACCCGATCCTGTTCAACGACACCCTGTTCAACAACATCGCCTTCGGCAAGCAGGACGCCACCCGCGAGGAAGTCGAAGCGGCCGCCCGGATCGCCGGCGCCCACGAATTCATCCTCGAGAAGGAAGAAGGCTACGACAGCAACATCGGCGACCGGGGCGTCAAGCTCTCCGGCGGCCAGCGCCAGCGGATCAGCATCGCCCGCGCCATCCTCAAGAACCCGCCCATCCTCATCCTCGACGAGGCCACGGCCTCGCTCGACACCGAGTCCGAACGCAGCGTCCAGGAAGCCCTCGAAAAGCTGATGAGCGGCCGTACGACCATCGCCATCGCCCACCGGCTGAGCACCGTCAAGCATGCCGACGAGATCGTCGTCCTGCACGAAGGACGCATCGTCGAGCGCGGCACGCACGAACAGCTCCTCGCCCTGGGCGGCTACTACCGCAAACTCCACGACATGCAGGCCCTCTAGATGAAACAGAACCGTCTTCGATCCATCCTCTTCAAGATCGCGATGCTGCTCTACATCGCGGCCGTGGCATACCTGTGCTTCGCCAATTTCCACAAGCTGCCCGACGTGCCGAAGAGTTTCCTCGGCATCCCGATGGACAAGCTCGTCCACTTCTGCATGTTCTTCCCCTTCCCGATCCTGGCGTTCCTGGCCTATGACAAACTGACGGACACCCCGCTCAAGGCGCTTGCCGCGCTGATCAGCATCTGCGCCGTCGGCTGCATCTTCGCCGGCATCACCGAGCTCGTCCAGGACTCGCTTCCCTACCGCACGAAGGACCTGAACGACTTCGGCGCGGACTGCCTTGCCGTCGGACTCGCCTCGGTCCTGACCTTCATCATCGACATCTCCAAGATGCGCAAGAAACCATGACCCGAAAGCCCCTGCTGCTTCTGTTCGGCCTGCTGCTCGCCCTTCCCGTAGACGGCCAGGTCCCCCGCACCCGCGATTTCCGCGTCGTCTGCGACACCCTTTCCGCCCGGCTCAAACGCCGCACTACGGTCGACTACCGCATCTCGGTGAGCAAGATCGAGCCCCAGGGGAACACGCTGGACATCACCTTCAACAACAACCTGTCCTACTTCCCCTGGCACGCCTCAGACGTGGAATGGTTCCGCGCCCAGCTGAACAAGGAGTGGAAATGGAAGGAATACACGCCGGGCAAGCTCATCACCAACCACTACGAGCTCGAGGAGCTCGCCACCCCGGTGCTCGGGAGCAACGGCCGCCCGTCCAACTATGAATTCAGCTCCGACGATCCCCGCCAGGGCCACGCCCGCTTCATCGAGCAGGTGGGCGCCCGCCGCTGGACCAAGGGCCTGTCGGACCGCTACATCGTCGTCTGGCAGAGCCACGGTCGCTACTACGACGAGGAGAGCGACAACTGGATCTGGCAGCGCGCCTGCCTGCACCGCACGGTGGAGGATATGTACACGCAGACCTACGTCCTGCCCTTCTTGATTCCGATGCTGGAGAACGCCGGCGCGTACGTGATGACGCCGCGCGAGCGTGACACGCAGGTGCGCGAGATCATCACCGACAACGACCCTTCGTTCCGCGGGCCCCGCGAAGGCCTGATGCGCCGCGTGGGCAGCTACGAGGAAAACGGCAGCTGGAGCGACGCCGGCGAGGGTTTTGCCGACAGAAAAGCCACCTACACCTTCTCCGACCATCCCTTCCGCGCCGGTACGGCCCGCCAGGCTGCCTGTTCCGGCGACGAGCCGACGGCTACGGCCGTCTGGACGCCCCGCATCGAACAGCGCGGGCGCTACGCCGTCTACATCTCCTACAAGACCCTGCCCAACAGTTGCCGGGCCGCCCACTACACCGTCCACCACCTCGGCGGACAGACGGAGTTCACCGTCAACCAGCGGCGCGGCGGCGGCACCTGGATCTATCTCGGCACCTTCGAGTTCGCCGAAGGCACCGACGGGAAGGTGGTGCTGGACAACCGCGGCATCGCCAGTTCGGTCGTCACCGCCGACGCGGTCAAGATCGGCGGCGGGATGGGCAAGCTCGAGCGCGGCGGACGCACCTCCGGGATGAGCGCTTCGGCCGAAGGCGCCCATTACTGGATGCAGTGGGCGGGAGCCGACAGCACCCTCACCCGCGGCTGGGAAACCGACTACACCTGCGACTATGCCGCCCGCGGCGCCTGGACCGTGATGATGCGCGAGCAGAAGCAGATCCCCGTGGACCTGGCCCTCGCCTTCCACACCGACGCCGGCGTGACGCCCAACGACAGCACGGTGGGGACCCTCGCGATCTACACCCTGCGCAGCGACGGCAAGCGGGAATTCTCCGACGGGCGCGACCGCGTCATCAGCCGCGTGCTGTGCGACTACGTCCAGACCCAGATCGTGCAGGACCTGCGTCTGGACTTCGACTCCAAATGGTCCCGCCGCGGCCTGTGGGACCGCAGCTACAGCGAGCCGCGCACGGCGGGCGTCCCCGCGATGATCCTGGAGCTGCTCAGCCACCAGAACTTCGCCGATATGAAATACGGCTTCGACCCGGCCTTCCGCTTCACGGTCTGCCGCGCCGTCTACAAGGGCATCCTCAAGACCTTGAGCGAGTTCTACCACTGCTCCTACGTGGTCCAGCCCCTGCCGCCGCGCACCTTCGCAGCCAAGTTGGAAGGCACCACCCGGGTGAACCTGTCCTGGGAGCCCACCCCTGACGAGAAGGAGCCCACGGCCGTCAGTGCGGGCTACATCGTCTATACCCGCATCGACGACGGCGCCTTCGACGCCGGGATCGAGACGACCGAACCGGCGCTCTCGCTCGACATCGAGCCCGGCCACGTCTACAGCTACCAGGTCGTCGCCTTCAACGACGGCGGCAAGAGCTTCCCTTCCGAGATCCTCTCCGTCGGCGTGCCCGCCGGCGCCAAGGGACGCGCTCCCGTGCTGATCGTCAACAACTTCGACCGCGTATCCGCCCCGGCGTGGGTGGAGAGCCCGGGCTTCGCCGGTTTCGAGAGCCGGCTGGACACGGGCGTGCCCTACCTGCAGGAGATCGGCTACATCGGCGAGAATTACGAATTCCGCCGCTCCGCACTGTTTGCGGACAACGACTACCCGGGCTTCGGCGCCACCTTTGACGACCGCGCCGGGCAGATCATCGCCGGCAACACCTTCGACTACCCGTACATCCACGGCCAGGCCCTGATGAGACTCGGCTACCCCTTCCACTCCGTCTCGCGCGACGCCTTCTGCGCCGCTGACGAGCCGGCCTACGTGGTGGACCTGATCTGCGGCAAGCAGGGGCGCACCCCCACGGGACGCGGCGAGAAGCCCGACCGTTTCACGGTCTTCCCGGAGCCGCTCCGGCAGGCCCTGCGCAAGGTCGTGCAGACCGGCGGCAACCTGCTGGTCAGCGGCTCGTCCATCGCCTCCGACATCCAGGAAGACAGCGACGCGACCGCCTTCGCCAGCGAGGTGCTCGGCTACCAACTCGCCAACGCCTTCGGCACCAACACCGGCTGCATCGCCGATATGCCCTTCAGCAAGGACCTCAACCCCGACGTCTACTGCGTGGAGAGGCCCGACGGGCTCAAGCCGGCAGGCAAGAACGCCAAGGTGTGGCTGCGCTATCCCGGCTCCGCCTACGCCGCCGCCATCTACAGCCAGAACGGAGACAACAAGACCGTCTGCCTGGGCGTACCCGTGGAGACGGTCCTGAAAGCGGCCGACCGGGAGTGGATCCTCGGCCAGGCCCTGGATTTCCTGTATAACGGAAAGAAACCCGCCACGCGGCGCTAGGAGCGCAGCGGATTCTTGTCGGAGCGGTACCAGGCGATGAAATGAGCGATACCCTCGTGGAGCGTCACGTGGGGCTTGTAGCCTAAATCGTGCTCCAGTTTCGTTGTATCGGCGTAGGTCTGATACACGTCGCCCGGCTGCATCGGCAGGAAGATCTTCTCGGCTTCCCGGCCGAGGGCCCCTTCTATCTCGGAGATGAAATCCATCAGCTTGACCGGATTGCTGCAGCCGATGTTGTAGACCTCGTGCATCGCGGGCGCCTTGTCCAGCACGCGCACCACGCCCTCGATGATGTCGTCGATGTAGGTGAAGTCGCGCATCATGTCGCCGTGGTTGAAGACCTTGATCGGACGGCCCTCGCTGATGGCGCTCGCGAAGAGCATAGGCGACATGTCCGGACGGCCCCAGGGGCCGTAGACCGTGAAGAAGCGCAGGCCCGTGGCGCGGATCCCGTACAGCTTGCAGTAGCAGCTGGCCATCAGCTCGTTGGACTTCTTGGTGGCGGCATACAGGCTCACCGGATGGTCCACCTTGTCCTCCTCGCTGAAGGGCGTCTTCTCGTTGCCGCCGTACACGCTGCTCGAACTGGCATATACCAGGTGCTGCACAGGATAGTGCCGGCAGCACTCCAGAATGTTCACGAAGCCCACCAGGTTGCTGTCCACGTAGGCCCAGGGGTTCTCGATGGAATAGCGCACCCCCGCCTGCGCGGCCAGGTTCACCACGGCGTCGAACCGCTCGGCGGCGAACAGCGCCGGGAGCGCCTCCCGGTCGGCGATGTCCATCTTGACGAAGCGCCAGCGCGCGCTGTCGATTTCCGCCAGGCGGGCTTCCTTCAGGACGACGGGATAATAGTCATTGAGATTGTCGATGCCGACGACTTCGTCCCCCCGCTCCAGCAGGCGCTGCACAAGGTGGAAACCGATAAAGCCGGCGGCTCCGGTGACCAGTACTTTCATAAATGGATCATTTCTTGTCGAACTCCTCGAAGCGGGAGTTGTTGGAGATGTATTCGGGCACGATCTCCTTCATCAGTTTCACGGTCTCGGCGATGCGCACCTGCTGGCTGAGGCTCTCCAGCTGCTCCACGGCTTTGACGGCATCTTCATACTCATATTGCCGCACGCGGGCGATGCGGATCCGGTCGTGGGAAGTCCCGTCGGTATTCTCCTTGTTGGAGAGGACCTCCTCGTAGAGCTTCTCGCCGGGGCGAAGGCCCGTATAGACGATTTCGATGTCCTGCCCGGGCACGAGACCGGCCAGTTCGATCATACGGCGGGCCAGGGTGTCGATCTTGACGGGCTTGCCCATATCGAAGACGCAGATGCGGTTTTCCGTCGGCAGGACCGCCGCCTCCAGCACGAGCCGGCAGGCTTCCGGAATGGTCATGAAATAGCGGGTGATGTCCTTGTCCGTCACCGTGACGGGGCCGCCGTGCTCGATCTGCTCCCGGAAACGGGGAATCACCGATCCGTTGGAACCCAGCACGTTACCGAAACGCGTGGTCACGAACTTCGTCTTGCCGGGCACCTTTCCGGCCTCCACCGCACGGCCCAGGCTCTGGACATAGATCTCCGCCAGGCGCTTGGTGCAGCCCATCACGTTGGTGGGGTTGACGGCCTTGTCCGTGGAGATCATCACCATCTTCTCCACGCCGTATTCGATGCACTTGTCGGCCACGTTGCGCGAGCCGGCCACGTTGACCAGCACCGCCTCGCAGGGATTCTCCTCCATCAGGGGGACGTGCTTGTATGCCGCCGCGTGGAAGACCACCTGCGGCCGGTGCGTCCGGAAAGCGTAATCCAGGCGGGCGACCTGCCGGACGTCCCCGATGATGGGGACGAAAGTCAGATTGGAAAAGCGCTCCTCCAGTTCGAGGCGGAGGTTGTGCATCGGCGTCTCTGCATTGTCGAAGAGCACCAGCTTGCACACGCCGAAGCCCGCCAGCTGGCGGCACAGCTCGGACCCGATCGATCCGGCGCTGCCGGTCACCATCACTACCTTGTCCGCCAGGGACGCCTTGATGGCATCCAACGAAATCTTGATCTCCTCGCGCCCCAGCAGGTCCTCGATCTTGATCTTGCGGATCTGCTGCGAGTAGGGCTCTCCCGACACTTCGTCCACGGCAGGGGCGATCAGGACCTTCAGTTCCAGGTCGGTGCAATACTTGATCAGCCGGTCCTGTTCAGCCACGACGTCGGATTCCTTCGTGAAGATGACACCCCGAAGCGACAGATGCTTGGCTTCCTGCTCGAAAGCGTCGAAGGTGTCGAAGCAGTACACGCTCGTATCGGCGAGTTTCGTCTTGTCCAGGCTGTGGTCCTTCGCGATCAGGCCCACGACTTCGTAACGCTTTGAGCCGCGCAGGCGCGTCACCGTGGCCACCGCCTTGTCGTCGATGCCGTACACCAGCACGCGGGAGCGGTTCTGAAGCTGACGTATCCTCCCCTTGTAGGTGTCATAGACATAGATCATCAACAGGCGGAGGCTGCACAGCACGACCATCGTGATCAGGGCGTCGGCCAGGAGCATCAGGATGATATAGGGCTCGGTCATCAGGCGGAAAGCCAGCAGGGCGACGGTCATAACGGCCACTTTGCCCAGCGCGGCAAGTCCGAAGAGCAGCGTATCTTTGAAGGAGAAATGCCGGATGACGATGGCGTGCGTCTTGAACAGCAGGAACATCAAGGCGGACCCCACGATGGAAGCCAGGCCCCAGATCAGCATGAAGGGACGGACCATCACCACGTCCGCATTAAGCAGGAAGGCGAGAATCTCGACAGCGACCGAAACCAGCACGGAAAGGACGAAATCCATCAGGAAAATGACGGTCTTGCTGAGAAAAGCCGAGCTGAAATTATCAAGAAACTTGCCTATTCGGGACATATGCACTCAATGTATTATACAAAGTTACGGATAATCAATCAAAAATCAAAAACTCATCGCCAAGCCGGCGCAAATGGTTCCACTGTAAGGGTCTACGGAAGGGGCGAAGGAGACCTGCACCGCAGGGCGGCCCGAACCCCAGTCATAGGTCGGGATCTGGAACAGCCGTTTGGTCGGCTCCAGCAGCCAGCGGCCCACGTGGGCGCTCAGGATGCCCATCCCCGCGCCCGTCAGCAAATCGCTCAGGTAGTGCCGGTTGTGGTAGCTGCGCAGGACGGCCACCGTCGTGGCCACGGCGTAAGCGCCCGCGCCCCAGCCCCAGCCATACTCCATACGCACCAGTTCCGCACCCACGAACGCGATGCAGCAGTGGCCGGAGGGGAAGGAATCATTCTCCGTCCCGTCCGGACGCGGAGCGTCGATCACCCCTTTCAACATCAGGTCGACCACGCTCACGAGCCCGGTCGCCAGGGTCGCCTCGATGCAGCGGTCCAGGAAACCGTGCTCGGCAGGAACGCCCACCAGGCCCAGGCCCGCATCCATCACCAGCGGCAGCGCAGGGATATACTTGAACGTATAATTGTAGTACGGCACGGGGCCGCTGCGGGCACGCCATCTCTGGGCAGCTTCCTGCACCGGGATATCGATGCTCTCGTGCGCGAGCCAGTGGATCCCCATCCCGGAGCCGATCAACACGCCGGGGACGATCAGCTCCCGGGCGAGGAACGAAGACGAGTCCCTTTGCTCCGCAACCTGCGCCCGCAGCGGCTGCCCGATAAGCAGCGCGGGCAGAAGCAAGGCAAGAGCGGATATGCGGGCGGAAAGGGACATAGCTAGAAGACAAAAGCGAGGGTCGTGCACACCGTGCCGCTGACCGGATCCAGGGAAGGAGTCAGCGACGCCTGCAGCGCAGGACGGCCGGCACCCCAGGTATAGGTCGGGATGTTCAGCAGGCGTTTGGTCGGCTCCAGCAGCCAGCGGCCCACGTGGGCCGTGAAGATGCCCAGGCCCGCGCCGAAGAGGCAGTCGCTCATCCAGTGCCAGTTGTTGTAGTTGCGCATCACCGCTACCGTCGTGGCGATGGCATAGGCCCCGGCGCCCCAGCCCCAGCCGTATTCCATCCGGACCAGCTCGGCCCCCACGAACACCCAGTCCGTGTGGCCGGAGGGGAAGGAACGGCCGTCCACCCCGTTGGGGCGCGGCGAGTCGATCACCGCCTTGCAGGTCCAGGAGATGGCGCCGAGCGTGGCGCAGGCGATCGTCCCCTCGATGACCCGGTCCACGAAACCGTGCTCGGCGCGGGCGCCGACCAGGCCCAGGCCCAGGTCCATCACGATGGGGATATACTGGATATAGTCGTCGAAGGGCCTTTCCGGCCGCCCGGCTCGCCAGGACTCCTGGAACCAGCGGTTCACGGGCACGTCGACGCTCTCGTGGGCGAAGCAGTGGATGCCGATGCCGGTGGCCGTCAGCACGCCGGGGGCGATCAGCTCCCGGGCGTGGAAGGCCGTCGTATCTGCGCGCACGGCCACCTGCGCCCGGATCTGCGGACTCGAGAGCAGGGCGGCGAGCAGTATGACCGGCAAGAGGCGTCTCATCGGCCCGCGTACATCTGTTCGTAGTACTTCTGGTAGTCGCCGCTCGTCACGTTGTCCAGCCAGGCCTGGTTGTCCAGGTACCAGCGAACCGTCTTCTCGATCCCTTCTTCGAACTGCAGGCTCGGCTCCCAGCCCAGCTCTTTCTGCAGCTTGGAGGAGTCGATGGCATAGCGCAGGTCGTGCCCGGCGCGGTCGGTCACATACGTGATCAGGTTCATGTCCTCTCCTTCCTCACGGCCCAGCAGCCGGTCGGTCGTGCGGATCAGCACCTTGATGATGTCGATGTTCTTCCACTCGTTGAAGCCGCCGATGTTGTAGGTCTCCCCCACTTTCCCTTCGTGGAAGATGAGGTCGATGGCCCGGGCGTGGTCCTCCACGTACAGCCAGTCACGCACGTTCTCGCCCTTTCCGTAAACGGGAAGCGGCTTGCGGTGGCGGATATTGTTGATGAACAGCGGGATAAGCTTCTCCGGGAACTGGTAGGGTCCGTAGTTGTTGGAGCAGTTCGTCACCACGGTCGGCAGGCCGTAGGTGTCGTGGAAGGCGCGCACGAAGTGGTCGCTGCTGGCCTTCGCGGCGCTGTACGGGCTGTGCGGCTGGTATTTCAGGTCCTCGGTGAAGAACTTCTCCCCATAGGCCAGGTGGTGCTCCCCGCTCGACGCCTTCGTCGTAAACGGCGGCTCGACCCCCTCCGGATGCGTCATCTCCAGCGCGCCGTACACTTCGTCGGTGCTGATATGGTAGAAACGTTTCCCCTCCCAGTTGCCGTCCCAGCAGATCTTCGCGGCCTGCAGGAGGCTCAGGGTGCCCATGACGTTCGTCTGCGCGAAAGTGAACGGATCCTTGATGGAACGGTCCACGTGGCTCTCGGCGGCCAGATGGATGATGCCGTCGACCTTCTCCTCCTGCATCAGCTTGAGGATCCCGTCGAAATCGCAGATGTCCATCCGGACGAAACGGTAGTTCGGCCGGTCCTCGATGTCCTTGAGATTCGCCAGGTTGCCGGCATAGGTCAGCTTGTCGACGTTGATGATCTTGTAGTTCGGATATTTGTTCACGAAGAGGCGCACGACGTGGCTTCCGATGAAGCCCGCGCCGCCGGTGATGATCAGGGTCCTTTCGAAATTCATAATCGGTTATTATACTATTAGTCCACAAAAATAACTAATTTTGCACATAATGCCAACGAGACCTCCCATATATCTCTACACCGACGGCGCGTCCAGCGGCAACCCCGGCCCGGGCGGCTACGGGGTGGTGCTCCGCTGCGGCGAGGTCAGCAAGGAACTCTCGGGAGGCTTCGCCTGCACGACCAACAACCGGATGGAGCTCCTCGCCGTCATCAAGGGGCTCGAAGCCATCCGCTGGGAAGGCGCCCAGGTGCACGTGTTCAGCGACTCGACCTACGTCGTGAACACGGTCACCCAAGGCTGGAAGCGCAAGAAGAACCACGACCTGTGGGCCAGGTTTGACGCCCTCGCGGCCCGGTTCCAGCTGCAGTTCACCTGGATCCGGGGCCACGCCGGCCACCCGGAGAACGAGCGCTGCGACCGCCTGGCCGTCGCCGCCTATTCCCTGCCCGGCCTCCCGCCGGATCCGGGGTATTTGGAAAATGACAACGTCATCCCCGGCTTGACCGGGGATCT
>JAFZBH010000002.1 GCA_017561865.1 Bacteroidales bacterium | reverse complement strand
GTACGACACCGGGACCTGCAAGACCAAATATACTGGCAGACGAGGACGGCCCGTCCGATGCCAGGGGGTAGGTTGCGAAGATAAATGGCAGAAAATCCGTGAACAGAAACCGGCTTACGGCTCCACCTTTTCTTTTTTCTTCTTGCGCTGGACTTTCTTACGAAGATTCTTTTCCGCTTCGATCACCTGCTCTTTCTGACGGTTCAGGAAGGCGTTGAAGCGACGCACGCGGTCTCCTTCCTTCTTCTCAGCCAGTTTCTCGACCACCTCGTCGGTCGCCTTGGCCATCTCGGGGAAACGGCTGCGCATCTTCTTCGCCAGGTTTTTCAGATAAGGCTCCTTGTGGCGGTCGCGCTTGTCGGCATACATCTCGTCGAAGCCGATCAGGATACCGGTCTCGATGGCATCGAAGAACTCGTCGTTGATGGCGCAGCCGAACATCTTCATTGCCGGTGAAATGTTCATATAGGAATTGACCAGCGGCGGGATGTTCACGCCCAGCCGCCGGACGGCGTCCTTGAGGTTGCGATAGTCGCCCTTGAAGTCGGCGTCCCGCAGGATCAGGTCCATCAGGCGGCCGTCCCCGCCGCACACATAAGGATGATTGGGCCGCACGAGTTCGTCCGGATCCGGAAAATGCTTCCACAGGAAATGCTGGATCAGCGCGAGGGCCGTCTTGTCGTAGTGCGGATAGATCGTCATCTTCCCGAAGTAATACAGCATATTGGAATGCTGGAGCATGATGGCGGCCAGGCCGTCCCATAGATTGTCCAGGGCGAAGATGATCTTGGCGCCCGCCTTGGAGCTCTGGTATTCGGGCGTGACGAAGGAGCGCCCCAGCTCGATCGTGTGCGGGAGATAGTCCCGGATGAAGGTGTCCGAGAAATGGAACAGGTGCGAGGAAGTCAGGATGGGCTGGCCCTGTTCGTCGAATGACACGTCCGAACCGAGGATGAAACGGTATCCGCCCAGGATGGTGCACGACTCGGGGTCCCAGATGACCATCTGCTTGTACAGGCGGTCGGGAAGGAAGTCGAAGTCGTCCAGGTCGACGCTGCAGCCTGTACCGCCGCCGGAGGCGCGGAAAGCGAGTTCGCGCAGGCGCCCGATCTCCTGCAGGACATTGGGCGCGTCGTTGCAATCCACCACATAGACCTCGTTGCCGGCCTTGTTGGTATCGCACAGTTTCTTTTCGGGGGTGAGCTCCGCCTTAAGCAGGTCGACGCTCACGGGATCGATGACTCTCTCCATAGTGCCTGCTAGAGTTGATAGACTTGTTCACGCACCCAGGCCGCCCATTCGGCCGGTTTGCGGGTCTTGTCGAAGGTCGATGTCGGAATGGGCTTGCCGAAGATGATCTTGAAGGTCTTGTGCTGGGCGTGGTAGAACGCGTCGGGCAGGAAGAGCATCGGGACGTTGAACTTGAGCTTCAGCAGCTTGCGGAAGAACCAGTCGGCACGGTAGAAGCGGCCGGGGTTCTTTCCGATGAAGTGCACCGGCACGACGGGACGGCCGGAATCCACGCTCTTGGTGATGAAGGTCTTGGTCCAGGGCAAATCCTGGATCTTGCCTTTGATCCTGCGCGAGCACACGCCCGCCGGGAAGATCATGATCTGGTCGTCCGAACGGAAAGCCTCGTCGAGCAGCTGCGGGAGGTTGCGGGCCTGGGCGCCGACCTTGTTGATCGGCACGCAGAGCGGGGCAAGCGGCTTGATATAGAGGAGGAAATCGTTGACCGGCATCTTCACCGTACCGAAACGGCGGGAAATCAACTCGCACAGGGCGATGCCGTCCACCGCCCCGAGGGGATGGTTGGAGGCGAAGGTGTAGCGGGTGCCGTCGACGGGGACGTTCTCCAGGCCCTCCACCTCGATCTTGACATCCATACGGGCGAGCAGATCTGTGCAGAAATCAGCTCCCTGATAGCCGTGGATCAGGATGCTGTTCATCCAGTCCTGGTGGATGAAGCGCTTGAAGAAGCGCACGACGAAGCCGGGAATCTTCTTCCCTTTGAACTTCTCGGCCAGCACACTGTCAAGGTCGATCAGCATGGAGGCTTGCGGGTCGGTTGCCATAAGCTTGTGGTTTCAGTACAAGCACAAATATAGGAAAAAATCAGGAAATCCGCTCGCCCGTCAGATCATATTCTTGGGCCGCGACGATCCGCACCCGGATCAGATCCCCCACGCGCAGCGCACCGTCCGGATCCGGGACGAGAATCTCCCCGTCCACCTCCGGGCTCTCGAATTCGCTCCTGCAGACGGCATAACGAGGCGCCGAAAAAGCGGAGCCGGAATTGGTTTTCCGGCAAACCTGTCCGGAAAATAATTCCGGGCCGCCCGTCTCTGCACCCCAAAAATCGCAGATTCTCGGGGACCCCGTCTGGAAGACTTCGGCGCCGGGAAGGAGATCATCTACGATGACGAGACATTCCGTGCCGACACGGGCCTCATTGCAGGACAGCGAGATGTCCCGCTGAAGCTCCATCAGGCGGTCCAGGCGCTCGCGCTTGACCTCCTCGGGCACGTCGTCGCGCAGGTGCTCCGCGCCCCAGGTCCCCTCTTCTTCCGAATAGATGAAGGCGCCCAGGCGCTCGAAGCGTGCCTCGCGTACGAAGTCCAGCAGTTCGGCGAACTCTTCCTCCGTCTCGCCCGGGTGCCCCACGATCATCGTGGTGCGCAGCGCCACGCCGGGCACTTCGGCGCGCAGACGCCCGATGAGCGAACGCGTCCAGGCGCCGTCCACGTGGCGGTGCATCCGCTCCAGCATCCCGTCGGCGATGTGCTGGAGCGGAATGTCGAGATAGCGGCACACCTTGGGGTTATCCGCCATCTGACGGAGAACGTCCTCCGGAAAGTCGGCAGGATAGGAATAATGGATGCGGATCCAGACGATCCCCGGGACCTGCGAGAGGCGTTCCAGCAGCTCGCCGAGCGCACGGTGGTGATAGAGGTCCAGGCCGTAGTAGGTCGTGTCCTGGGCGATCAGGATCAATTCCTTGACGCCGCGTGAGGAGAGTTCCTGCGCCTCCGCCACCAGGTCCTCCATCGGCACGGAACGGTGGGCGCCGCGGATGAAGGGAATGGCGCAGTAGGAGCAGCGGCGGTCGCACCCCTCGGAGATCTTCAGGTAGGCATAGCCCTTCGGCTGGGTCAGATAGCGTCCTGTCCCGGCGCCCGGTTTCACGCCCAGGTAGTGCAGGACGGGCGCGAGGTCGCGGGCGCCGAACCAGGCGTCGACCTCCGGGATTTCCTCCCGGAGTTCTTTCGGATAGCGCTGCGACAGGCAGCCGAACACGACAAGTTCCCCCGCGCGGCCCCGTTTCTTTTCCTCGACCGCCTCCAGGATGGCGTTCACCGACTCTTCCTTGGCGTCGCCGATGAAGCCGCAGGTGTTGAGCATCAGGACATCGACCGGCTCATCGCCTTCTATGACGACAAAAGACTCCGGGGGCAGCTGCGATAGCAGGTGCTCCGTATCCACGCTGTTCTTCGAACAGCCGAGCGTGACGACTTTAAGCCTCCGCGGCATCGGAGGGCTCCTCCTGCTTCACGAAGTCCAGCGAGGCGTGCTTGACGATCTGGGCGTACCAGTCCACGACCTTGCGCATATGGGAAATGTAGAAGCGGTCGGCGTCGTAGTTGGGGATGGCCTTGCGGAACAGGGCGACGATCTCCTGCTCGGACGCCTTGGGCGAAGGGGCTTCCTTGTCGCCGAGGGCGGCCTTGAGGGCGAGGAAAACCTCGTCCAGCTTCATCTCTCCCTCACTGGTGTAGATGGCGATGTCCGCCAGGGTGGAGATGCGGTTGCTGGAGGAGAATACCTTGCGCTGGCCGGTCTCCATGCTCTCGCCGATGGCGCCGCCGCGGGCTTGTGCGATGTATCGGAAAAGGCCGTGCTGGCCTGCTACGGAAAGGATCCGTGCTAAATCAGTTTGCATATCAGTTGTCGGATTTTAAGTTGTAATTCTTCTTTGCCCGCCGCGTTTTCCACGATGTAATCGATCCGGGCGGGATCGAAGGCCTGCAGGGCGTCGCGCTCCGCCGCCCTGGGATTGCGCTGCACGCGCACTTCATAGGGAGCTGTGACGAGCACGACCACATCGTACAGGCCGTCGAACTGGGGTTTGTCAAGGGCGATGGCGGACTCGACGAAGAGGAGCGGCGCACGCTGGGCGGCCTTCCACGCCTTCAGGTCCTCCACGACATAGGGATAGACCATCTCTTCGAGCGTGCGGAGCTTCTCAGGGTCGGAGAAAACCTCCCCAAGACGCGACCAGCTCAGGCCCAGGCGCTCCTCGATGCTGCATTTCAGGCCCGGAACGAGCGAATAGAGCATCTTGGTGCGGGCGTCGCACTCATAGACCGGAAAGTCCAGCGAAGACAGGTAGCGGCAGGCTTCGCTCTTGCCGCTCCCGATGGGGCCCGTGACGAGAACCGTGCGCATCGCTCAATCCGCTACCAGACAGTCGAATACCTCCGGCGAGATCGAATAGTCGATCACGTTGGAGGGCAGGCCGTCACAGCGGGCCACGCAGCGGCCGCTTCGCGAGCCCGAGAAATCCCGGTAGTCGATGTAGAAGTGCACCTGCTTCGAGGGGTCCACCGTCGTCGGGAAGGCGCAGCGGAAGGTGACCGTGGCCGTGGACGGCAGGACCGCCAGGTTCACGCCCGCAGGGACGTTGCGCGTGCCGATGCGCACTTCCGAGCGCAACTCGACATAGCGCGTGACCTCCATCGAATAGACGCTCTCGTCGTGCGAGAGACGCACGCCGGAGGGCGTCTCGAGCCGCACCTTTCCGTGGACGCTGCTGCGCACCTCGGTCAGGTCGAGCGGCTTCGTGGACACGTAGTCCACGTTCTCCAGGCGCGAAGGCTCGCCATAGACGAGCACCGTGTCGGGCTGCAGGGACAGGGGCTTCTGCGCCATATACTGGGGTTCGAAGCTCACCGACAGGACCGGATACACCGGCACCTTCTTGTAGGACTCCTCCGGGAAGGAAAACTCCAGGTCTTCGGAGATGAAACTCTCCACCGTGGCGCCGTCCCCGAAGATCTGGGCGGCATAGCGGTAGAGGGCGGTATTGGCGATGGAAAAGCGGTCCGAATCCACGTAACGGAAATCCGTCGCGGCGAAGTCCACCTGCACGGCACGCTTATGGGGCCGGGAGAGCACGAAATGCCGGAAGCCGGAAGCCGAGACCTGCGCAGTCGCGGTGGCCTCCGACGAGGACACGGCAGACCGTCCCTCGATGCTGCTCCGGGCAATGACCGGCGCGCTCACGATGGCCACATAGTTCTGCGACATATTCAACACCAGCCAGATGCTGGCCGAGAAAAGCACGCAGAGCAGGAATCGGACCCAGTACTTCACGCCTTATTTCTTCTCGCCCTGTGCGGGGGCTTCCGCGGTCATATCCTTGTTGATGGAACTCTTGTCGACGCGGATCTTCACCTCGCCGTCCACCTTCACGAGGACGGTGCGCTCCTCGACATCGGCCACGACGCCGTAGATGCCGCCCGCGGTGATGACCTTGTCGCCCTTCTTGAGGGCGCTGCGCATTTCTTCGAGCTGCTTCTGCTGCTTGCGCTGGGGACGGATCATGAAGAGCCACATCACCAGGAACATCAGCGCGAGCATCAACAGGAAACTCCAGCTGCCGCCGCCGGCGGCACCCGTTCCGGCAGCACCGGCTGCCTGCAGAATCATACCAGTCATATTCTTGTCTTGTTATTCGTGTTTGTTGATCAGTTTATCGAGCAGGCCGTTGACGAAACCGCTGCTTTCCGGCGTGCTGTAGTATTTCGAAATCTCGACATACTCGTTGATGATGATGCGCGGGGAGACTTCGGGCGCCATCTGCGCCTCGGCCATCCCGCACGCGATCAGGCAGAGATCCGTGGTGCAGAGCCGCTCGCGGGTCCAGCCCGGCGTGAGCTCCGCCACCTGCGCGCAGAAATCGTCATAATTCCTGTAGGCAGTACGGAGCAGGGTCACGACAAACTTGCGGTCGCTCTCAAGCGCCTCGCTCCCGGGCAGTTCGCTCTGGTAGAGGGGCGGCAGGCGCCAGGACTCCCCCTCCCCCAGCGAGCGCATCGTGCGGACGCACCAGCTCAGGGCATAACCCAGGTCGTCGTTCCAGTGGATCGACAGGTCCTCCAGGATGTCGGAAAGTTCCTCGCTGTCCTCCAGCTCGCGCTCGTAGATCCGGGCCCACAGGCGGGCGTCCTCCTCCAGGGAACTCTCTCCGCTGGAAAGGTAATCCTTGAAATATTTCCGGCCGCGGATGCGCTCATACAGGCGGCGCAGCAGGACATCGTACTGGTCCCAGGAGAACTTTTTCCGAGCAGTAAGTTTGGAAAAATCAGGATCCTGCTCCAGCAGCGGGGCGATACGGTTTTCTACGAACTTGAGATTGGGATGGAGCTCTTCCGGCGTGGGATTGAACTTGGAGCGGGCGGCCTCGATGCGTGCGCGGGCCTCCGCGGTGAGCGGGCCCGTGAGGGCAAGCAGGAAGAGATAGAGGTCCCGGGTGGCCTCACAGGAGAGGTCCAGCAGGGCTTCCGCTTCCTTGAGAGTCATACCGTGGTTTTCCGCGTAGCAGTATACGGTCTTGAAGACCTTGATACGGAGAATTCTTCGGTTGAGCATACTTTCAAACAAATTTGTCTGCAAAGATAACAAGTAATCAATAAAAAATCCTATTTTTGTGAGAAGATATACACTAAAATAACGCTATGTACCGAGATGATTACGATTCCCCGCGCTTTGAGGGCCGGGATGCTGAAGATGTGTACTCCAAGCCCGTCAGGGCTGGCAAGCGGACCTATTTCTTCGATGTCAAGGCCACCAAAGGCCGCAAGGACTTCTACCTCACGATCACGGAGAGCAAGCGCCGCACCAATGCGGACGGCAGCTTCAATTACGACAAGCACAAGATCTTCCTGTACAAGGAGGATTTCGAGAAGTTTGCCGAGGGACTGGATGAAGTGATCGCCTACATCCGTGACACCTGCTTCCACGGAGAGATCCCCCAGCGGACCGCTGAGGGCTTCGGCGAAGCCGATTTCGAGAATCTCTGATGGGCGCCATACTCCTCCGGGATGTCACGCTCCAGGACGCCCGAAAGGACATCCTCATCGAGCAGGGCCGCATCCGGAAGATCGGCCCCGCAGGCGTCTGTGCCAGCTGGCGGCTCGCCGGCGACATCGAGATCATGGACTGTTCCGGCAAGGTCGCCATCCCCGGTTTCATCAATATGCACACGCATTCCCCGATGTCCCTGATGCGGGGCATCGGCGAGGATATGGTCTTCCACCAGTGGCTGGACAAGATCTGGAAGGTCGAAGAGCATCTGGACCACGATTTCGTGTACTGGGGCACCAAGGTCTCCTGCCTGGAGATGATACGTACCGGCACGACCACCTTCAACGACCAGTATTGGTTCTTCGACTCGTCGGTCCGCGCCGCCCGTGAGATGGGCATGCGCATCGCCACGGGCTACGACGTGATGGACAAGGGCAGCCGCGAGGAGGCCGAGCGCCAGAAGGACCAGTGCATCGCCAAGAGCGAGGCTTTCCTGCACAAAGGGGATTCCGGGCATATCTATGAACTCGCCTTCCACGCCATCTACTCCGTCAGCGAGGAGATGATCGTATGGACCAGCGAACTGGCAAATAAATACGACGTCAACCTGCACATCCACCTCAGCGAGACGCGCAAGGAAGTGGAGGACTGCAAGGCCGCCCACGGCGGGCTCACACCGGTCGAATACCTCGACCGCCTGGGCGTGCTGTCCCCGCGCCTGCTCGCCGCGCACACCCTCTGGCTCACGGAGCACGACATCGAGCTCCTCGCCGAGCGGGGCGTGCATTGCATCCACAACGTCAATTCGAACGCCAAGCTCGCCTCAGGCAGCCGCTTCCTCTACAACGAGATGCGCGACGCCGGGATCAACCTGTGCCTGGGCACGGACGGATGCGCCTCTTCCAACAACCTCGACATGCTCGAGGCGATGAAGACCTCCGCCATCTTCCAGAAGGCCTGGCGCAACGATCCCGCCGCCCTGCCGCTGCCGGAACTGCTGAATATGGCCACGCTGAACGGAGCCCGTGCGCTTCGCTTCGAAGGCGGAAGGATCGAGGAAGGAGCCGTGGCCGACCTTTCCCTGGTCGACACGGACAACACCTTCTTCCTCTCCCCCGGCCCGTTCCTGGCGAACCTGGTCTATTCCGCCCATTCCGACTGCATCGACTCCGTCATCTGCGACGGGCGTTTCCTGATGCGCCACCGGGAGATCCCCGGCGAGCGCGAAATCATCGCAGAGGCCCGCAGGGTCCTCGCCAAAATTGCATAACCACCTCAAACACTGAAACATATGGACAGCAGAATCCGCACCTATCAAGTTGCCGCCGACTACATCCGACAGCAAATCGGCGGTTATACGCCCCTTGTCGGCATCGTGCTCGGAAGCGGCCTGGGCCGCCTCGCCGACCGGATCCAGGATCCCGTCGTGATTCCGTATAAGGACATCCCCGGCTTCCCGGTCTCCACGGCCGTGGGCCACAAGGGCAATTTCATCGTCGGCCGCCTGGGCGGTAAGATCGTGATGGCGATGCAGGGCCGTTTCCATTATTATGAGGGCTATCCGATGGACCTGGTGACCATCGGCATCCGCACGATGGCCGTGATGGGGGTGCAGTATCTCTTCGTCTCCAACGCCGCCGGTGCGGCGAATCCGGATTTCCGCGTGGGTGACCTGGTCGTCATCCGGGACCATATCAGCATGTTCCCGAATCCGCTGATCGGGCCGAATCTCGACGAGATGGGACCGCGTTTCCCGGATATGACCTGCGCCTATGACGCCGACCTGCGGGCGCTGGCTGAGAAATGCGCCGACGCGATGGGGATCCAGGTGCAGAAAGGGGTCTATTTCGGCAGCACGGGCCCGACCTACGAGACGCCGGCCGAGGTGCGCTTCTACCGCACCGTCGGGGCCGACCTGCTGGGAATGTCCACGATTCCGGAGGTCATCGTGGCGCGCCACTGCGGGCTGCGGGTCTTCGGGATGTCCGTGGTCACGAACTGCGCCAACACGGACAACGTCGCCAAGACGCTCAACGACGGCGACGACGTCGTCAAGCAGGCTGATGCAGCGGCAGAGCGGATGACTTCGCTCTTCGCCTCTATGATTGCCGCGTTATAGCGCGGAGTCGAGAAAGTCGATAAAACCTTGGATGTCAAGGTTGTAGGGACGGGGACCGGCGAGCCGGTTCCCGTCGCCGTCCAATAGGAAATAGTTCGGCTGGGCATTGACGCCGAACTGTTTGAGAGCGATGTAGGAATTGACTCTCCCCACGTCCTTGAGCTGCTGTCCGCGGTCATTTGTGACCCATTCCGATTCCGGCAGGCGCGTCTTGTCGTCGACGTGGAGCGCCACGATGACGAAATCCTCCCGCAGGCGCCGCAGCACCTCGGGGTCCGACCATACCCGCGCTTCCATCTCCCGGCAGTTCACGCAGCCGTAGCCCGTGAAATCGAGGAACACCGGCTTTCCGGCGGCTTTGGCGGCCGCCAGGCCGTCCTCCAGATTATCATAGGCGGGCAGGTTGTGCGCAATGGTTATCACACCGTCACCCGAATGCTGGACCGGCGAATCCGGCTCAACGGCTGAGGAAAAGCGTCCGATCACGAAATCCTGCGTCTCCATCGGCGGGAGATAGCCCGACAGGGCCTTGAGCGGCGCGCCCCACATCCCCGGCACCAGATACACCACGAACGCGAACACGGCGATCGCGAGGCTCAGGCGCAGCACGGACAGATGCTCCAGCGGGGAATCGTATTTGAAGCGGATCTTGCCGATCAGATACAGGCCCAGCAGGAAGAACACCGCAATCCAGATGGCCAGATACACTTCCCGGTCCAGCAGGTGCCAGTGGTAGGTCTGGTCGGCCGTGCTGAGGAACTTCAGGCCGAGAGCAATCTCGATGAAGCCGAGGACCACCTTGACGGCGTTGAGCCAGCCCCCGCTCTTCGGAAGCTTTTTCAGCAGCGAAGGAAAGAGCGCCAGGACCGTGAACGGCAGGGCGAAAGCCACGCTGAAGGCGAGCATCGTGACCATCGGGGTCCAGAACTCGCCCTGGGTGCTCTTGATCAGCACCGTCCCCACGATCGGGCCGGTGCAGCTGAAGCTGACCAGCACGAGGGTCAGCGCCAGGAAGAAGATGCCGCCCAGGCCCTTGCGGTCGCTGTTCTTGTCGGCGCTGTTGGTCCATTTGGAGGGCAGCGTGATCTCGAAGGCACCGAAGAAACTGGCGGCGAAGGCCATGAAGACCAGGAAGAAGATGATATTGGGCAGCCAGTGGGTCGACAGCCAGTTGAAGATGTCGGCCGTGACGCCGCTGCCGCCGACGATCCAGGTGATGCCGATGATCAGGCTGATCGGGACGGTGTACAGCAGGACGATGAAGAGGCCGTAGAGAAGAGCCTTGAAGCGGCCCTGACGGGCGTTGTCGCTGCCCTTCATAAAGAAGGAGACGGTCATCGGAACCATCGGGAATACGCACGGCGTCAGCAGCATCGCAAAGCCCCACAGGATTGCCTCCAGGATCAGCGCCCAAAGGCCTTTCGGTAACTGACCCGCGTTTCCATCCGGGGAGGCAGCAGTCCGGGTCTGAGGATCGTAGCCACCCTCGGCTCCGTAAGAGGGAGGGGCCCACTGCTCCGCAGTGGGAGGGGTCCCGCGCAGCGGGACATCCGCAGACCCGGAGCTGCTGCTCCCCGAAACGCGGGTAATAAATTCTTCAAAATCCCAGTCGACCGGCATATAACACGCATCGCCCTTGCAGGGCATATATGTGACCGTGCCGGACACGTGGTCGATCCCCTCGTCCAGATCGCCCGTCAGCACCAGCTGATCCTTCCCTTCCGGAGACTGACGGACCTCGGATTTCCACTGAATCTGCGGCGTGAGCTGCAGCAGAAGGACAAGTACTGTCGAGAGCAGGCGGAACATAGGCGCAGGGGTGTTTTATTTCGCTATGGCGACGGAACGCGTCTCCCGGATCACCGTGATCTTCACCTGGCCCGGATAGGTCATCTCGTCCTGGATACGCTGGGCGATCTCGGTCGACAGGCGCGCAGCCTGGTCGTCCGTCACCTCCTCGGCCCCGACGATCACGCGGAGCTCGCGGCCGGCCTGGATCGCATAGGACTTCGTCACGCCCGGATACGACGCGGCCAGGTCCTCCATCCCCTTCAGACGCTTGATATAGGACTCGATCACCTCGCGGCGGGCACCCGGACGGGCGCCGGAAATGGCATCGCCCACGAGTACCAGCGGCGCGTAGATCGAGGTCATCTCCATCTCTTCATGGTGCGCTCCCACGGCATTGCAGATCTCGGGACGCTCCTTGTACTGCTCGGCCAGCTTGGCGCCCAGGATAGCGTGCGGAAGCTCCGGATCCTGGTCGCTGACCTTACCGATATCGTGCAGCAGGCCGGCGCGACGCGCAATCTTCGGATTGAGCCCGAGCTCGGACGCCATGATGGCGCAGATGTTCGCCACCTCGCGGGAGTGCTGCAGGAGGTTCTGCCCGTAGGAAGAACGGTATTTCATCCGGCCGATCAGCTTGACCAGCTCGAGATTGAGCCCGTGGATGCCCATATCGATGCAGGTGCGCTTGCCCGTCTCGAGAATCTCGTCCTCGAGCTGCTTGCTCACCTTGGCCACCACCTCCTCGATGCGGGCGGGATGGATGCGGCCGTCGATCACCAGCTGGTGCAGCGACAGGCGCGCCACCTCGCGGCGGACTGGATCGAATGCGGAAAGGAGGATTGCGTCAGGCGTGTCGTCCACGACGATTTCTACGCCTGTGGCGGCCTCCAGCGCACGGATATTACGGCCTTCACGGCCGATGATGCGTCCCTTGACCTCGTCGTTCTCGATCGGGAAGGTCGTGACGGCGTTCTCGATGGCCGTCTCCGTGGCGGTACGCTGGATGGTGTTGATGACGATGCGCTTGGCTTCCTTGGCGGCGTTGAGCCGCGCCTCGTCCATCGTATCGTTGATATAGGCCTGCGCTTCGCTGCGCGCCTCGGCCTTCATATTCTCGACCAGCATCTTGCGGGCCTCATCGGCGGTCATCCCGGCGACATTCTCCAGCTCCTTGTTGACCTGGGCGGTCACGCGCTCGCACTCCTCCATCTTGGCGTCGAGCTTGTTCTTGAGGGCGTTCACCTGGCCCTTCTGGGAATCCAGGTCGTGCTGGCGGCGGTCCAGTTCGCCCTGCAACTGCTTGAGCTGCCCTTCGCGGGATTTGATGTTGTTCTCACGCTCCCGAAGCTCACCCGTCTTCTTGTTGACGAACGATTCGTGCTCTCCCTTGAGCTGGAGGAATTTCTCCTTGGCCTGCAGGATCTTCTGCTGCTTGATGTTCTCGGCCTCCAGATTGGCCTTCTCGATGATGGCGTCGGCCTTTCCGCGGGAAGCGGAGCGGCTGACGAGTATATAAATTGCCAGAGCCAGGGCGGCTCCTGCAACTGCGGCTAGGATGTAGTATAAAAACATAACTATATATATAATAAAACAGTATCTGCCTTTCGAGCAGATACTGTCAGAAAAAAGCCGTCAGCCGAACTTTCAGAAAGCCTCTGAATAGGATTTGGGCTCCGCACTGTCCCGGGCTTCCCGTCGAAGCGGGCCTGCCTTCCTCAGCACGAGGTGGCCCGGTTCCGAAGAACTTGTTGTTTTCAGAAGATGGGCCTGACGGCTTATCACTTTTTCATCCCCTCCAGATAGGCGGCTACATCGCCCTGGAGCGCCTCCACCTCCTCCACGAGGCGAGACATCTTCTTCTGGGCGGAGAGCTTGCCGGCGGCTTCCTGGATGGCCACGAATGCCAGCTTGTCCTCCGGGCTGCTGTCAGGGAAGCGGGCGTCGAACTTGGTCATCATCGCGGTCACGTCGGCAGCCGCCAGACGCATCAGCTGCTCCATCTCGGGGGTGGCGGCGCTGAGGCGGTAGGGCTTGCCTGCGACTTTCAGTGTGATGTCCTGAGCCATATCAACTTTCCAGCAGCTTTATGCATTTGTCAATCTCGCGAATCAGCTTCCCGATCCTCTCCTTGGCGTCGGAAGGATCCCCGGCCGCCTGGAAGGCACGCATCAACTCGAGATTGTCTATCTGTTGGTTCAAATCAGTAATCTGCTCCTTGTACTGCAGGCACTTCTCCTCGCTCGCCGCAAGCTTTCCCGCAAGACTGTCCGCCCGCTGCCTTTCGGCCTCGTATAGCGCCACCAGCTTGGCAATGTTGGACTTGATATCTTCGAGCATAAGATCAGCCTGTCATATACAATACGCAAATATAAAAATAATTACGCAGAATGACAAACACTTGCCCGGGTCAAAAAAACAAGGACCCGCAAACTAAGTTCGCGGGTCCTCCAGGAATAATATTTATCTAAAGAGAGAAATTAGTTATTCTTGTTGGGAGTAGCCTTCAGGATAACGGTACGGCTCAGCACGTCGTTGTTGAAGAAGATCGGGCCGACACCGCCATGAGCGGACTTCTCAAGCTTGCTGGCAGGGACACCGAGGCTGACGAGGTAATCGTACACGGCCTGGGCACGCTGCTCGGACAGGGTCTGGTTGCGCTTGACGCTACCGGTAGCCTTGTCGGCGTAACCGGCGACGGAGACCTTGCCGTCAAACTTCTCGAGGGACTCGGCGTACAGTTTCAGACGAGCCTTATCCTTCTCGGTGAGGACGGACTTGTTGATCTCGAAGAACACAGCCGTGGAGGCAGGGACCTCAGTCTCGACATACTTGGTCTCCGTGACAGTCTCGGTCACCTTGACGGTGTCAACCTTGATCACCGGGTGATCCTTGGCATACTGGCGGGCGAGCTCGTCAGCGGCCTCCTTGGAGAGGTAGCCGGCGGCGGCGGCGGCAGCAGCAGCACGGGCATACTTGCCATGCTTGCCACCGATGGTCCAGATGGCGTTGAGGGTGACACGGCCAGTGCCTTCAGCCTTACGGTAGGCGCTGGCGTCGCCAAACACGGACGGGGTCACGCCGAAGCGGCCCTCGAGAGCGATCTCGATATCGTTGGTGACGTTGTAGCCGAGGCCGAGACCGGCGGTAGCGCCGACGCGGGCTTTCAGGCCGTCAACTTCCTTGACGATGATGGCGGTGGAAGCGTTCTGAGGATCGGCGAACTCAGTCCCCTTGGAGGAGAGGTTGAGGGTCGGACCCACGAAAGCATAGACATCGAACTTGGCGAGGTCGTCAGCGAAGATGTTGCTGAAGTTGACCATACCGTCGAGGTTCAACTCACCGAAGAGCTTATTCTTCACAGAATAGGGGTTGCCCATCTGCTGGTAGTTGATCGCATTCTTGTTGTTGGCATCCAGGGTCTGGAAAGGACCGCCGATGACGCCACGGACACCGAAGACCGGAGTGATGTACTTACCGACCATGATGTTGCCGTAGAAAGCAGGGGTGTTGAAGTCGAAGTTGTAGGTAGAGATGACACCGCCACCGATACCGACAAACACGTCATTCCCCTTGTAGGCCGTCTGGGCGTTCGCGGCGAAGACGCCGGCCGCCAGAGCGATTGACAGAGCGAGAGCTTTGAGTTTCATATCTTCTGTTTTTTAATTTCGTGATACAAAGGAATGCCTAAACAAATTACTCAGCCTCGACAAGACCGCCACCGGCGTTGCTGCCAGTGCCATGACCGTGACCGTGACCGGCCTCATAGTGGCTCACGTGATCCGGGTGGGCCATCTCGACATACTGGGCACCGCCGTCAACCGTCTTCATCTGGAAGGAAGCGATCACGGGATCAGTCAGCTCAGGCGTATTGGCACCAGCCTTCGGAGTAGCAATGATGTTGTAAGTAGTAACAGTGGTCGCAACCGGCTGGATGACATTGTAAAGAGCCCAGGCAGACACGGTGAACGGCTTGGTGACCGTGGTCTCCTTGATCTCCTTGGAAGCGGCATCGTCGAAGAACTTCTTGGCCGTATCGGCAAAGTCATCGTTGAAGACCTTGTTGGAACCAGCCACAAGCTCAGCACCCTCATAGGTGGTGTAAGAATAGCTGTCGGAAAGGACAAACTCGTTGGCATTCTCCAGCATAGGAACCGAATACTCAACGTCACCGACCGTAACAGCATACTTCTCACCAGCGCCGTGAGCGGCGGCAGGAAGCATCAAAACGTCAACCTCGGAGGAAGAGCCAGCCTCTTCAACCTTGAACTCGTAGTCGGAATCACCCGGGGTATAAGGGATGAAGACGACGGTGTTCAGGGTGGCGGAACCGCCGGCGAGGATGGTCGGATAGTCAACCGTCGAGCTGCCGGAAGCACCATTGTACGTCGCGGTGGCCGTGATGGAACCGGCGGAAAGCACCGGGTTGCCCGTCACGGTCTGGGACGGGGAATAGGAGATGGACGCGCCCGTGAAGCCAGGCTCTGCGCAGACAGCCGTCGCGTTGAGCGTCACCTCGGCAGGAGCCACCTGGAAAGCGGTGGTCATGTCCTCAGGATTGCAAGCGGCGAATACACCTACTAACGCAATGAGTGAAAAAAACTTTTTCATTTCTTTAAAATAAATATTAAACATTAAACTAATATTCCTCTTAATGCCATATGCCCACAATGGGACATAGTACTATTCGAACGACAAAGATAGTACATAAAATGACAAAAACAAAATAAAATCAGTTTTTTTGGCCTTATCTGTCAAGTTTACCTTTTATATAATATGGGTTGTAGTAGTTCTTGCTCATAATGTTGTCCGATGCCTCGGTGCGGAACTCCTTGTAGTAGTACTGTTCGTTGTTGGCGTTGTAGGAGATGCCCATCTGGCCGGAAGTGCTGATCCTGGGCACATAGCCGAAACGCTTCGCCCGGTAAGGCGGCAGGGCGATCTGGAAACGGAATCCGCCGTTGGTGTGCGCCGCCTTGTCCGTACCCTTCATCGCATAGAAACCCACGGAGCAGTGCCTGAAATGGCGGATCATCTCGAACTTGACGCCGAAATCTCCGAGCAGGAAACGCTCCCCGCGCAGCAGGAACTGCGTCTGCAGCGAAGGGTTGTAATAGTTGACCGCCACGTTCCAGACGAAACGCCAGTCAGGGTTGGCGTTGGTGTGGAGCCAGAATCCGGGGGGAATCCCTCCCGGGGGATAAGGATTGACGCCTTCCGTTATCACATTGGGATAACCGAAGCGGACCATATCCAGATAACCCATT
Organism: Bacteroidales bacterium; assembly: GCA_017561865.1. Classification (GTDB taxonomy): domain Bacteria; phylum Bacteroidota; class Bacteroidia; order Bacteroidales; family UBA932; genus Cryptobacteroides. Next base: position 5,285 of record JAFZBH010000002.1, on the reverse strand, counting down.
TTGGTATCTACCCAGAAACGCTCGTTCGGGAACCAGTATGCCAGCTCCAGGGCGGCTCCGATGCGGTTCGCGTTGAATATGCCGGCCGTCACCTTGCCGAAGACATTCAGATGCCAGGGATCGCGGAAGCGCTGCGAGACTGTCAGGAAACCCGGATGGACCAGGGACTCGGTAACTCCGTAACCGTCGTTGACGATTGGAATCTTGATCTGGGCACTGATCTTGCCGCCCGGCCAGAGAGACACTTCGAACGCGGGGCTGAGCTGCCAAAGCGACTGATATACCTGGGTGATGATCAGGTTTTTCAGCGACACCTGCGGATAGACGTTGATGTCCAGTTTACCGAAGGAATCGTTGAGCTTGGGCTGTCTCCGCACGGCATCCCAGGAAGCATCAAGGCGCTTGGTCGCGTCCCAGCGCCCCGTCTGCGGATCGTAGGTGAGCGTGATTTCCGGGACTTTGTATGAGGTGCCGATGATCTTCACGGGGCGGTCTGCGTCCAGGCCGCCGCCTTCGATGATCTGGACGGCGCGGGCAAACCCTTCGGCCGGGATCTTGTAATAGTCGTTCTCGACGGTATAGACCGTGAACTCGGGCGTCTGGACTGCGCGCACGTTGGCAAACCCCGCCTCGACCAGGCGCTGCGCCATCATCTCGGCGTGCAGGACGTCCAGGCCGGTGCTGTCCGTCACGGACGGCTCCTGGGCTGCCAGCGCCAGGGGCGAGAGCAGCGGCAAGAGTAGGATCAGTCGAAACAGCCTGTTCATCGGTCGGAGTATTCTAATATCTTGCAAATTTAATAATTTTTCAAAACTTCCGACGTGTCCGGACGGAGGTTTCTGTCATAAGTGTCGTGGCGTACATATCCGATACCCGCCACGTACCAGCTGTCCGACCAGGTATTCCGGTTGTGGCCCGGGCCGCGCTCGACCTTATGCTCGCGCACGACCACGGCGTCGAAGGTCCCTGCGGGGACCGTGACCCGTTCCGTGCGCAGGACTTCCCGCTCCGTGACGTCGATATGGTATTTGACCCCGGCCACGTCCACGACGCAGTGCGCATCCGGCAGGGCGTCACCGGGCTTCATCGCGGCGGGCAGGAGCGCCGCCCCTCCCGAGGACGTAATTTCCTGCCGGGGGAAAAGGTTCCGAAGGACGGCGCGAAGCGACCCTCCCAGGTCCATCTGCACGGTGCCGTCGGAGGAGATCCGCACGCTCATCGGGGCCGTCCCGCCATACAGTTCCGCTCCACTCGCCTTGCGAAGCGTGAAACCGTAGTCCACCCGCTGCCCGGACGCTTCCTGCCGGACGGAAGTGATCTCGAAAGTCGTCGTGCGCCGGAGTTTCGTACTTCCGGCGTCATAGCGCTCGTAATACAGGGTCCGGCCTTCGCGGGTGCAGAAGTAAGGCTCCCCCGCCCCGGCCGGAAAAGCCGGCAGGAGCAGCAGCAAAAGGAGGAGAAGGCGTTCCATTGTGACAAAGATGCGAATTATTTTCGTATCTTCGCCCTATGAGCCACCATCCGGACCTGCATTCTTACATCGAAGCGGAGATTCTTCCGCGATATGACGCTTTCGACAAGGCGCACCGCCGCCCGCACGTGGAGCGCGTCATCCGCGACGCCCTCTCGCTGGCCGCCTATTATCCGGTGGACCGGGAAATGGTCTACGCCGCTGCGGCCTTCCACGACACCGGCCTGTGCGAGGACCGGCAGACGCACCACCTCGTCTCCGGGCGCATCATCCGGGAGGATCCGCAACTGCCCCGCTGGTTCAGTGCCGAGCAGATCGAGACCATCGCCCAAGCCGCCGAGGATCACCGGGCGTCGCTCGAAGGTGCCCCGCGCAGTCTCTACGGCAGGATCGTCGCCGAGGCGGACCGCCAGATCGAGCCCGAGACCATCATCCGCCGCACCGTCCAGTTCGGATTCGCCCACTATCCGGAGCTCGGGAAAGAGGAGCACTGGCGGAGGACCCTGGACCACCTGCACGAGAAATATGCCGAAGGCGGCTACCTCCAGCTCTGGATCCCCGAATCGCCCAACGCCGCCAAACTCGCCGAGCTGCGCCGCCTGATCGCCGACGAGACGCGGCTGCGGGAGCTGTTCGAAGTCTTCTTTCAGGAAGAGGATTCTCAGAAGAGCCTCCGGTAGAAATCCGCCTTTTTCTGCAGCGAAAGCGGATAGGCGCGCGAAGTGGAAGGCATACGCCACCATTCGAGTTGCCGGCCCCAGACTTCCAGCAGACGGCATTCTCCAACGCCCGGCAGGTTCAGTCTCCCGCCGGAATGGCGTCCGGCGCCCTCCGATTCCAGGATGCCGAGCAGTTCTTCGCTGGCCTTGCCGCCCGTGGTCACGATGCGGCGGCACTCCGGCAGGCGCTCCAGGAGCGAACCCACATCAGTCGGCTCCACGACCTCCAGAAAGGCGTCGGAAGCATTGTCCTTGAGGCGCCGCACCGTCCGGGCCGTGTCGAAAAACGCCAGCGCGCGATCCTGGCAGAATGCCACGATCCGCTCCCGGTCGAAAGCTTTGCGGGCGGGCTTTCCGGTTCCGGGCCCCTGCTCGAACCAGTCCGCCCGGCCGAAATGGATCAAGCCCATCACCCGCCAGAAATCGTTGATGTAGTTGGGGTAGAAGAAATCCATCGACCAGCGCTCCCGCGGCGGCGGGAAACTGCCGAGGAAGAGCGTCCCGGCTCCCGGCGGCAGGAACGGCTCCAGCGGATGATGTTCAAGGGTCACAGACGTCCCGGGTAGGCTTCGAGGGCCTTCTGGAGAATGACCAGGGCGCGGGCAAGATCTTCCTTGCACAGGACGTAGGCGATGCGGACCTCGTGCTTGCCCTCCCCCGGCTCGGTGTAGAAGCCGGCGCCGGGCGCCATCATCACGGTCTCGCCTTCGTAGCGGAAATCGCTCAGGCACCAGATGCAGAACTTTTCCGCATCGTCCACAGGAAGTTTCGCCATCGTGTAGAATGCGCCCATCGGAATCGGGGAATACACGCCGGGAATCTTGTTGAGCCCGTCGATCAGGAAGTTGCGGCGCTCCAGATACTCTTCATACACGCCCCGCAAATACTCCTTCTGCACGTCCAGGGTGGCCTCCGCCACGATCTGGCCCAACAGCGGCGGGGACAGGCGGGCCTGGCAGAACTTCATCACCGCTTCGCGCAGCTGACGGTTCTTGGTGCACAGGCAGCCAATGCGGATGCCGCACTCGGAATAGCGCTTGGACACGGAGTCGAACAGGACCACGTTCTGCTCGATGCCCTCCATATGGAACGCGGAGATATAGGGCATCCCGGTATAGATGAACTCCCGGTAGACTTCATCGCTGAACAGCAGGAGATTGTGCTTCTTGACGATGTCGCGCAGGCGCTGCATCTCCTTGCGGGTGTAGAGATAGCCCGTCGGATTGTTGGGATTGCAGATGAGGATGGCCTTGGTGCGGGGGGTGATCTGCTCCTCGAAGGCCTCCATCGAAGGCAGGCGGAAACCATCCTCGATGGATGTCTTGACGCTGCGGATCACGGCGCCCACGGAAATGGCGAAAGCCATGTAGTTGGCATAGAACGGGTCCGTCACGATGACCTCGTCGCCGGGTCCCAGACACGCCAGGAAGGCGAAAAGCACCGCCTCGGAACCGCCCGTGGTGATGATGATCTCCTCCGGGGAGAGGTAGATGCCGTATTGGGCATAGTACCGCACCATCTTGGTGCGCAGGCTCAGGTAGCCGTCGGAGGGGCTGTACTCCAGGATGCTCCGGTCGATGCCCTTGACGGCATCCAGGCCGCACTGCGGGGTCTTGATGTCCGGCTGGCCGATATTGAGGTGATAGACGTGCACGCCGTTGCGCTTGGCTTCGTCGGCGTACGGGGCCAGCTTCCGGATCGGGGAAGAAGGCATCAATTGCGCACGTTGGGAGATCTCCATGACTTCTACTAACTAAAAACTTTCAAAGTTATAGAAAAAAAACCGCTCCTGCAAATCAGGAGCCCCGCAGTTGCTCTTCGACGAGAGCGAGCAGCGCTTCTGCGGAATCGGCCTCCGCCACGAGCCAGCGCCGGCCCAGGATCAGACGCGGCACGCCGCTCTTTTCGGAAGAGGAGGTCCGGCCGAAAAGTTCTTCCACCTTGCGCAGGTAGCTCTCGATACGCGGGTCCTGCAGGGCCGCCTCGAAACCGTCCCCGAGCAACGCCCGGGCGCGCAATTGTGCCTCGGCGGGATCGACCGCCGCACGCTCGTCCCCCGCCCCGAGCAGCCAGTCCCAATACTCGGCATAAGCCTCCGGGCAGGCATACCAGACGGCAAGGGCGTAGCGCGTGAGCGCGCAGGAGCCCGCGAAACGGTCGATGCCCGAGGCCGGGATATAAGGATTGCAGGCGCTGCTGAGCGGCACCGGACAGAGCCGGATGCCGTAACGGCCCTCCGCGAGGGAAAGGAATTCGGGCAGGACCCGATGCAGCCGCCGGCAGTGGATGCACTGGAAGTCGAACAGAAGGGTAAGCGTTTCGGCATCCCGGCCCGTGGAGGACAACACGGGCACCTCCCCGTCAGCGAAGGCAGGCAGTTCGGCCTCGGCGCGGCCGGCGTCATAGACCGCGTCCGGCAGTGTGCGGGCCTGGACGAAGGCGAACAGCGCCGCGGCGGCAAGTCCGGCCGCGAACCACAAGAGTCTCGCCTTCCCGCTCTTCGGCGCGGAATCCCGGGCGAAGAGGATGATCGCCGCCGCGATGCAACCCAGCAGGTGCAGTAACGAACAGTACTTGCAGAACGCGTGCAGCACGCCGGCCTGCAACCAGGCGAACCAGAGCGCAGCCCCCACGATGCAGCCACCCAGCAGCGGCATCAGGCGCCAGAGAAGGCGGTCCAGAGAACGGGACTCGGCGGACTTGCCGCCGAGGAAAAGGACACAGATGCCCAGCAGGGCATAGACCGCTGCGGCAGGCAGGCTGACGGGCACCCGTCCGAGCACCCAGGCCCAGCGGCTGCCCATCACGCTCTCACAGGCGCTGCCCGCGCCGCAGCCTGCCATTTGCAAGCCGGTCAGCGAATGGTACACCATCCATCCGGCAAGCAGCAGGCAGGCTGCGCACAGCGGCAGCATCAGCGCCTTGAACCTGCGCAGGGTCATCTGCGGATCAGTAGCGGTTGGCCGCGCCCGGGGTCGGCACGCCCGTCGCGACGGGAGCGCCGGCAGGATAAGCGGCCTTCAGCGGAGCGGACAGGGTCACGCCCGTGCCCGTGACCGCCTCGGCGGCGCGGTGGGACTTGCGCAGCGGCGAGG
>JAFZBH010000014.1 GCA_017561865.1 Bacteroidales bacterium | reverse complement strand
CGAAGACCCGGCCGCCGCGGCCGGGGGCGCCGTTCGCGCGGTTGAGCCGCTTGTTCAGGAACACCCCGCCGAACTCCATGCAGCCCACCGTGTTGCGCAGGAAGGGGTGCAGGGCGGCGTTCTGCGACTCCAGGTCGCAGTGGTTCTGCCCGAAGACCATGTTCTCCGAAGCGAGGACGGCCTCGGAGCCCACGTAATTGGGATACATCCGCTCCCAGCCGCGGGGCAGGGTGGCGCCGTGGAAGATGCACATCAGGCCGTGGTCGTCGGCGTCGCTCAGGATGGCCTCATACAGGCGCATCGTCTCCTGCTTGTCCCCGCCGAAGAAATCGACCTTGATGCCCTTGACCCCGATGCTCTCCATCCAGCGCATCTCGGGCTTGCGCGCAATCGGGTCGCACATGATGTCCACGGGGCTCTGGACGATGTCGTTCCACCAGCCGCTGGACGAGTACCACAGGAAGACCTCCACGCCCTTGCTGCGGGCATAGCGGACCAGTTCTTCCATCCCCTCGTGGCCGAACTCCTGGTCCCAGCCCGCATCGATGAGGATGTAGGGGAAGTCCATCTCGGCGGCGAGGTCGATGTAGGCGATCTGGTCGTCCCGGTTCATGCTGGCGTCCTGCCAGACGATCCAGCTCCAGGTGCTCTTGCCATAGCGGTAGCCGTGCGTGGCCGGATAGCGGGGTTCCACGACGTCGAAGGCGATGGTCGTCTCCACGATGGGCTCAAGTCCCGCGCCCACGGTGAGGGTGCGCCAGGGCGTGGCGCCGGGCAGGGCGAAGGCCGGGTCCACGGTGCCGTTGCCGTTGTTCTCCTCGGGCATCGCGAAGGCGATGCTGTAGCCTTCGGCCGGGTCGTAATCGGACAGATGCGAGCCGCAGTAGCGGCTGTCCACCCCCGTCTCGCTGACCAGCACCCAGCCGTCGTCACCGACGCGGAAAAGGCACGGGAAGGTATAGCCGTGTCCGTACTGCGAACGGCGGTCCAGCGGGGCGTCGAGCGTGTAGTGCTCCTCGTAGCTGGGCTTGCTGCGCTTCCAGCCGATCATCGCGTCGCTTTGCGGCGTCAGGAATCCGGTCGTCCCCTCCGGGAAACGGAAGGCGCTCGTCTCGCGCAGTACGCGCACGCTGCCCGTCTCCTTGTCGCGCGGGATCAGGTAGCGGAAGGCGGCGTCGTTCGCGGTCAGGTGCCACTCGATGTCCAGCGGCCGTCCGTCCGGGTTCTGGCAGTGCAGCACGGCGCGCACGGCCTCGTGGTCGATGCGGGAGGCCTTGATGCGGTCCAGGAAGTAGGTATCACGCACCTGCTCGGAGTCCGTGGACAGGACGGAGAGCTGCGTATAGTCGACTTCGTTGGTCTGCAGGCCCAGCAGGGAAGGTTCCACGAGGGTCTTTCCGTCATAGGCGATGCTGTAGCGGAGCCGGCCCCCGTCGTCCTGGAAGGAGACCTGCAGGCGGGCGTCGGGACCGGCGAGGACCGGAGCCAGCGCGAGGAGAAGAGTCAAGATATTCATAACAAGGGGTGTTAAATCAAGCGAATTTAACTAAATTTGCTGACTGTAGAAAGCTTTCTAAAAGAAATAGGATGAAAAAGAAACGGATCATCGCCCTGCTGGCCGCACTCCTGCTGACCCTCCCGCTGTCGGCGGTGCTCGGCGAGCGGAACCTCGCATCGACCCTGCACGCCCTTCGCAGCGAGCTGGAGCTGGACTACGAGCGGATCTTCACCTCGCAGGGGCGCCTGGCCGAGCAGCACGGCCAGCAGCACGACCAGATGATCTCGATCATGAAGAAGTGCAACGAGCTGGCCCTGATGCTCTATTCGCAGAAGCAGGAATACACCTTCGACCTGACGTATGCGCTGGAGTCCGTGACCGAGGAGTACAACGACTTCAACAGCAACCGGATGCCCTTCGACCGCATCGTGGGGCAGCTGGACATCGAGATCGAGCGGTATTCCCGCCTGATCGAGTCTCTGCGCCGGCTGCCGCCGCAGCTCCTCGAGATCGCCGACCTGCCAGACAGCCTGCGCTACTACAACGACAGCATCAAGGTGGACATCCTGGAACTGGAGCGCCAGCTGGGCCTGTCCGAGGAGGAGGCGGAGGAGCTTTCGGACGACGCCTTCGTGCTGGACGAGGAGGGGCAGCTGGAGCGCGATTCCTGCATTTTCTTCGCCTCCACGCTCCTGAAGATGTATGCCGCGAACAAGGAGTACATCATAGAGGACAGTACGCATTACGAGAATGTCTACCTGCGTCTGAAAGAATCCTATGATTATGCGCAGCAGCGCTACAAGATCCTCCAGAACCGCATCTTCGTCGAGGGCCAGACGCCCTACGGCAGCATCCTGAACGGGTTCAAGCGCAACTGGCAGCGTGCCGTGTCGGGGATGGAGGACCGCTATACCGCCACTACCCGCGTGCACGCGCACGATTCGGACCACGTCTCGGAAAGCCAGTGGGGCGGACACGTGTTCCTGCGCTTCATCCTGATGTTCCTGTTCGCGCTGCTGGCCAGCGTGCTGGTCGCGGGCCTGATCGTCTACCTGCTGCCCCGCATCTTCCGGAAGCTTCGCACGGTGAGTTACCGTCAGCGGCGCCTGACGCTCTCGCTGCTGGGCGGAATGGTCATTTTCGCCCTGCTGATGATGAGCAACCCGGGCGGAAGCTACGTGGCCCGGGCATCCACTTCGCTGGTGCTGATCTATTCGTGGTTGGTAGTGGCCATCCTGCTGTCGCTGCTGCTCCGCCTGGAGCCGATCCAGCTGGGGCGCGGCCTGCGGCACTACCTGCCGATGATGATCCTGGCACTGCTGGTGTTCGGTTTCCGGATGGTGTTCCTGCCCAATGCGATGATGAACATCCTGTTCCCCCCGATGCTGCTCGTCTTCGTCGTATGGCAGTTGCTGGTGTGTCTGAACGGCGGCCCGAAGCTGATGGAGAGCGACCGGGTGATCGGGTGGATCTCGCTCGGGGTCATCGTCATCTCGCTGGTCATCGCCCTGCTGGGCTATATCTTCCTCGCCCTGCTGGTGCTGCTGTGGTGGTTCTTCCAGCTTGCCTGCATCCAGACCCTCGTGGCCATCCGCTGCCAGCTGGTGTTCTACAAGAACAACCGGATGAGCAAGCAGGTGGAGGAGTACCGCAAGAAGGTCAACTTCGTGACGGGACCGGAGCGGGAGAAACTCCTGTTCGGCGCCACCTGGTTCTATGACCTGGTCCGGAAGTCGTTGATTCCGGTCCTCTCGCTGATGTCCCTGCCGTTCTGCCTCAAGATGGCCCTGAACGTGTTCGATTTCTCCGACCTGTATCAGGAGATCATCAACAAGTCCTTCGTCAACCTGACGAACGCCAGCGGCGGGGAGATCCTCAACATCTCGGTCTACCGCATCATCGTGGCGCTGGGCCTGTATTTCATCTTCCGCTACATCAATTATGTCGCCCGGAACCTCTACACGCTCATCAGCTACCGCAGTTTCCTGAGCCGCAACGAGCGCAAGATCGTACGCAGCAACGAAGTCAACCTCTCGCTGGGCAACAGCATCATCAGCGTGCTGGTCTGGTTCACCTATATCGTGATCGTGGTGCTGATGCTCAAGATCCCGACCGGATCGCTGTCGCTGGCCGTCGGAGGCCTGTCCGCCGGTATCGGTCTCGCCATGAAGGACGTGCTGAACAACTTCATCTACGGCATCCAGCTGATGTCCGGCCGCTTGCGGGTTGGGGACTGGATCGAGTGCGACGGGGTGCGGGGCCGCGTAACGGCCATCAGCTACCAGAGCACGCAGATCGAGACCACGGGCGGGGCGCTGATGTCCTTCCTCAACGCCTCTCTGTTCGCCAAGAACTTCATCAACCTGACCCGCAACAATTCCTACGAATTCTTCAAGATTACGGTCGGAGTGGCCTACGGGACGGATATCGAGAAGGTGCGGGAGGTGCTTACCGAGGCGACGAAAGCCCTGCTGACCAAGGATGCCTACGGGCGCGACGTCGTCGAGCCGCGCCGGGGGATCAAGGTCGTGCTGAACGAATTCGGCGACAACGCCGTGGAGATCGCCCTCAAGCAGCACGTACTCGTGCCGGAGCGCTACGGCTACATCGACCGCGCCAAGGAGGTCATCTACAACGCCCTCAACGAGAACGGCATCCAGATACCGTTCCCGCAGCGGGACGTGCACATCGTCAGTCCTTCAGATTCTTGACGAAGGCCGAAGGCGAAATGTTGAACTGCTTCTGGAAGCTCGTCGCGAAGTAGGACGGTGAGGAGAAGCCCACCATATAGGCGACTTCGTTGATCCGGTACTTCTGTGAGGACAGCATCTCTGCCGCCTGCTTGAGGCGGCAGAGGCGTATATACTCGTTGATGTTGAGGCCGGTGTTGGCCTTGACCTTGCGATAGAGCGTCGACTTGCTGGTGCCGATGAGGGTCGTCAGGGTCTCGATGCTGAGGTCCTGCTCGGCCATATGCTTCATCACGATGCCATGCAGTTTCTCCATGAACTCCTCGTCCATCTTGCTGCTGTTGACGCTGTTGAAGTGCGTGAGCGGGGAGTCGGTGAACTGCCTGTAAGCGATGTCCCGGTTCTTGAACAGGCTGGCGATGTTGGCGCGCAGCAGCTCGATCGGGAAGGGCTTCTCGATGTAGGCGTCCGCCCCCACCTCGAGGGTCTGCAGGCGCGTCTCCACGCCGACGGCGGCGGTGAGCAGCAGCACCGGCAGATGGCTGTACTCCATATTGGTCTTGATATAGTTGCAGAGCTGGCAGCCGTCCATCAGCGGCATCATGATGTCGCTGACCACCAGGTCGATGCGCTCTTCCTGCAGTTTCTCCACGGCGTCCTGCCCGTTGGCGGCGGTGACGATGTTGTACTCGTCGGAGAGCTCTCCGGCCAGGTACTGGCGCAGCTCGACGGAGTCTTCGACGACCAGCAGCGTGTGGCGGCTGCTGTCGTAGTCCGCGCGCAGCTCGTCCGGCTCCGCGCTCTGGGGCTTTTCCAGTTTGACGGGCGTCTGCTGCTCGACGGGCAGTTCGAGCACGAAGGAGTTGGCGTCGTGCACGTCGGTGTCCAGGTAGAGCCGGCCGTTGTGCAGGCCCGCCAGGGAGCGGGCGAAGGCGAGGCCGAGCCCCGTTCCCTTGCTCTTGTTGGCGTCGTCGACCTGGTAGAAGATTTCGAAGATCTTCTCCGCCTCGCGGGCGGGAATCGCCGCCCCGTTGCTGCTCACGCGCAGGATGGCCGTCCGGGCGTCAGTGGAGGGCTTGAGCGACACGTCGATGCGGTCCTTGGTGTACTTGACGGCATTGGAGAGCAGGTTCGAGACGATTTTCTCGACGGAGTCGCGGGCGCACATCACCTCGAAAGGCTTCTCCGGGATGTCTTCGTGGAGGGAGATCTTCTGCTCTTCGGCCATCTGCTCGAAATAGCGGCAGGATTTGCGAACGATCTTGCAGAGGTCCTCCTTGAGGAAGACGGGCTTGATTCCGTTCTGCTCCATCTTCCTGAGGTCCAGCAGCTGGTTGGTCAGGTTGAGCAGCCGGTCGGTGTTGGCCTGGATGGTCAGCAGGTCCTTCTCTGATTTGGGCGTGTATTCCTTCTCGGCGATGATCTTGTCGAGCGGCATCTTGATCAGGGTCAGCGGGGTGCGGATCTCGTGGGTGATGTTGGTGAAGAAATTGATCTTGGCGTCGTAGATCTCCTTCTGCTTCTGGTTCTCGAGCCGTGTCAGATGACGGGCGCGGTCGCGGCGGCGCTTCATCTCCAGTTCATAGAAGAACAGGCCCAGCAGGCCGAGAAACGCCGCCAGGTAGAAGATCCGGGCGCTCCGGCTGAGCAGCAGCGGGGGTTGGATGACAAATTCCAGGCTCTTGTTGGCGGCGGGAGTGTCGGATCCGAGGATGCCCACGTCGAAACGGTAGCGTCCCGGCCGGAGACCGGAGAAGGTGACGTGGTTCTCCGCCAGGGTGGCGGAGGAAATCTCGCGGCGGCCGCGGGACAGGGAATAGCGGAAGGCGACCATCTGGAGGATCGAGTACTCCGGAGCAGCGAAGCTGACGGTGATCTGCGAGGCGTCGCGGGACTTGACGCGGATCCGCTCCGACTGGATGGTGGCGCGGTCGGGCTCGTGCAGTTTGAGGGTCCGGTCGCCGTTGCGGGCTTCGATGCTGGTGATGTAGAGCTGGTAGTTGCGGATGCCCCGCTTGATCTTGGCAGGCGAGAAGGACAGGAGGCCGCTCGTGTTGCCCATATAGATGGTGCCGCCGCGGGAAGTCTCCACGGCCCCGTAGGAATACTGGCTGCCGATAATCTGCTGGCGGTCGAAGAGGTGGTCCTCGACCCGGAAGGTCTCGCCGTCGATCCGCGAGATGCCGCGGGTGGTGGAAACCCAGAGCAGGCCGTCTTCATCCTCGGCCACGGCGCAGGTCACGTTAGAGGCCATCCCGTCCGCGCGGGTGATGGCGCGCAGGGTCAGGTCCGAGAGGTTCGGTTCGCTCTCCGAGCAGCAGATGCCGCCGCCTTCGGTGGTGATCCAGATGCGGTGACGGCTGTCTTCGAAGAAGGAGGTGATGCGGTCGCTCGTCAGGCCGTGGCGCCTGTCGTCGGCCTGGAGGTGGGCGATGCGGTTGCCGCCCTCGGTCTGGCAGTACAGGCCGTCGCCGTAGGTGCCGATCCAGACGTTGCCCCGGCTGTCCTGGAAGAGGGTGTGGACGAACTCCCGGAACGAGGCGTCTTCCCGGACGAAGGAGTCGGAGCCGGAATCATAGACATACAGGCCCGACTGGGAGCCGGTATAGAGCTTTCCGCCGGCGGTCAGCAGGCCGCAGCCGGAGCTCTGGCGTACTTCGTAGTGCTTCTTGACGGTGAGCTTCTTGCGGTCGAAGACATAAACCCCGTCACCGAAGGTGTGGATCCAGATGTCGTCCCCGATGATGATCAGGTCCTGCATGTTGAGGCCCTGGACGGGCCGCAGGGCGATGCCTTCGCTGCGGTTGTTCGGCAGGCAGTTCAGGCCGCCGTCCTCCGTGCAGAACCAGACGCCACCGTCCTCGTCGGTCGCGATCGAGCGCACCACCCGGCCGATCATCGAACTCGGCGAAGGGTTGGGGTAGAAAATGCTGAACTCTTCCTGCTTGTCCTGCCAGATGTTGATGCCGGTGTAGTAAGTACCGATCCAGACGTTGCCGGATTTGTCCATGTCCAGGCTGGTGACCAGGTTGGCGGAGAGGGAATTGGGGTCGCCGGCGTCGTGGTGGAGTTCGAAACTCCGCTGGGGCGTCTTGATAAAAAGGCCGCGGTTGGTGCCAATCCAGTATTCGCCCGGCTTCCTCTCCAGGATGCAGCGGATGTCCAGGCCGGGCAGTTTGTAGACGGAGGTGCCCGTCATGTTGGCGGTCTCGATGAGGATGATTTCGCCGTCGGAGGTGGAGGCCAGCAGCTTGCCGCCCTCGGCGGTCCGGATGTTGGTGAGCCTGCGGTCGAAGGCGACCGGCGTGAAGCGGTCCTGCCGCTTGTCATAGTAACACAGGTCTCCGCCCCGCAGCAGGACCCAGATCGCATCGTAAGAATCGATGGCGATGTGGCTGGGAGCATTGCTCTCGAAGGAATAGGGCTGGATGTTCCCGGTCGACTTGACGTATCGGTACAGTTTGTCCGAGGCAAACCAGACGCTCCCTTTCCGGTCGGCCACCAGGTCGAAGCTCAGGGAACTGCCCAGACGGCCGACCATGACGGTCTCGCCGGTGTAGGGGTTGTAATAGCCGATGCCGTCGGCGCTGCTGAACCAGAGCAGACCGTCCTCGTCTTCGGTCAGGTTCATGCTCGTCAGACTGGTGGTGTCGTCCGACTCGCCCTCCCCGATGCCGCGGAAATCATAGCCGTCGAAGCGGCACAGGCCGTCCCGGGTGCCGATCCACATAAAGCCGAATCGGTCCTGCGTCGTGCAGTAGATGGTGTTGGAGGGGAGGCCCTGATTGGTGGTATAGTGCTCGAAATAATAATATTGCGCAGCCGTTTTCGGGCCGCAGGCAAGGCCTGCGAGGAGCAGGAGCGGAAGAAGAAGACGTCTCATCGGGCATTCTCAAATACGGTCGCAAGTTAACCATTATTCTTTTTATTTACGGTTCAATTAATTTAGATTCCGTTTCTTTCCGGAGAAAAATGCCTATATTTGTATAATCGGCACCTGGATTATGCGTTTGATGGAATCAACCAATTAAAACGATATGAAGAGAATAACCATTATCACCTGTCTCCTGGCCATCGGCGCGTTCGCGTCGGCCCAGGGGCTGCGCCTGAACGAGTATGAGGTCTTCGAGGAGACCGGCGTCAGCGTACTGGTCTACAGCAACCAGTACAACGGCATGTTCTGTGACGAGAAGACCGCCGGCATCGAACTGATCCAGCACGGTGAGCGCATCTGCACGGGCGGCGGCGTCCGCCTGATGGATACGCCCGAGCAGTGGGACATCTATGCCGACCTGCTGCGCCGCGACGTAGATGTCGCCCGGCAGTCCATCGACCTGGGTTTCGAGTATCCGGATTACGCGTTCCGCCCGCGCATCGTCGTGACCGCCGCGGGGACCGGATTCACGATCAGCGTGTATCTGGACGAGGCGCTGCCGGAGAGGCTCATCGGCAAGGCGGGCCTCAATTTCGAGTTCTTCCCGGCCAGTTACCACGGCAAGACCGTGCTTGTGGACGGCCGTTCGATGATCCTTCCGAACTATCCGGCCGGCGACACGCAGATGCGTCCGGTCAGCGAGAAGATCCCGCAGTTCTTCGGCCTGTCGACCTTCGACGACCGCGGCCGCGGGGAATTCATCGACCCGGAGCCCTTCGCTCGCGGACACAAGCTGGTGATGGCTCCCGAGGACGACGACCTCCGCGTGACGGTGAGTTCCGACAGTGACATCAACCTGTTCGACGGGCGCAACCTCGCGCAGAACGGTACCTTCGTGCTGCGCACCCTGCTGCCGGCAGGCAAGACCGGCAAGGTGGTGGAGTGGAAGGTCCAGCCTTCGTATGACCCCTCCTGGATCCGCAAGCCCAACATCGGTTTCTCCCAGGTAGGCTATTCCCCGAAGCAGAAGAAGGTGGCCGTGCTGGAGCTCGACAGGCGCGATGCCGTCTCGCCCGTCGCGCGTATCCTGCGCATCGACGAGGACGGCAACCGCAAGCTCGTCAAGGAAGCCCGCGTGGAGGAGTGGGGCGTGTTCAACAACCGCTACAACTATGCCCGCGCCGATTTCTCCGACGTGCGCGAACCGGGCCTTTACTGCATCGAGTACAAGGACACCCGCACCAATCCTTTCCCGATCGACGCCGATGTCTATGCCGGCACCTGGTATCCCACGATGGACGTGTGGCTGCCGGTCCAGATGGATCATATGGAGGTCAACGAGGGTTACCGCATCTGGCACGGCCGCTCCCATATGGACGACGCCCTGCAGGCGCCTCCGGGCTATGAACAGATGGACGGCTACCGCCAGGGGCCCGAGACCAACACGAAATATGCCGCCTACGAGCACATCCCCGGTCTGGCGGTCGGCGCCTGGTATGACGCCGGCGACTTCGACATCCAGTCCGGCACCGTGATCGGACTCACGCAGCAGTTCGCTACCCTGTGGGAGGACCTTCGTCCCGAGCGCGACCAGACCTACATCGACCAGAAAACGCAGTTCGTCGACATCCACCGTCCCGACGGCGTCCCCGACGTGATCCAGCAGTGCGAGCACGGCGTGCTCAACATCAATGCGCAGGTGGAGAACATCGGTTTCGTGGCCCAGGGTATCGTCCAGCCGACGATGCACCAGTATCACCACCTCGGCGACGGCTCCACCATCACCGACGGCCGCATCTACGATCCCTCGATGCAGGCCTACGTGATCAAGGGGGACTATTCCGGCACGCGCGACGACCGTTTCGCCTTCACGACCAACGGCAACAATCCTTCCGGACAGATGTCCACCATCGCGGCTCTCGCCGCGGCGGCCCGTGTGCTCAAGCCCTACAATCCCGAGCTGGCCGAGCGTTCGCTCCGGAATGCCCTGAAACTCTGGGACGAGAATTTCGAGGCGGCGGATCCCGCCCGGATGAGACCCGGCGGCATGGGCGGCGGCTTCTTCGGTATGATGGGTGACGGCCGCGTGGCCGCGGCCATCCAGCTCTGGAAGACGACCGGGGAGAAGAAATACCGCGACTTCTTCGAGCCGCTGGTGAAGGCGCAGCTCAGGCCGGTGGAGATGCCCGCCCAGATGCCGCGCAACATGGGCGGCTTCGGCGGCCGCCAGGGCGTCGCCCGTGGCGTGGAAGTCCCGCAGGGGCCGCTCATCTCCGGAGCAGGCGGTATGTGGGGCGGCTTCGGCCGCGGCCCCAACCTTTCCACCGCGCTCACGCTGTATAACGATTTGGACGCCGAGTTCCAGTCGCTGGTCCGTGCGGCCCTGCCCGCTTATGTGGAGGGTCTCAAGGCACAGGCTGAAAGCAGCCCTTATGGCGTGCCCGTGAGCGGACGCAGCTGGGGCGGCAACGAGCAGGTCCTCGGCTGGGCGCTGAACTGCTACCAGGTCTGGAAACTCTTCCCGGATGCCATCGATCCCGAGCTCGTGCTTGCAGGCCTGAATTATCTGTACGGTTGCCATCCCTACAGCAATGTCTCCTTCATCACCGCCGTGGGCGTGAACACCAAGAAGGTGGCCTACGGCAACAACCGCGCGGACTACACCGTGATTCCGGGCGGCATCGTGCCCGGCCTGCTGCTGATGGCGCCGGACTATATGGAAAACAAGGACGACTATCCTTTCCTCTGGGGAGAGAATGAGTGCTGCACGCGCAACGTGGCGCAGTTCGTCACCATCTCGCTGGCTGCACAGGAGATCGTCGCTGCCCTGGACAAATAATCATTTCGATATGAAAAAAGTTCTGTTCGCTTTGATGGTGGCCCTCGTGCTTGTGGGGGCGGCCATCGCCTGTGGCCGGATCGCCGGTGGCAAGGCGCTCCAGCGCCCGGAGGGCCCCTGCGACGTCTATGCGCGCGGCGGCGCCCCCTGCGTGGCCGCCCACAGTACCACCCGTGCCCTGTATGCTTCCTATGACGGACCCCTGTATCAGGTGATGCGCGCCTCGGACGGCAAGAAGAAGGACATCGGCGTCGTGAGGGCTTCGGCTCTTGACGCGGGCGGCTATGCCGACGCCGCGGCCCAGGACGCCTTCTGCAAGGATACCTATTGCTGGATCACGGTCCTGTATGACCAGTCCGGCAAGGGCAACCATCTCTATCAGGCCCCGCGCGGCGGCTTCAGCGGTCCGGCGATGGGCGGCTACAACAACGTCCCCGTGGCCGACTGGGCCCCGGTGAACGTGATGGGCCACAAGGTCTACGGCATCTTCATCGCCCCGGGTATGGGCCTGCGGCTCGACGACCCGAAGGGCACGGCCGTGGACGACCAGGCCGAAGGTCAGTACTGGGTGATCAGCGGCCACCATTACAATTCCGGCTGCTGCTTCGACTACGGCAACGCCGAGACCGACAGCCGCGACGACGGGGACGGTACGATGGAGACCACCTATTTCGGCAACCAGCCGGCGTGGTATCACGGCGAGGCCCCGGGCCCCTGGATCATGACCGACCAGGAGAACAATCTGGTGGGCTGCGTCAACGACGACCCCAACGACAAGTTCTGCGAGGGGCTCGAGACCATCACCTGGCGTTTCGTCACGGCCACGGCCGACGGCGAGCCGCACCACTGGCGCTCGATGGGCGGCAACGCCCAGGAAGGCGCTCTGAAGATCTATTATGACGGCGGCCGTATCCGTAACGACCGCAACAGCTACGATCCGATGCGCAAGCAGGGCGCCATCCTGCTGGGCAACGGCGGCGACAACAGCAACGGCTCCTCGGGTACCTTCTACGAAGGCGCGATGACCGCGGCGGGGACCTTCCCGACCGAAGCGCTGAACCAGGAGGTCCAGGCCAACGTGGTGGCGGCCCGCTACCGCGTCGCGACCCTGGAGGTGTTCCCGTCCCTGAACGACGGCCGTCCTTCCAACGTGCAGACCTTCGCTCCCGGCACCACCGCCAAGACGGTGGTCCGCTTCGTCAATACGACGGACGAGCCCGTCGAGGGCCTGTCCATCGCCCTGAATGTGCCGAAAGGCTGGAAAGCCGCTGCGCAGGGCTCCGCTGTGATGCGCGTGCCCTATGCCGTCGCACCCGGCCAGACGGTCGTCGTCGAGTTCGACGTGACTTCCGGGTCGGCCTCCTTCAACGGCGACATCGTGGCTATGGCCAGCTGGGGCGCCTCCCGCGAGAGCGCCTCTCTGAAGGTGCGCAACACCGAAGCCGTCAAGATCAATGAATTCAGCGTCGGTGAAGGCTTCATCGAGCTGTACAACGCTTCCGACAAGGTCGTGGACCTGTCCGGCTGGACGGTCCGCGAGCACGCGGCGAACATCCCGTATTTCTCCGACATCAAGATCCCTGCCGGCACGAAGCTCGCCCCGAAGGCGTTCTACTTGCTCGGTCTGGCCGGCTCCGGCCTTGCCGTCGATGCCGCCAAGGGCGACCAGGTCATCTACGTGCGCAGCGTCGAAGGCGTCAAGCCGGGCGACGAGATCCTCGTCGGCGGGGAGAAACGCACGGTCAAGGCGGTGAACGCCCCTGCTCCGGAGGCACCCAACCCGATGGCCCGGGGTCCGTTCCGCATGCCTTCTCCCGCCGGTGCTCCGACGACCGTCTGGCAGCCGCTTCCGGGCGGTCACGGCATCGAGATCCCTGTCGGATCGACCAACATCCCGGTGACTTCCGCCGCCCATTTCCAGGTCGGCCAGAAGATGGCCATCGGCTACGGTACCGACCGTCCCGCCGTGTCCAACTCGCTGGAGAAATATGAAGTCGTGACCGTGACCGAGGTCGGCAAGGCGGGCACGCAGGGCTATCTGTCGATGGACGCCAAGCCGGGCGACACCAATATCAAGGTTTCTTCGGTGGAGAACATTTCCGTGGGCGACAAGATCCGCCTGGACATCGAGAGCGAAGGCCACGGCATCGAGACCGTGACCGTCACGAAAGTCGGTACGGCTTCCGCCCGCAACACCCTGAACGGACCGCTGCGTCCGGGCGAGGATCCGGGCACGGGCCTGGACATCGCGGAGCCGCTGAAGTTCGCGCACGCTTCCAATATGCCTTACAGCGTGAACGGTTCGGGTATCAGTTTCGAGCCGGCCACGAAATTCGCGCACTATAGCAACGAGCCCGTCCTCGCGCTCTGCTTCTCCATCGAGCTGGACAAAGCGCTCAGTGCGGCGCATCCGATCGACGAAGCGGTCATCTGCGGCACGGGCGGTTACCGGGGCGCGGTCCCGGCCGACCTGGTGTTCGGCGGTCCTGCCTTGAGCGACGGCGGCGGCAACATCACGCTGCGCGATGCGCGCGGCAACGTGGCCGACGCCCTCAACTATGGCCTCGTGACCGATCCCTGGCTGGCCGAAGGCTATCAGGCCGATTCCGGTCTCGAAGAGCCCGGCAACTTCGCGCCGACGCCCGCCCCTGCCCGCCGTTTCG
>JAFZBH010000013.1 GCA_017561865.1 Bacteroidales bacterium | reverse complement strand
TGCAGGGCGCCATCGACGCGGCAGGTTTTCCGCACACAGAATCGGCAGCGCTGCTCAAGGCCCTGCTGCTGGGCCGGCGCGACGCACTGTCCCGCGCCACCGAAGAAGCCTTCCGCGCCGCCGGCGCATCCCATATCCTCGCCCTGTCCGGGCTGCATCTGGGCATACTCTACGGCATCCTGCAGGCCCTGCTCGCCTGCCTGGGAAGAAGCCGAGGGGCCACAATCCTGCGCAGCGCCCTGTCCCTGGCCGCCGCGGGGGCCTACCTTCGGATGACCGGCGGCTCCCCTTCGCTCGTGCGCGCTTTCCTGTTCATCTGCCTCAGCGAAGCGGCACGGCTGCTGCCCGGACGTCGCCGGGACCCGCTCAACATCTTCTGCGCGGCCCTCACCGTCCAGCTCGCCGCCGACCCGGCCTGCGCCGCTCAGCTCGGCTTCCAGCTTTCCTACCTCGCGATGCTCGGCATCACGCTGGTCTTTCCGCGGCTCGATGCCTGGTATCCGCCCTCGTCGCGCCACGATCCCGTGCGGCGGATATGGAGCGCCGCCGCGCTCACCCTCTCCTGCCAGCTTTTCACGGCCCCGCTCGTGTGGATCCGTTTCCATTCTTTCCCGAAATTCTTCCTGTTGACCAACCTGGGCGCACTGCCGCTGTGCGAAGCCTTCATCTGGACTTCACTGCCCGTCCTGGCCTTGGGCTGCAGCTGTCCGGAGGGCATAAAAAAACTGGCCGACGCGGTCGGCCAGACACTGCTTCATTTCCTGGAAGGGATCGCCGCTATTTCCTGATGCAGCGCACCGGGGCGGCAAACTCCGTCTTGGACATCAGGCCGCGGTAGACGATATCCTTGTCCTGATAGATATAGCGGCAGACGCCTTCCCCGTCCACTTCGTCGGAAGTCCAGAGGACGGCATAGCTGAACAGGCCGTCGAAAGCATATCTCCCTTCCGAAGGGAAGGCATAGCCCACGGGCATCACGGAGAGGCCCAGCTCGTCGGTGATCTTCACCTCGCGCCAGTACTCCCACATCTTGTCGCCGTTGAAATACAGGTCGCCCATCAGCCTGCCGGCCAGGCCCGGGATGTCCCGGCTGTCGCCCCCGTCGGTTCGCAGCGCCACCCAGTCGGCATCGGACGGCAGGGTCCAGCCCTCCGGGCAGGCGGTCTGCGCCTCCTCCCAGGTGTAATACTGGCCGAAAATGCTGCTCATCGAGGGACAGTCGCGGTACGGGCGGCCGGCTCCGGCCCAGGAGAGGTTCTGCCGCATCCAGTCGACGCCTCCCGCGGAGGTATAGAAATAGCTGTTGCCGTCGCGCGGGTCGGTGAAGGACTCGGAAGTCCCCGCCTGGAACTCGGTGATGGAGCCTTTCCCGTCCAGACCGGGGCGCACGACCGTGAAATAGATGCTGACAGATGTATTCTCGTAAATGGAAGATGCGGGGGTGAACGCGCTGAGTTTCAGCGTATACTGGGAGAGTTCCCCGGGGGCCGTGAGCGTATAGTAGTGGTTCAGGAACTTTCCTTCCGCCGTGACGAGGGTGTCCGTCTTTCCGCTCACGGGATCCGTGAAGGCGTACCCGATCGGATCCCCCGCCGGGCAGACGAGCGTCATCAGCGTGTCGATCATGAAGGTCTTGGTGAAGCCCGGCTCGACGAAGGGGGGCATCGTCAGGGTCAGGTACCCGTCCAGCGCCTTGGTCTCGGTGGTGTTATCATCCTTGCAGCCTGCAGCGGTCGCCAGGACGGCGATCAGCAGGGCGGCAGCCACATATCTGTTCAACTTCATACTTTTCTTCTTGTGCGGTGCAAATATGCGCAAAAATGCGCGAAAAACCGCTAACTTTGTGCAAATACTTTGCCGAAGCGATGAAACACGCCTTATTTTTTTCCGCCCTGCTGCTCACCTGCCTGCTGACCGGCTGCCGGCAGGGACGCTATGCGACTTTCTCCGGTTACGCCCAGGGCGGCACCTACACGGTCAAGGCCGACCTGACGGGGGTTTCCGTGCCCGCCGCCCGCATCCACGAGCAGATCGACGCCATCCTCGACTCCATCGATTTCAGCCTGTCCGGCTATAATAAGAATTCCCTGCTGACGCACTTCAACGAGGGCGAGGAGATCGTCCCCGACCGCTTCTTCACCGGGGTGCGCGCCCTGTCGGAGAAGTACCGCGCCGAGACCGGCGGAGCGTTCGACGCCGCTTCCGCGCCGCTCTTCGACATCTGGGGTTTCGGCTTCACCTCCGACAGCCTGCCCGATCCGCAGCGCGTGACGGCCGCCCTGGCCGCCTGCAAGGAAGAAAAGAAGCTGAATTTCAATGCAATAGCACAAGGATATACCTGCGACGTGGTTGCCGATTACCTGCATTCCCTTGGAGTGAAGAATATGCTCGTCGACATCGGTGAGATCTTCTGCGAAGGGGTGAACCCCTCCGGCCAGGGCTGGACCATCGGCGTGGACAACCCGGTCGACGGCAACGATACGCCCGGCAGCGACATCAGGAGCATCTGGCAGTCGGACGGCGGCGCCTGCGGCATCGTCACCTCCGGCAACTACCGCAAATTCTACGTCAAGGACGGGAAGAAGTATGCCCACACGATCGATCCACGGACCGGTTATCCGGTCACGCACGACCTGCTCAGCGCCACGGTCGTGGCGCCGACGGCCGCCGAGGCGGACGCCCTCGCGACGGCCTGCATGGTCATCGGCCCGGAGCAGGCGGAGGCGCTGATCGAGTCCCGTCCCGAGCTGGAAGGATACCTGATCACATCGGAAGGAAGCTGGATGTCCGACGGCTTCGCCGCCCGGGCGAAGATGACGGATATTCCGTGAAAATGATTATCTTTGTCAGTCTATAACGCTTTATTTATGGATCTGAACGAAACAAGCCATAACCTGGATTACAACACTTCCCGCGAAAAACTCGTCATGCCCGAGTACGGCCGCAACGTGCTCAAGATGGTCGAGCAGCTCAAGGCCATCCCCGACAAGGCCAAGCGCACCGAGCAGGCCCGCGCCGTCGTCAAGGTGATGGAACTGCTCAACCCGCAGGTGCACAGCCAGGACAATTTCGAGCACAAGCTCTGGGACCACCTCTATATGATTGCCGGATACGACCTCGACGTGGACTCCCCGTATCCCTGCCCGGAAGCCGCGGAGTTCTCCACCGACCCGGTTCCCGTCCCGATGAAGGGCACCCGGATCAAGGCCTTCCATTACGGGCGCAACATCGAGAGCATCATCAACCTGCTCTGCGAGCAGCCCGAGGGTGAAGTCAAGACCGAGCTGATCCGCTCGCTCGCCATCTATATGCGCCAGCAGTACCTGATCTGGAACAAGGACAGCGTCTCCGACGAGACCATCTTCGCCGACATCGAGAAGCTTTCCGACTACCGGCTCAAGGTCCCCGAGGGAATCAGCCTGAGCAAGATCGCCGGCGACGCCAATTTCTCACGTCCCGGAATGGGAATCAACGTCGGCCAGCCCGGCAGCCGCCGCTCCAAGAAGAACAACTACAAACGCCCTTATAAGAAGAAATGAGAATCTGGAAGTCCTGGGATGAGGAAGAGCGGGCCGCAGCCGTGCGGATCGCGGGTCTGTGCGTCGCCGCGCTGACCCTGTTCATCTTCATTTCCGCCTTCTCCTACCTCTTCCACTGGCGGGAGGATATGAGTCTGCTGAGCGATCCCGATGCGATGCAGGCGGCTCGCAGCGTGGGCAATGCCGCCGGCAAGCTGGGCTTCCGGACCGGGCACCTGCTCGTGTCGGAGCTCTTCGGGCTGGGCAGTTTCTCCCTGCTGATCATCCTCACGGCCGTCGCCGTGCGGCTGCTGTCGCACCGCTGGCCGTATTCGCTGGTCAAGACCGCCCTCGTGGCGCTGTTCGGAGCCGGCATCTCTTCGGTCATCCTCGCCTTCATCGGCAAGCGCGCCGGCCTGCAGCTCCTGTTCGGCGGCGGCCTGGGCGGACGCTGCGGCGCCGCGGCCGTCGACTGGGCGGAGAACCTGTTCGGACCCATCGTGACGGGGCTGTTCCTGGTGATCCTCGCAGCGGCGTTCCTCTTCTTCGCCTCCAAGCGTTTCAACCGCTGGTTCGCCTCGATCGGGAGCAGAAAGGAGAAGCCCGTCAAGGTGAAGCCGGAGAAACCCGTGGAGCCCGAACCGGACCCGGTCCTGCCGGCCGACCCGGTCGACAGGCCGGATCCCGCTCTGCTGGACCCCGGGGACGATCCCGGGCAGGAGGTGATTCCGGAAGGCATCCCGGACGACGTCTTCGGCGGACCGGATGTCAGTCCGAAAGGCAAGGGGCCGAAGAAACCCAAAGACAACACCCAGGAAGTTCCTGCCGGTCAGGAAGGCGGCTTCGAAATCATCGCCGACAACGGCCTGGACGCCGAACCGGCGGAGGACCTCTCCCCGATCGACAACCGCCTGGATCCGCCGGACGGCCTGCCGAAGTACCAGTTCCCTTCGCTCGACCTGCTGGAGAGCTATGCCAGCGGCCGCCGTGAAGTGTCCACCGAGGAGCTCACGCGCAACAACAACAAGATCCGCGCGGCGCTGGCCAACTACAAGATCCAGGTCAACGACGTCAAGGCCATCGTGGGCCCGACCGTGACCCTGTATAAAGTCTATCCCGCCCCGGGCGTGAAGATCGCCGACATCAAGAAACTCCAGGAAGACATCGCCCTGTCGCTCAACGCCAAGGGCGTGCGGGTCGTGACCCTGTCCGATTCCGTCGGTATCGAAGTGGCCAACGACTACTCTTCCATCGTGCCGCTGAAGGCGCTGCTCAACGACGACGCCTTCCGGAACAGCAAGGCCGACCTGCCCGTGGCCATCGGCTACACGATCACCCAGAAGGTGCGCGTGTTCGACCTCGCCGACGCCCCGCACCTGCTGATCGCGGGCGCCACCAAACAGGGTAAGTCCGTGGGCCTCAACGTCATCGTGACCTCGCTCCTGTACAGCAAGCACCCCTCGGAGCTGAAGTTCGTCTTCATCGACCCGAAGATGGTCGAGTTCTCCGCCTACGGTTCGCTCCTCAAGCACTATCTGGCCGTCCTTCCCGACGCCACCGACGAGGACGACGAGCGTTCCAACGCCATCGTCAAGAAGCCCAAGGACGCCGAAAAGATCCTCCGCTCGCTGTGCACCGAGATGGACGAGCGTTACGAACTGCTGAGCAAGGCGGGCGTGAACAAGATCACCCTCTACAACGAGAAGTACAAGGAGCGCAAGCTGCGGCCGGACCACGGCCACAGGTTCCTTCCCTACATCGTCGTCGTCGTGGACGAGTACGCCGACCTGACGATGACCACCGGCGCGGCCCCCGAGGCGCGGGCGGCCAGCCGGAGCATCACCAATTCCATCATCCGCCTCGCCCAGAAGGGCCGTGCAGCCGGCCTGCACGTGATTCTGGCGACGCAGCGCCCGTCGGTGGACGTCATCTCCGGTATCATCAAGAGCAACTTCCCGATGCGCATCGCCTTCCGCGTAGCTTCGCGCGTGGATTCGACGACCATCCTGGACGCCCCGGGCGCCGAGAAGCTGATCGGCCGCGGCGATATGCTCTTCTCCGCCGGCATCGAGTCGGAGCGCATCCAGTGCGGTTTCATCGACGGCAAGGAGATCGACGCCGTGACGGATTTCATCGGCGAGCAGGTGGGCTACGGCCGCTGCTACAACACGCCTTATTACCTCCCTTCGCCCGAAGAGCCGGGCGCCGAGGGCGGCGAAGGCGGTATGGTCGATATGTCCAAGGTGGACGAGCGTTTCGAGGAGGCGGCGAAGATGGTGGTCATCAGCCAGCGGGGATCGACGTCCGATCTGCAGCGCAAACTGGGAATGGGTTATGCTAAGGCGGGGCGCGTGATGGATCAGCTCGAGGCGGCCGGCATCGTCGGTCCGCAGGAGGGCTCCAAGCCGCGTCAGGTGCTAGTCCCGGACCTCAATTCCCTGCAGCCGATCCTGGACGCATTCCTGCATAGATAGTTCTTATATCGCCAGCCGAACAGAACGGGTCTGCCAGCTAAAAATGCTTGCAGACCCGTTTCCGTTCGGCCTTGGCTCGTCCTGCTGGCAGCAGCGGCTCCTTCCGCACGCTCCCGCACGGCCCCCGACTGCGCGGGGCCACCGTGCGCAGGCTTGTGCTCCGCCTCCCCGCCCGCTGCTGCGGATTAATACTCTGAGCGGGGGATGATGATCTGGTAGGTCTTAGCGGCTTTGTTGGTGAGTTTGTCGCTACGGAGCCAGAGGTTGGCTTCCTTGAGGAAGAAATAGGTCGTGCCGTGCTCGATGGCGAAGTCCGTCAGACTCGGGATGGGCTCGCTGACCGAGACGGTCTCCTTGGGCTCGAGGTAAGGGTAGCTGTCGTCGACCTGGAAGCCGAAAGCTTCCGGGTTCTCGAAGAAGTATTTTGCCGTCAGGATGCGGAACATATAGCGGGAGGTCTCCGTGGGCAGGAACAGGTCCATCGCCTTTTTCTGCTTCTGGTCCGTCAGGCGCTTGCTGATGCCGCCCTGCCCGGCATTGTAGCTGGCGGCGACCGTCATCCAGTCCTTGTACTTGGCATAGGCCTCCTTGAGGTATTTGCAGGCCGCCTCGGTGGATTTCGCGATATGGTAGCGTTCATCCACCTCGTCGCCCACCTCGAGGCCATAGCCGCGGCCGGTCGCCTTCATGAACTGCCACAGCCCCGCCGCCCCGGCCGAGGAATAGGCCTTGGGGTCGAGGTTGCTCTCGATGGCCATCAGGTATTTCAGGTCCTCGGGGATGCCGTTCTTCTCCAGGATGGGGACGATCTGGCGGAAGATGCGGTCCGCCCGCTTGAGCATCAGGGTGGAGTTGGTGTGGCCGTAGGTGAAGTTGATCAGCTCGCGGTCCATCCTTTCGTAGAGGTCGGGACGGTCGAAGCGGTAGGTCTGGCCGGCGAATTCGATGAATTCGGGCACGCGGGGAGCGCGGAAGTGCAGTGGTTCCGGCTCATACTCCTGCGGGACATCCGCCCCTTGGGCGCAGGCGGAAACGGGCGCTGCCAGGCAGCAGGCCATAAGGAAAAATGCTAACGGTTTGTTCATAGCTGCAAAGATGCGAAAAATCTATCGTAAATCCGTCACCACCCAGGAGGTATCCAGGGAGGAAGTGTCGTAACGGAAGGCGGACAGGTCCTCCGACAGGGGGAGGTATTTCACGCCCGTGATGCTCAGATCGGACAGCGACTCATACATCGCGACCAGCTCGTCGAGGCCTTCGGCGGTCTCAACATAGACTTCCTTCGAGGCCGGGTCCACGGTCCAGCGGGTCTTCCCGTCGCAGTAGATCTCCATCCCGTTGCCCCGGGCCTGGTAGCATTCGCCCTGGACGAGCAGTTCGCCCGAGAGCCTGACGGGCGTGTCCTGCGTGAAGGTGCAGTCGTAGTGGAGCGAAATGCGGTCGGTCTGCAGGCGCGAGGCAAGCGCAGTGAGCTGCGGAGCCTGGGCCGCCGCAGCGAACGGCAGCAGGACCATCAACAGGTTGATTATCAGTCGTTTCATTTTACTTCCACGGTTTTATCATCCATCACATACCAAAGGTATGCACCTCTCACTTCGTAGCCAAGTTCGTGCCAAAGGCACGCATAGCGGCTTACCTGGCGCAGATACCCCTCCTCCGGAGCGCCGAACTTGAAGTCGATGACCGTGACTTCCCGCCCCCGGACCACCACGCGGTCTGGACGCTCTACGGAGCCGTCCGCCGTGAAAACATCCTGCTCGTTGAGCACCTGAACGTCCCCTCCGACGGCAGCCGGGAACCAGTCGGGATGGCCGGCGATACGCTTCTGCAGCAGGGAGAGCACCTCCTTTCCGCCCTGCGCGTCCAGGCGGCCGTCGCGCACGGCGGCAGCCACCGCCGCCTCCAGTTCATCCGGCACCACCACCCCGGACAGGATGTCGTGCAGCACGATGCCCCGCAGGCGCGGAGAAGCTTCTATCCCGGCGAGGCCCTCATCACCAAAGAAATCGTCGGCCTCCTGCGAGGGCGCGAGCCGGTCACCGAGCGCAAAAGACGGATAATCCCCTTTGAAATCCATTTCCCCACACCCCTGCGCCCCGGATGTCATCTGCGAGAAATCATAGGGCGCCCCGGCGCTGAATTCCGTCTCCCCGCCCAGGAAACAGAACAGGAGTTCCGAGAAATTGCCATATTCCGCCCGGCCTTTGGCCACGGCCTCCCGGCACTTCTTGGACGGGAGCTTGGCGATGACATGCAGGCTCTTCTCGGCGCGGGTCAGCGACACGTAGAAGAGGTTGATGTTGTCCACCAGCTGGAGGCGGCGCTCCCGCTGGACAGCCCCCTCGAACAGACTCGCTTCCGCCAGGGAACCGAGGTCCACCGGGTAGATGCCCTGCAGATCCTCTCCGAACGGCGTCCGAGCGGTCTGCAGCTCACTCCAGTGCACTTCGTGCCGGTACAGGTCCACCTTGTCGGCAAAGGGGAAGATGACGTGCGGGAACTGCAAGCCCTTGGCCTTGTGGATGGTCAGGATGCGCACGGAGGCGGCGTTCTCGGGCGAACCGATATAGATGTCCTTCTCCTCCCAATGCTTGAGGTAATAGCGGAGCTTGTTGCCGTTGGCCTGCACCCAGTTCTGCAGGTCATCCATGAATGCCTGGATAAAGAGGACCTGTCCCTCGAACGACGCCGGATCCCATTCGTGCATCGCCCGCAGCAGCTCTTCGCAGAAGTCCACCAGGGAGTGATACTCCGACGGGAAGGTCAGGTCCATCGCATCCGCAAGGAAACGGCCGATCCCGTCGTCGGGATTCTCAAAACAGCTCAGCAGCGAGACCAGGCGCCGGACCACCGGAGAGGACTTCAGCAGGAGCGAATCGTCGGAGATCACCGGGATGCCGTTGCCGATCAGGTATGCGGCTATGGCGGCGCCTTCCTTCTTGCCGCGCACGAGCACGGCGACATCGCCCCACCGGGCACCCCGGCGCCGCGCATCCAGAACGGACGAGAGGATGGCCGCCAGCTGGTCGTCGCAGAAGCTGACGCGCACCTGCCCGTCCTGTGAATCCGCCCGCTTCGGCGTCTGCACCACGTCGGCATAGATGTCCTGCAGGCCCAGCTGCGCGGCCGCCCAGGGGAAGAAACGGTTGTTGAAGGCGATGACCGTACGGGTGCTTCGCCAATTGTCCTGCAACGGCTCCGTTTCCGCGCCGGGGAAGGCGCGCTGCACTTCGCTGCCAAGCAGCTCCCAGTCGGAATCGCGCCAGCGGTAGATGCTCTGCTTGACGTCACCCACGATCAGGTTCCGTCCTCCCTTTGATTCGCTCTCACGGAGCAGCGGCAGGAAATTGTCCCACTGGACGTGGGACGTGTCCTGGAATTCATCCAGCAGAAAATGCTCATAGCGCACCCCGAGTTTCTCATACACGAAGGGCGTGTCCGAGCCGCCTATAATCTTGCGCAGCAGGGTGTTGGACTCGTCCAGGCAGAGGACGTTCTTCTCGGAAGAGAGGGCGTCGAACTCCTTGTAGAATTCCCCGGCGAGGCCCAGTTGGTAGAGCAGGCCGTCCAGCAGGAAGGCCGTGCAGTAATGCCGGTAGGGCTCGTCGAAGAGCACGGCCAGCTCCTCCGAAGCGGCGAGGGCGCGCTTGCCTGGTTTTTTGACCAGTTCCCCCGGGGCGGCCTCGACACCCAATGTGGCAGCGCGATTCCGGAATCCCCGGATCAAGCTGCGACACGCTTCCCGGATCCGTTTCAGGCGGTCCTTGCCGAATGCATCCGGGACGGAAATCCCCAGACGCTCCGAGAGTTCCCGGAACTCGTCGCTTTTCAGGAGCCTGCCCGTCTGCAGCAAGCCTTCGTCCACCCGGAAGCGCCGCCCCTGGTCCAGGGCGTCCGCGAGCGCGGACTGGATCCATTCCAGCAGATCCCCGCTGTCCTCGGTCAACGAATCCAGGATGCGGTCCATCGTCTCCGCGATGAGCGAATCCTTGTCCAGCTCGATCTGGTAGTCGGCGAACTGGCCTATCTCGCGGGAAAAAGCCTTGAGGGCCTGCTGGAAAAAACGGTCGATGGTACTCACGCTGAAAGCACCGTAGTCGTGGAGCAGGTCGATGAGCAGGCGCTCCGCACGCGGATCCGTCCCGGACAGTTCCGACAGGTCCCGGAGGATCCTCGCCTTCATCTCGGCGGTGGCCTTGTTGGTGAAGGTGACAGCCAGAATATGGCGGTACGGATAGGGCTCCCGGCTGCCCAGCAGCAGGTCGATATAGGTCTTGGAGAGGCGATAGGTCTTGCCCGAACCGGCGCTGGCTTTCAGAATCTTCATCGTCCGCAGATGTTTTTGAAGTCACACCATTCGCAGGTTTTCAAATCCTCTGTCCGGCTGAAGGGAACGGAGGTGTCGGCGATTTCGGCAAGCAGGGCGTGGAGCCGCTCTTCCATCAGGGTCTGGAACGTCCCGCCCACTGCAACGCTTTCGACATCGCGCACGAACAGGCGGGAAGTCTGGTAGATCGAGTTGACGATACGGCTGCGGCGGCAGTCCGGATGATCCGCGACCATACGGTCGTACAGATACAGCTGCAGGGCGATCTTGGGGCGTTTGGCGTTGTCCGTTCCGAAGAGCTTGTCCACCACTTCCGGGGCGTTGGCGTCCGTGATCAGGAAATCCTCGTCCGTGACCTTGCCGGTCTTGTAGTCCACCACGCGGACCTCGCCGGGGCGGTAGCTGTCCAGCCGGTCGATGTAGCCGATGAATCGGAAACCGTCCAGTTCCCAATAGCGCTTGAGCTCCAACCCCAGGATATGGAAACAGTTGCTCCCGCTCCCCTGCAGCAGCGCGATGTCACGCTCGACCGCCTTGCGGACATAGCGGCAGACGAGATCCTCGAAGATGATGTTGCGTCCGCTCACCTCAAAACTGTTGAGCGAGCTGAGAATCTGCGGCCGGACCGCGTCCTTGATCCGTGTCCCCTGCAGCAGGGACTGCAGATACGCCTGCGTGACGGTCTTGCCGGGCACATCGTACAGCTCCTGCATCACGGCATGGAAGACATTGCCGATGTCGTTCGCCTCCAGCGACTCCGAGACCTCCTCCTGCTCTTTCAGGCCGCAGACGCTTCGGTAGTAGAACTGCGCCGGGCAGGCGAGATAGCTCTGCAACGCGGAGGCGGAAAGGTATTTCCCACGAAGTTCCCGCACATGCTCCTCCGTCTTGGGAATAGCCCCTTCTCCTTCGTTACGCCCGATCTCCGCGCGTAGCGCGTAACGGGAAAGCGGCGCCTTGAAATGCAGTTCCAGCTGCTTGATGTAGCGACTCTCCTCGCCGCCCCTGAGGCCCTCGGTGCGGGAATCGAAGAGCAGCCACACGTGGCTGGCGCGCCGTATCATCCGATAGAAATAATAGGCCCAGACGGCATCCTGGTACTCCCAGGTCGGCAGGCCGAAAGCCTTGCGGAGCTCGACCGGGACGAAAGAGGGTTTCGCGCCGCGGGCGGGGAAGACCCCTTCGTTGCAGCTCAGCAGGATCAGGTTGTCGAAATCCAGGGCGCGTGTCTCCAGCGGTCCCATGACCTGCAGGCCCCGCAGCGGCTCGCCGCGGAAAGGGACGGACGCGGTGGCGAGCACCTTGTCCAGCAGGCGGAAATAACTGGCGGGCAGCACAGGCAGGGAGCAATCGCGCAGCCGGCCCACCGCCAGGTAATATTCGCGGATGAAGTCCAGCTCGAGGGACATCTGCGGTTTGTCCTTCAGGCCGTGGCCGAGCTCGGCGAGCAGCTCGAGCTGGTACAGCTGGATGGCACGGACCGCCCGGGCATCGCGTTCGCCGGGGGCGCGGACCACCGGCTGGAAGATACGGTCGAAAAGCGGGAGCCCCGACAGCTCTTCCTGCGGGATGTAATAACGCTTCTGCGCCCGCACGGCAGCAGCCCTGGCCAACCCTTCCTCCCCCGCGAGCGTCTTGAAAATACTGTTGGAGAAGATGCTCCAGACCTGCCGGTGGTAGAAGTACCACTGACCGTCCTTCTCGCGCAGGTGCATCTGAAGGGCGGCCACGTCGTCCATCAGGGCGCTCAGGGCGCTGCCGGACATGGGATAGCCCATCGTCACGTTGATGTCCCGGATCTGCTCCGGGAGCGAATTCAACACCGGGAGGAGCAGGCTCTGGTCGGGGAGCACAACGGCCGTCTCAATGCCGCCGGCGCCCGTTTCCTCCAGGATGGCGGGCAGTTGCTTGGCCTGTCCGACGCCCGAGGGGACGCTCAGGACGCTGATCTGCGGTGTACCGAGCCCCTCGGGATCGGGGGTGAAGGCCGGCGGGAATTCGGTCGTGTTCTCCGAAAGGAATTGCGAGGATTTGTTGTGCGGATCGCTGATCCAGCCCGGACCGTAGTCCCAGCAGAACTCGGCCAGATGAGCATCGCGCAGGCGACGAAGCAGGCAGCGCTCGCATTCGTTGAGGGCGTTCAGCCCCACGAAGACAAACTTGCGGATATTGGGATAGCAGGCGGACAGCAGATCCGCCGCCGGCGTCTTCCGGAGCTGCTCCGCCACACTCCGGTAGGCCTGGCCGTCGTAGGCCATGCCCTTTTCGCGAAGCCGCGTACCGAAAGTCCTGTATAGCGGCAGGAGGATGTCCCAGATGCGCCGGAAGGCCTCCTTGTACTCCCCGCCCGTGCGGAAATGGGACAGGAACGAACGCAGGGCTTCCGCCTGCTCTGCAGAGAGATAGCTGAAGTCGTCCTGCATGGCCCGCAGGTCGGCGATGTTCGGGAACAGTCGCTCCGGGTCCGCCAGGAACTTGTCAACGTCGCCGAAATCGGAGAGCAGCACGTCTCCCCAGAAGATGAATTCGTCAAGCTCTTCCGCCCGGCCTCCGCCGGCTTCATACAAGGGCTTGTAGCAATCATACAGTTCCAGAAGCAGGTGCACCGGATCTGTCTTTTCCAGTCCGCTGAGCCGCTGGAAGAAGTCATCCATCGTAACCAGTTCCGGCACGCGCATCACCCGCCGGTCACGGGCGACGCATTCTCCCAGGTACTTGCGGAAGAACACGGTGGCACGGCGGTTCGGGAAGACGAAACAGCAGTCTTCCACCCCGCCCGCATCATAATAATGCCGGGCCACCTGATCGAGAAACGGAGTCATACATACAAATATACTTCTTTTACCGCATTTTTTTCATGAATTTCAACAATTTGTTTTGTCGCAAAAATGATCTATATTTGCGACAAAACACGATTGCTATGGACAGCACTGAAAAGAGAATCATGCAGATCGTCAAGGCGGGCGGAGAAGGAAAGGTTTATTTCCCTTCCGACTTTTTCGAGTGCGGATCGGAGAAGGCCGTTTCCAAGGCGCTCCAGCGCCTGGTGCATGCGGATTTCCTGATGCGGATGGAGCGGGGCCTCTATTGCTACCCGGAAACAGACCGGTACTGGGGAATGGGGAAACTCCCGGCTGGATCTGACGCGGTGCTCGAAGCATACGCCAAGCGGGACGGCTTCCGCACCGGCCCCTGTCCAGGGGCCGCACAAAATGCTCTCGGGCTTTCGGAGCAGGTGGTGATGAACCCGGTATACTGCACGGACGGTCCTTCGCGCAGGATCCATTTTCGCAAAGGATGCCGACCCATCGTGCTCTACCACGTCTCTCCCAGGGTATTCAACTATCGCTCCCGCATCATCATGCTGACGGTCATCGCCCTGAATGACATCGGCAAAAATGATCTCTGGCAGTTTGACCTGGACGGCATGCGGCGCGTTTATGAACAGGTGCCTTACGAGGAAATCAGAGAAGATCTCAGGAACACACCTTCCTGGATTCGAAATCTAATACTGGGATATTATGGAGAACAACGTACGAAAGATTAATTTTTGGGAAGAACCCGATGACAAGAAGATTGAACTTTTCAACAAGATCAAAAAAGAAAAGAACGTCAGCCCCAAGGCCGCGGAAAAGGACTGGTGGGTCTGTCACGTGATCCAGGCTCTGTTCCAAGTGCGTTGCGCGGATGCGCTTACCTTCAAGGGCGGTACTTCGCTGAGCAAGTCCTGGGGCATCACGGAGCGCTTTTCCGAGGATGTGGACATCTCTTTTGACAAATCATTCTTCGGACTCACGGGAGAGACGCGATCCGCCCGCGACCGTATCCGGAAGCTTACACGCAAATACATTTATGAGCAGTTGCGCGGAGAGTTCGCCTCGACTCTCTGGGTCTATAGTGCGAACCAGTTTGACGTAGGTTACGTTCCCCGCCGGGACTCGGACGCAGATCCCACCGTGCTGGTGGTGGACTATCGCAGCGTCCTTCCAAAAGATCCCTACATCAAGGAGAGCGTCCGGATTGAATTCAGTTCCCGAAGTCTCCGGGAGCCTCGCGAAATCCGCGAAATACGTCCATTTGCCGCCGAACTGTCGCCCTTCATCGACTTCGACACCACCGCCGTCCCCACGGTCATTCCCACCCGCACCTGCCTGGAGAAGTTTTTCCTGCTCCATGAAGAATTCCAGAAGGATTATCCGCGGCACCGCCGCATGTCACGGCACTTGTACGATCTCTGGCGTCTCGAAGAGAGCGGCTGGCTGGACAAGGCCCTGGCCGACAAGGATCTCTATGATTCCCTTGTGCATCATCGCAGCATATTCAACGCCGTCCGCGGCATCGATTACGCGAATCACACACCGGACAAGTTGAACATCATTCCTCCGGAAGACAAGCTCCCGCTCTGGGAAGAAGACTACCGTTTCATGCAGGATCAGTTCATTTACGGGGAATCCCCTTCATGGCCGGAGCTTCTGAAGTGCCTCCAATCCATCCAGAAAAGGCTTCGCCGTATAGGCTAAGTGCCACGGTTCGCGGCGTCCCGCCACTCGCTCGGGGTCTTGCCGGTCTGCGCCTTGAAACAGCGGCGGAAGGTCGTGAGCGAGGAGAAACCGCAGTGGTCGGCCACTTCCGCCAGCGGCATCTCCGGATGCTCCTGCATCAGCGCCAGGGCGTCGCGGATGCGGTAGCCGTTGATGAGGTCGGAGAA
This sequence comes from Bacteroidales bacterium, assembly GCA_017561865.1. Taxonomy (GTDB): domain Bacteria; phylum Bacteroidota; class Bacteroidia; order Bacteroidales; family UBA932; genus Cryptobacteroides. The sequence continues at coordinate 26,205 of JAFZBH010000013.1, read as the reverse complement.
ATTGACCCCGGAGATGTTGTTGATCATCGCGCTGACATAGGTCTTGTTCGTGGCCAGCTCCGAGGCCACGTCGCTGATGCGCAAGTCCTTGCGCTTGTATAGCTGCTCCGCCTCGATCAGGCGTATGATCTGCTCCGAAAGCTGGGACCGTCCGTTCTCCGGCGCCGCCGGCAACGGCTCCGGCACCGCCGGCTTCCGCCGAAGGAGCACGGCGGACACGATGCCGCCTCCCAGGATCAGGGCGCCGGCGAGCCAGACCCACCCGGGAACGCCCGCCCGCCGCTGCGGCGGCTCGGAATGGAAGATGAAGGCTTCGCGGGAGGTTATGAAATTGTTCTCCCTGACCTGGTCCGCGTACTGGGGATCCTGCTCCTTCCCGCCGGCCAGGGCCAGCCGCCCGCCAGGCAGCGGGACGACCTCTTCGATGGGGAAAGGACCGCCGTCAGGGTGTTCCGCATAATACAGCGTCACGGATGCCGCACCGCCTTCGAAGGTGGCGTCATAATCCACCCGGGCGAAATAGATGCGACCGGTAACTCCATTGCCCCGCATCCAGGCCTGTCTCCGGGAGCGGTCCACCTGCAGTTTGCCCCACCAGGATATCTCCTGTCCGTCAAGGCCCAGCCGGGGCAGCGGACGCTCCAATTCCAAGACGGAAAGGGTTCTGCCGGACACTTTCAGGATGCCCGGCTCGCCGTCGCTTCTGCGGAAGGCGGAAAGCAGATAGGCATATTCCCCGATCTTGCCGTCCGTGTCGGCATACCAGAACTCATTCCCGGGATACCACTCTTCCAGGAAAGGATCCGCATAAGCCTCTCCGGAGAAGCGGTCCACCAGAATACCCGAAGGCTCCCCGTGGTAATCCCGCCCGCCGAAGATGATGACCTCCTCAGGCCCCGCGGGCAGGATCAAGGGCCGCTGCCGGTCCTCGCTCACCGCCTTCACGAAGGAGAAACCCCGGGCTGGGTCCCATATTTCGACAGCGTCCCCTGCGTACCAGTTCCCGGAAATGACCACCCGGCCGTCCGGCAGGGGCAGGGCCGAAGCGTAGGCGCGTTTGCGGTCCAGGATGCCAAGCGGACGGCTGCTGTGGGAAGCCGGGTCGTACACCTCCACGCCCCAGGTCTGGCCGATGCCGAAAGGCTCCGCGCTGCCCCCGCCCACCATTACCGTCCCGTCCGCGAGCGGGGTGATGAATCCGCCGTCGTGCGAGTATTTCATCGGGACCTCATGCCAGGCGCCGTCCCGCAGGTATTCCGCCGTCTCGATGAGCTTGAAGGCGTCGGTGTGCCCGCCGATGACGGTGAGTTCGTCTCCGAGCAGCAGGGTCTGGTGCCCGCCCCGGGGCGCATTCAGCGCCGGCAGGCGTTCGACCGCCAAACGCTGGAAGACGGTGCCGTCCGGCCCCTCCGCCGCTGGCCCCGGTTGGGGACCGGGGCTGCAGGCAGCCAGTAGAATGGTCAATATACTTGGAAGCAGCCGTTTTACCATCATTCCCAAAGGTAAATAAACTCGGCTATTATTCAAAATTAATCTCCATCATAGTACCCGCCCAGACAATGACGATAGATCCTGTCAGGTTCCCCGGGCATGGTGTAACCGTTGGAGTGGGCCTTGTACTCGAACTTCTTGCCGGGCGTTTGGGACGCATAATAAGAGTATTTAAAGGGGTAGTCGGCATAACCTTTCCCTTCCAGATCCCGGATGAATGAAGGGAGCGTTCCGTTCAGGATGGAAGAATGGATGAGGACGCGGTTGAGACTGGGGCAAGCGGAAACGGAAATACTTCTCAGAGGGCCGATCCATTCATAATCTATATCATAAGATGCTCCGAGATCTATTGTTTCCAACTTGGTACATCCTGTGATCTCCAGCGTCTCGATATTGGCGTCGAAATCAGCTTTGAACCCCGTCAATTCCGGACAATTCGACAGGGACACGCTGGTCACCGTCGGAGAGGGCGAATTTCCATGTCTGGAGACTTCGACATATGCACCACCTTGCACCCCATCCAGGACAAGATCCGTGTAAGGTCCTCCTTCATAAACAGAAATCTTGCGTTCTACCTTCAGGCCCTCCCCCAAAAGGATGACGCCGCCACACTCATCGATTATGAAGTCTTTGCAAATACCGGCGTAAGCCGATATATCTGATAATTCGGGAATACAAAAGAGCGTGACCTCTTCGAGTTTCGGACAGTTTTTAAAGCTTAACTTTTCCGGCACTTTGGGACCCCGGACATTTATGTCGTGCAAGAGTTTGCAATCGTCCAAAATGACAGTACCCGACAACGTTGGTTCATTGAGGTTGTCATCCCAATATTTATTGTTGCTTGTCCAGAATTCTCTGATGCCTGTTCCGGACAAATCTACGAAAAGATCCGTGTTGGACGAGTTGACCGGAGCATAAGAAAAACCATAAGTACTGTTACCAAAGCGCTTTGAATGGATGACAAGACGTTGTTTCGTCGGCCAGATATAGCGGAAACCACCGAATTCCTCGGTCTCGTCGCCGAATGCTTCATGGAAGTTCGGATCCTCAATCTCGATGCTGTCAAATACGGCTCCGCCCAGGATGGTCAGGTCCCAGCCCAGATCCTCCAATTGGGATGTGCAATCTTTGATTTTCAAGTTGTTCCCCATTTTCCAGGTGTCCGGGATGGTTATACCCAGTTTCTTACGATAATAGTATTCATCATCGCCATAGGTTGCCGCCTCCTGATCTGTGTCATAATGGAACCACACATTTTCCAGCCGGCTGAAAGGCACATCGGGATCCGTCCAGTTGCAGCCCTCCCATTTGCCGTCCCGACAGGCATACAGGTCGGAGAGGAGCGCCCGCACGGCATTATCCGTTTTTTCGTCGACGGTATAGAAACTCTTCCGTTCGTTTCTTGCCATCTGCACTTCCAATTCCTTCCCGAACAGGGAGATCTTCATAAAGGGACCGATGGCCTCATAGATCTGGAAAGGCTTTATCGGGCTGACTATTGCATCCGCCTCCACGGGATTCTCATTATTGGGCGTGCCGGAGAGAGTGAACGGGACCTCTTTCCAGTTATCGGAAGGGTCGTCCGCCTCTTTGACTTTCATATAAATCTTGTCGTCGAACATGGCCTTGTTCTTCACGGTGGTGCTGATGGTCGCGGCAGTCCGTTCGGGGAAGACGTTCACCGGGCCGGCCAACTGCGGGACCACATAAGTCTTGCCGAAAGAATAGGACAGGCCCAGTTCGTCCGGAACCTGGAAATCCATCGACCAGGCATATGCGGCATCGATATAACCGCCGAACTTGAAGGCCAGCGAAGGTTCAAATCCGGCCTGGGTCAGCCAGTAGTAACCATTTCCGATATTCTGCAGCCCTTCCAGGCTGATGGGATACGAACTGAACACGGTATAGACCAGATGCGGATCGAAATCCACGCCCAGCGTCAGGGCGCCGCCGTACAGGGAAACGCCCATCCCCAGGTTGGGGCCGAACTCGACGGCGCCGGACATGCTCCCCGTCACGGAGAAGGGATCCTTGGTATCGGACGGCGCCTTCTCCCCCACGCGGCACTGCAGGTCGGAGCCGTTGTAGAAGGCGTGGGCATAGACGCTCTTCTGGTATGCGACGGAGAGGGTAAGGTCCACCTGCCCGGAGAGTTTGAGCTCGAAGTCCATGCTGATGACCGGGGAAATCACGACGGGACCGACGGGGATGGCGCCCAGATAGACCGTGAGCCTCTTGGTCCTAAACTTCTTGTCGACGGAGGCCTTGAAAGTCAGGTCGCACGAGAGGTCGGCTTCCGCCTCCACCCGGCAGCGGGCGTAGGTGAGCTTGAAGTCCACCACGTCGGCGGCGATGTCCATATTGAACCCTATCCGCATCTTGGGTGTGATCGACATATTTTCTCCCAGGTCCAGTGAAGCGGTAAAGTTCTTCCCGAACATCTCGGGGATGGCGATTTCAAATCCGCCGCCCTTGGTGGAGGTATATTCGACGGGGTTGCCTTCTTCGTCCACGATCCGCTGGATTTCGCCCAGGTTGAGCTGGGCGGTTTCCAAATGCAGCTGCTTGAACACCTCCTCGATCGGAACCTGATATCCCTGATACTCGAAGCTTTCGGCCGTGCCGGAGTTCTTCTGGGCGGCATCCGAGCTCACGATCTTGACGGCCGCTCCGCCCGGGAAGGCTTCGCTGTCGCGGAAAACGATGATGTCATCCGCATTGATGCACGAGGAATTGCCGTAGAAGGAGTCATGGGTTGCCGGAAGCGAGAAACTATAGTTGTGGCCGTCTGTCCATACGTCCTTGACCGCACGCATCACTTCGTCCGAAGCCAGTGCCGCCCGGGGAGCGAATTGATAAGAAAAATCATATCCGGCTTCTTTGTCTTCGGCGCCGCTTTCACCGGTCTGCCCGAAATCCGATGCCTTGATGACGCCCTCGACGCGTTCCGGAGTCTTGACCGTCACCTCACATTGGGCTTTCTTGCCCGTGGGAATCGACACGCCGACCGTCGCGGTACCGTCGCTTACAGCCGTGACCAGACCGGCATCGTTGACACTGGCTACAGCCGGGTCGGAAGAGTTCCAGACCAGGGCGATCCCATCCTTGTCAGTGGCATTTGCGGGCAGGAGCGTTGCCGTCAGTTGAAGCGTCTCACCGGGCACCAATTCCTTGGAAGTCACATCAAGTTTCACGTTCTCGACGGGAATCACTTTTTCGTCAGGATCCGTGAGACCTGGCTTCTCACAAGAAAAAAGCAAGGCAACACCGAGAAGGATTGCGAGAAAGTTGAAGAAACGGAGGGAGGATTTCATGGCTCTTTCGATTTAACGATTTCAAATATAACCGACCGGGGCATCCCTGCCGGCACAGAACACATAATCTGATGCGCCAAATTAGCAAATCATTTGATCCTCTCCGCAAAATCGCTCCTGGCATGGACGAGCTGCGAGATATCTAAGATAATTGCTATCTTTGTGGTTTGTATGAACGGGGAAAACGACTTTTCGCGTCTGGAGTTGCGCCTGCCCGCCTGCAGGAGCAACTACCGCTATTTCCGTGGACGGCTGCGGCCTTCCACGAAGCTCCTCGTGCTCGTCAAGGCGAACGCCTACGGCCACGGCGCGGTGGAATTCGCGACGATGATGCAGCAGGAAGGAGCCGACTACCTGGCCGTGGCCCTGCCCGTCGAGGGCGTGGAGCTGCGCAAGAGCGGTATCTCCCTTCCCATCCTGGTGCTCACTTCCGGCACGGACTTCTTCCCCGAGATGATCGAGAGCCGGCTGGAGCCGGGCATCCCCAACCTGTACACGCTGGAGGCCCTTTGCGCCGAACTGCGCGGCCGCGGCATCAGGCAGTTCCCCATCCACATCAAGCTCGACACCGGTATGCACCGCCTGGGCTTCATGACCGGCGAACTGAGCGCGCTGCTGGATTTCCTCCGCAGCCACGACGAAGTCCGCGTCAAGTCCCTCTATTCCCACCTCGCCGCGGCGGAAGACCCCGCCGAGGACGACTTCACCCGCGGCCAGATCGCGATGTTCGAGCGCAATGCGCAGACAATCACGGACGCGCTCGGATACCGCCCGATGTGGCATATCCTGAACTCCGCCGGCATCGAGCGGTTCCCGGAGCACCAGCACGACATGGTGCGCCTGGGCATCGGCATCTACGGCATCAGCGCCCTGCCCGGCGTACGTCTCGCCCCAGTTGCTTCGCTTAAGGTCAAGGTCCTGCAAGTCAAGGCCCTGTCCCCGGAAGACGGGACCATCGGCTACGGCCGTCACGGCCACGTCGCCCCGACCGGCACCGTCATCGCCACCATCCCGGTGGGTTACGCCGACGGACTGGACCGCCATTTCGGCTGCGGAGCCGCTTCGTTCAGCGTCAACGGCCACCGCGCCCCCACGATCGGCAACATCTGTATGGATATGTGCATGATCGACGTGACGGGCATCCCCGTGCAGCCCGGCGACACCGTGACCATCTTCGGCGAGGACCCTTCCGTCGAAGAACTGGCCGGCATCCTCGGCACCATCCCCTACGAGATCCTGACTTCGGTGCCCCGCCGCATCGAACGCATCATCCTTCGCAAATAACTGACCACCCATCCAATTATGAAGAAGACCGTCACCTTCCTCGCGCTGGCCCTTCTGGGCTTTGTCTGCGCGGCCCAGAATGGCTCCATCACACCGGAAATGCTCGTCGAAATCCGCAAGGGCTACGAAGGCAGCTCCGCCGACAAAGCCCTGCGCAACGCATTGAATACCACGTCCATCACCGTCCTTTCGGCCAACGCCGAGAACGCGGCGATGATCGACACGGAGTTCTCCGACCGCGTCAAGACCTGGGGCATCACCGACCAGAAATCCTCCGGCCGCTGCTGGCTCTTCACGGGCCTGAACGTGCTGCGCGCCGCGGCCGCCGACAAGCACGGCCTGGGAGACTTCCAGTTCTCGCAGAACTACAACTTCTTCTACGACCAGCTCGAGAAGGCGAACCTCTTCCTGCAGGCCGTCATCGACACGCGGGACAAGCCTTTCGACGACCGCGAGGTGGACTGGCTGTTCAGCAACCCGATCAGCGACGGCGGCACCTTCACGGGCGTGGCGAACCTCGTGATGAAATACGGCGTCGTGCCCGCGAACGTGATGCCCGAGAGCCTCTCGGCGAACAACACCTCCGCGATGGCCACCCAGCTCAAGACCCTGCTCCGCAAAGACGGCCTGAAACTCCGCGAGACCCCACCTTCCATCGTCAAGCCCCATCTCCTGGACGTTTACCTGCAGCGGCAGAAAACCGAGATGCTCAAAGACGTCTACCACGTCCTGGCGCTCTGCCTCGGCGTGCCGCCCTCGGTGTTCGAGTGGAAGGGTAAGCTCTATACCCCGCAGGAATTCTATCAGGAACTGCTTGGCTACGACCTCGAGGGCAATTACGTGATGCTGATGAACGATCCCTGCCGCGAATACGGCAAGGTCTATGAAATCCAGTACGACCGCCACCTCTACGACGGACAGAACTGGCTGTATGTCAACCTTCCCATCGAGCGCATCAAGGAGATGGCGATCGCCTCCATCAAGGCGAACAAGGCGATGTATTTCTCGTGCGACGTGGCGAAGTTCCTCGACCGCACGAAGGGCGTGGCGGACCTGCGCAACTTCGACTACGAATCCCTGCTGGGCGTGGACCTGTCGATGGACAAGCGCGAGCGCGTGATGACGCACGCCAGCGGCTCCTCCCACGCGATGACGCTCATCGCCGTGGATCTTAAGGACGGCAAGCCGCGGAAATGGATGGTGGAGAACAGCTGGGGCGCCTCCAGCGGCTACCAGGGCAACATCATCATGACTGACGAGTGGTTCGACGAGTATATGTTCCGGCTCGTCGTCGAAAGGCAGTTCGTCCCCGCCGACGTGCTGAAGATGCTGGACCAGAAGCCCATCATGCTCCCCGCCTGGGACCCGATGTTCCTCGGGGAGGAATAGACACCCTTGCAACAACAAGACCGCCGGCCCATCAGGGTCGGCGGTCTTGTTTCTCCGGAGGGCTCGACTACCAGCGGTCTTCGGAGGAAACGGTGAGCTTCTTGCGGCCGTGGGCGCGGCGGGACGCGAGGACCCGGCGGCCGTTCGGCGTGCTCATACGCTCGCGGAAGCCGTGCTTGTTGACACGCTTGCGGTTGGAGGGTTGATAAGTCCTTTTCATATCTTCTATTTTTTAGTTTTCAAAATTTGGGAGGGCAAAGGTAATCTTTTCCGATTTCAATTACAAATTTTTCTGCAAAATATTCATCTTTCAGCCATTCATCGATCCTCCACAGTCGGATTTGGCCGGGCTGGACCCGGCATTTCCGGATCAGTTCGGAGATTTCGGCATTGACGTCGCCGCCTTTCAGATACAGGATGCTGCGGCGGAATTTGCCCTTCACCCAGGGATAGAAAGCGTCCAGCGAAGTGACGGCCCGCGAGACCACCCAGTCGTAGGGACCCGGCAGGGTTTCGGCGCGCGCGTTGACGCAGCTCACGTTCTGCAGGCCCAGGCCGTCGGCGACCGCCTGCGCCACGCGGATCTTCTTGCCGATGGAGTCGCAGAGCGTGAAATGCGCCCCGGAGAACTCCGTCGCGAGCGGGATTCCCGGGAAACCGCCTCCCGTGCCCAGATCAAGTATTTCAGCACCGTCGAAGCCGCCCGGATAGAAGCGCCGCACATATTCGGCAATGGCGAGCGAATGGAGGATGTGATGCTCGTAGAGCGAGTCGATGTCCTTGCGGGACACGACGTTGATGCGGGCGTTCCACTCGCGGTAAAGCGCGATCATCGATTCGTATTCTTCTGCCGTTTTCACAATCTATTGATACTTAATCACTTACTGTCTTACTCAGGGGCATTATCCCGCGAGCAAAAATACAACTATCTGTTTTTCAGTTATTTACAAATACGCCTGCGCTTCAGTCAGGTAGCAAAGATACAAAAAAATCCCCGGACAATGCCGGGGAAAAAGAACATAGACAGTTTATTATCCGATGTAGGAGCGGAGCGCTTCGACGTAGGCCTCGAAAGCGGCGCGTCCGGTGTCGGTGATGCGGCAGGTCGTGCGGGGTTTCTTGCCCTGGAAGCCCTTCTCGACCGAGATGTAGCCGGCGGCGGCGAGCTTGTCCAGCTGGACGCTCAGGTTGCCCGCCGTGGCGCCTGTCTGCTGTCGCAGATAGACGAAGTCCGCTTCGTCTGCGCCAACCAGCACGGACATCACCGCCAGGCGGAGCTCCGAATGGAGGAGCGGATCCAATTTGTCAAACATGCTATTTGCGGATCTGAACGGCGATTCCGGTCAGGGCAAGGACCAGGGCGGCGCCGGTAAAAAGAAGAATCTGTTCGGCACCCGGGGCCAGCGCCACCGCGGCGCACGCACCGCCGATACCGACGACGGCGCCGGCGATTATGATCGGCCAGTTCTTCAGGACGAGGCCCGAGACCGTCTCGGCAAAGCCGAAAAGCAGGATGATGACCAGCGTGATGTTCATCGGGAAGGCGAGGACCGCCAGGGCGGCCGTCACAGGGGCGAAGATGCCGAAAGCAGCCCAGGTTTTGCCAATCAGGGCAGAGACGTAGTTCTGCGGCATCTTGTCCCCTTTCCCCACAATCCTGGAGACGAGCAGGCCCACCGGCCACATCGCAAACCAGAGCAAGTTCCAGACCGGGCTGCCGGTCAGGTGCCATCCTGCCCAGACGGCCAGGGAGAATACGCAGAGCAAGCAGCCCCACATGATCAGATACTTGCCGCTACCGGCGATGATCGCCTTGCGGTTCGTTTCGAGCGTTTCGTTGATGAGCTCCAGGCTACGCTGGGGAGTCATTTCAGTGTTGGTTTCCATAACACATTACTTTTTAATACATTATCAAATTCCCGGACTCTCCCCTGCTGCGCACTCAGGCTTGAATCACGATGCAAAGATAAATAAGTTTATTTTATAAACCAAATTATTTTGCAAATTTTTCGCTCTTTTTTTATTATCCACTATCTTTGTAGTTAGAAACCGCCCTTCCCATGCTTTTACCTATATTACAAAGCACCCTCTTCTCCGAAGAAAAGCTCGCCGACCGGGCCGATTCGGCCCGGGTTGCCTGGCAGCGCTTCACCGAGATGCTCGCCGCCAATCCCGGCACCGCCCTCCAGCAGCTCGGCCAGAAATGCATCCATTTCGGGCTGAAGGTCCTCGCCGCCCTGCTCATCTATCTGGTCGGCGCCTGGATCATCCGCCGCGTCAAGCACGCCCTGCAGCGCATCTTCGCGCGCAAGAAGACCGACCAGGCGATGGCTTCGTTCATCTCCAGTTTCGTCTCCATCGCCCTGACCGTCCTGCTGATCATCATCGCCGTGAGCACGCTGGGGGTCAACACCACTTCGCTCGCCGCCCTGCTGGCCGCGGGCGGAATGGCCATCGGCATGGCGCTCAGCGGCACCCTGCAGAATTTCGCGGGCGGGCTGATGGTCATGATCTTCAAGCCTTTCAAGGCCGGAGACTACATCGAAGCGCAGGGCTACGCAGGGATCGTCACGGACGTCACCATCGTGGGCACGCACCTCACCACCCTGGACAACCGCAAGGTGGTCCTGCCCAACGGAGCCCTTTCGAACGGCAACATCGTCAATTACAGCAGTTTTCCGGTGCGCCGCGTGGACATCCCGGTGAGCGTGGAATACGGCACCGACGCCACCTTGTGCAAGGAAACGCTGGAAAAGATCGTACGGGAAGAGCCGCTCGTGCTTGATTCAACCACCCCCGGCGCATCGGACCCGTTCGTCGCCGTGCAGAAAATGGCAGAGAGTTCCGTGGTCTTCCTCGTACGCGTCTGGGTCAAGGGCAGCGACTTCTGGCCCGCCCAGTTCGCCCTCAACGAAAGGATCTATTCCGGACTTCCGCAGGCGGGCATCCGCTTCCCGTTCCCGCAGCTGGACGTCCACGTACACGGGACGCAAGAATCGTAACGACCATGAACGAACCGCTCCTTTCCCTTTACCGCGCGTGGTCCGGCTGCGAGCCGGACCGCTGCGAACTGCTTCCCCTGTCGGGAAGCGCCCGGAAATACTGGCGCATCGCCGGGGACGGCGGGACCGTCATCGGCTGCATCGGCACGAATCCGGCGGAAAACCGCGCGTTCCTCGCGATCGACGCGCAGTTCTGCGACCACGGTCTGCACGCTCCGGCGGTTTATGCCGTCTCGGCCGACGGGATGGCCTACCTGCAGGAGGACCTGGGCGGCGGACAGCTATTCGAACTTCTGAAACCGGCCATCCCCGACGCCTCTTTCACGCAGGAGCAACGCGACTGGCTGCACGACACGATGGCCCTGCTGCCCGCCGTGCAGTTCAAGGTGGGAGAAGGCCTGGACTGGAGCGTCTGCTTCCCCGACCGGGAGTTCAACGCCCGGATGGTGGACTTCGACCTCAACTATTTCAAATACGACTTCCTCAAGCTCACGGGCCTGGAGTTCAACGAGATCCGTCTGCAGGACGATTTCGACCGCCTGCGCGCGGACGCGCTCGCGTTCGAGGGCGACACCTTTATGTACCGGGACTTTCAGGCGCGCAACGTGATGATCAAGGACGGTGAGCCGTGCTTCATCGATTTCCAGGGCGGCCGCCGCGGACCGGTGCAGTACGACCTGGCATCGTTCCTCTGGAATGCGGGGACCCATTTCCCGGCCGCGCTGCGCCGGGAGCTGGAAGGCGTGTACCTGCGCTCGCTGGATGCCTTCCGGCCGGTGGACGAACGGGAGTTCTACCGGCAGTACCGCCTGCTCACGCTCCTGCGCTTGCTGCAGGAGACGGGGGCCTACGGCTTCCGCGGCCTGATCGAGCGCAAGCAGCTCTTCCTGGACTGCATCCCGACGGTGCTCGGCTGCTTCCGGGAGCTGACGACCGAACCGTTCGCGCGCTATCCCTATCTGACGGAAGTGCTGCAGCGGCTCGCAACGGAATGGGACGGCGGGACCATCCTGCCCGGCATGGAGGTGGCCTTATGAAAGCGCTCATTTTCGCCGCCGGCCTGGGGACCCGGCTTCGTCCGCTGACGGACTCGATGCCCAAGGCGCTCGTCCCCGTGGGGGGCGTGCCGATGCTCGAGCGCGTACTCTGCAAGCTGCGCGATGCGGGGATCGAAGCGTTCGTCGTGAACGTGCACCATTTCGCGGAGCAGATTGAAGATTACCTCGCGTGCCACGACTTCGGCGTGCCGGTGGCCGTCTCGCGCGAGGAGCGGGAGCCGCTCGAGACCGGCGGAGGCATACGCCACGCGGCGCCGCTGCTCGGCTCCGGACGTTTCCTGGTGCACAATGTGGACATTCTCAGCGACCTGGACGTGAACTGGTTCCTCGGGCAGGACGATCCCGGGAGCCTGGCTACGCTCCTGCTGACCGACGCCCCGGCCGACCGCTATCTGCTCTTTGACGATGAGATGCGCCTGGCGGGCTGGACGAACGTGCGCACGGGCGAAGTCAAGAGTCCGTATCTGCCGGATTTCGATCCCGCGAAATACCGCCGCTTTTCGTTCTGCGGCATCCACGTCGTGTCCGATGCCGTCTTCGGGAAGATGGCGCCCTGGCCGGAGAAGTTCTCCATCATCGATTTCTATCTGAGCGAATGCGCCCGCGGCGTCATCCGCGGGGTCGTGGCCCGGGACCTGCGGCTGATCGATATCGGCAGCCCCGAGAAACTCGCCGAAGCGCAGCACTGCCCGTTTTTGTAACAATCTCATAGTCTGCAACTTACACTTCTGCTTTGGGGCATATTCCCTCAAGTGGATATGTAACGGACGGATAATCAATCCTTTGCAAAAACAGACTGATTATCGCAAAATTTCTATATCTTTGTAGATTATGAATCTGTTTTCGCGCATAGCTTTTCCTGTCGCCGTGACGGCTTTTGCCATTGCGGGAGCGATGGATTTCGGCCGCGGCCCTTTCCGGGAAGTTGCTACGGCGTCGGAGTCCACTCCATACGGGGCATATCCCCGAACCCCTGCGTCGCTCGAGTCCCTTTCCGACTTTGCAGAAGCAAAGTCCCGGGACCGCGACGGTCGGCTGATGCCGACGGGTAAGCAGGCAGAGGCACCGGGGCAGGACACGGTGATCTACCCCGTGGCCGGGTATAAGTTGCGCAGGACGCTGTCGCTGGAGGAGATCACCGTGCGCGACACGTCGGGAGCGGTCGACGAGGCGGCGGATTCCGTGGCCGTGGCCGTCGACACCGTCGTTCGCCTGAGCCCGCGTGATTCGCTCCGGGCCCTGCTCGACTCCAGCCTCTGGGACAAGATCGACTCGATCTACCTGGCCGACTCCATCGCCCGGGCCAAGGCGGAGTTCGAAGCCTGGTACGCCGGTCTCTCCCCCCAGGAGCGAAAGCAGTACGACATGGAGCAGCGCGTCAAGCGGAAGATGGCGCTGGCCGACTCGCTGGCCAAGGTCAAGGAAGAGCGCCGGAACATCCGCGACAGCATCGCGGAGACCACCCCGCGCATCCTGGAGACCTATGCCCTGCCCGATTCGCTGTTCTACAAGCGCCTGCTCGCCTGGACGCGCGATCCCGATTTCGGGAAGATGACCCCTTACGTGCCCGACACGACCTACAATTACCGCTTCCACGACTATCCCTTCCTGCGGCAGGACGTCAACGCGACCTGGCTGGGCGTGGCCGGCTCGCCTGTGCAGAGCTACAACTGGTTCCTGCGGCGCAGCGGCGAAGGCGTCGAATTTTATGACGCGCAGGAGTCCTGGAGCTATTCGCACCGCAACCTGCCGCACTACAACACCAAGGTCCCCTACACCGAACTCGCCTATTTCGGCACCCTGTTCGCCGCCAAGGAGAAGGAGTCCGACGACCTCCACCTCTTCACTTCGCAGAACATCACCCCCGCGCTCAACATCTCCCTGCTGTATGACCGTTATGGCGGAGGAGGCATCCTGGAGCGGGAGCAGACCGTCAACAAGACCACCGTCGTCCAGGCGAACTACCTGGGCAAGCGCTATACGATGCACGCGGGATACATCTATAATATGGTCTCCCGGCAGGAGAACGGCGGCATGCGCGAGATCAGCTGGATACGCGACACGACCGTGAATCCGCGCGACATCCGGGTCAATCTGTCCGACGCCAAGTCCAAGATCAAGAAGAACACCGTCTTCCTGGACCAGCAGCTGCGCATCCCCTTCACCTTCATCAACCGCCTCCGCGCGAAGCGCGACAGCACCTACGTCTTCAACGCCGACAGCCTGGACCGCGACATCACCACCGCCTTTATCGGCCACAGCACCGAGTGGTCCAACTACGTCCGCAACTACAACGACGCCATCAGCGACGAGTTCGGCGCCGCCCTCTACAACGATGTCTTCCGCTACGGCGCGGCCAGCGCCGACTCGATGCGCGTGATGCGCCTGGACAACAAGGTCTATATCCGCCTGCAGCCCTGGTCGGACGAGGGGATCGTCTCGCGCCTGGACGTGGGCGTGGGCGACTACCTCAAGCATTATTTCGACAGCACCGCCCTCCGGCCGATGCGCCACGTGGAGAACTCCTTCTATCTGTACGCGGGCGCGGAAGGGCAGCTGCGAAGCAGCGCCTTCTGGGACGCCAAGGCCCGCTACGTGCTGCTCGGGCACGATTTCGGCGACCTCGCGCTCGAGGGGAACCTCTCGTTCCGTTTCTTCCCCTTCCGGCGCGCGAGAAAGAGTCCCGTCAGCCTCTCCGCCCATTTCGAGACCACCCTCGAAGAGCCGACTTTTTACCAGCAACACCTCAACCTGAACCACTATAGCTGGGACAACGACTTCGGCAAGATCTCCACGACCCGCCTGCAGGGCCGGCTCGACATTCCCCACTGGAAACTGTCCGCCGACGTGGGTTATGCCCTGCTGGGCAACAACCTCTACTACGACACCGCCGGCATCATCCGCCAGAACGGCACCGCGATGAGCGTGCTGTCCGCCTCGCTTCGCAAGGAATTCAAGGCGGGCCCCGTCCATTTCGACCACCGGGCCCTCTTCCAGGTCTCTTCCAATCCGGAAGTCCTGCCCCTGCCCGCCGCCGCGTTCAACTTCCGTTACTACCTGGAGTTCGTGGTCCAGCGCAACGAGCAGCGCCAGAACGTGATGACGATGCAGATCGGAGCGGACGCCTGGTACAACACGCCCTGGTATTCCCCTTCGTGGAATCCGAACCTGGGCGTTTTCCACAACCAGGAGGAGCGGCTCTACACCAACGGTCCCTTCTTCGACCTGTTCGTCAACGTCCAGTGGAAGAGAGCCTGCGTCTTCGTCAAGTACCAGAACGCCGGCGGCGGCTGGCCCCTGCTGCATCCCGACTACTTCAGCGCGGACCGTTACACCGTAACCCAGAACGGAATGGACGGTTTGAAATTCGGCATCTACTGGCCGTTCTATACACAGCCCGCAAACCGCATCCGTTCCTCCGGCTCCCAAGGGACTTCCCGCGGCTCATCCGCGCAGGGAGCCTCCCAGGGCTCTTTCCCGCAGGGCGCCGGCCGCCCCTCCTCTTCCTCTTCCCTGGGGACCACCCGCGCCCGTTCGCGTTAAGCTTATGCGCCGCTCTGAGATCACCGCCCTGGCCGTCATCCTGGTCCTGGTCGCCGCCGCTGCGGTCGCTTCGCTGTGCATCCACCGGAAACCGTCGCCACCGCAGCGCGTCAAACCGGAAGTCATCCGCAGCGTGCTGGAGCTCGCCCCGCTCGCAGATACTTCCAAGGCGCTGGTCATCGGCTACCACTATCACCTGCTAGAGCGTTTCGCGGCCGAGAACGGCCAGCGCGCCGAGATCCGCCTTTCCGGCGGCGAAGGCAGCCTGCTCGATTCGCTGCGCGAAGGAGCCTTCGACATCCTCGTGATTCCTCTGGGCGAGGGTCTGGCGTTGGACAGCGTGCTCGTCTCCAAGCCGGTGGACAGCCTCAGCCTCTGGCTGATGCGTCCGGACGAGACGGAAGCGATGCGGGAGCTCGACGCGTGGATCGACGACTGGCACGCCTCGGACGATTACGCCGCCACCCGGGCGCTTTTCCTGGAACGCTTCAACGCTTTCCGCAGCGGTCCCCGCCCGCAGATCAGTCCCTACGACAGCCTCATCCGCACCCACGCCGATTCGCTGGGCTGGGACTGGCACCTGCTCGCCGCCGTGATCTATCAGGAGTCCCGCTTCCATATCGAAGCCCGCTCACCGCGCGGCGCCGCCGGCCTGATGCAGATGATGCCCAAGACCGCAGAGCACTACGGGGTGACCGATCCGCTGGACCCGGAAATGAACATCGCCGCCGGCGCCCGTTCCCTGGGCACGCTCATCCGGCGCTACTACAACGTGGGGGATAATATGACCGAGCGCTATAAATACGCCCTCGCCGCCTACAACGCAGGCATCGGACGCATCGACGACTGCATCAGCCTCGCCCGCTGGCTGGACGTGGACACGGGCTACTGGATCAACATCGTCAACCGCGTCCTGCCGCTGATGGCTCAGGAGAGCGTGATGGCGACCGGAGTCGTCAAACTCGGCCCTTTCCGGGGCGACGAGACCGTTTTCTACGTGGATAACGCTATTGCGGTGTACAACCGGCTCTGCCGGATCTGCCCCTAGGGATACGCTCCACATGCCTGTCCGTCAAGCGCATCAGCAGGCCGGGCAGGACGGCCAGCAGCAGGGTCCCCAGGCCGATGACGATGCCGGGGGTGCGGGCCAGCAGGATATCTGCGAACGTAGTATAAGCCCCTTCCCCGAAAGGATTGGCGAAGAACAGCCAGCAGAGCACGGCGGCCAGGACCACCATCAGGGAATCCATCCAGACCTTCACCCGGTGGAACTTCCACTTGAACACCTGCGAGAAGGCGAGGACCGTCATCTCCGCGGAGAGCATCCAGGCGTTCGCCGCCACTTCGATGCTCACGCCGAAAGCCGTCACAAGGGCGGCAAGCACGGTGAGTCCTATGCGGGAGAGGAAGCCCTCCGGATGCAGCCAGCCCAACGCCCAGAGGCAGGCGTCGATCAGGTACCCGAATACGGCCGAAGCGACGATCTGCATCAGGTAACGGGCCTGGAAACGCTTGCGCCACACGGCCAGCTGGATGAGGATCAGGGACGTGTTGACCAGCAGGGTGAAAGTCCCGACCGACAGGGCCGGGAATCGGAGGTTCAGCACATAGGCAGGGCACGACAGCGGCGCCGTCCCCAGGTTGGAGATGATCGACAGGGCCACGCCCAGCGCCACGAACACCAGGCCCACGCTCGCCACGGCATACCGCCGGAGGATATCTTTCACTTTTGCATTCATACTACCTGCAAATATCGGAATTTTCCGTAAATTCGCAGTCCGGTTTGAATTTTCAAATAAAAATACCGATATGAAAAAGTTTCTTGCAGTTATGATTCCTGTGATGATGCTGGCCGCCTGCCAGCCCAAGGAAACGAAAACCCCGGCCCTGGATCCGACCGACATGGACCTGTCCGTGGCGCCCGGCGAAGACTTTTACCTCTACGCCAACGGCGGCTGGATGCAGAAGAACCCTCTCAAGCCCGAATACGCCCGTTTCGGCTCCTTTGACGTGCTGCGCGAGCGCAACGTCGAGGACCTCAACGCTCTCTTCGCCGAGATGACTCAGATGAATCCGGAGAGCGGCACCATCGACCAGAAGATCGTGGACCTGTACAAGCAGGGACTCGACTCCACCCGCCTCAACGCGGAAGGCGCCGCCCCGCTGAAGAAATACCTCGACGAGATCTACGCCCTGCCTGACAAGAAGGCGCTCGCCGCGCACCTGGGCAAGATGAACCTCGTGGGCGAAGGCGGCTTCTTCGGGGGCGGCGTGGACGCCGACCTGATGGACAGCAAGACCCAGATCTTCTATCTCGGCCAGGGTGGCCTCGGCATGGGAGACCGCGACTACTACGTGGATCCCACCAACGCCGAACTGCGCAACGGCTACCAGGCGATGCTCGCCCGGTTCTTCACCCTCGCCGGCCTGGACCACCCCGAGCGTCGCGCCGAAAATGCCGCGGGCATCGAGGACAAGCTGGCCGAATTCTCCTGGAGCAGCGTGGAGAACCGCGACATCCCCAAGCTCTACAACCCGATGAGCTCGAAGCAGATCTACAAGGCCTTCCCGGGCTTTGATTTCCAGGCTTTCGCCGAGGCGATGGGCCTCCCCGAGATGGACAAGGTCATCGTCGAGCAGCCTTCCTTCTTCAAGGGCTTCAGCAAACTCTTCAAGGAGACCGACCTGGAAGTCCTGAAGGACTATGTGGCCGCCCAGCTGATCAACGGCGCAGCGAGCAGCCTGTCCGACGACTTCTACGCCGCCAACTTCGACTTCTACAGCACCCAGATGAGCGGCGTGACCGAGCAGAAGCCGCGCTGGAAGCGCGCGATGAACGTGCCCAACAGCATCCTCGGCGAGGCCGTGGGCCAGATGTACGTCGCGAAGTTCTTCCCCGAGTCTTCCAAGCAGAAGATGCTCGACCTGGTGAAGAACCTGCAGATTTCCCTCGGGCAGCACATCGACTCCCTGGAGTGGATGTCCGACGCCACCAAGGCCAAGGCCCGCGAGAAGCTCTCCTCCTTCACCGTGAAGATCGGCTATCCCGACAAGTGGAAGGACTACAGCACCCTGGAAGTCAATCCCGAGCTGAGCTACTACGAGAACCTCCGCGCCGCCAGCGCCTGGCACGTGCAGGACAACCTTTCCAAGCTCGGCAAGCCGACCGACCCGACCGAGTGGGGCATGACCCCGCAGACGGTCAACGCCTACTACAACCCGACGACCAACGAGATCTGCTTCCCGGCCGGCATCCTGCAGCCGCCGTTCTTCAACCCGGATGCTGACGACGCAGTCAATTACGGCGCCATCGGCGTGGTGATCGGCCACGAAATGACCCACGGTTTTGACGACCAGGGGAGCCTGTTCGACAAGGACGGCAACATGAACAACTGGTGGACCGAAGAGGACCGCGCCGCCTTCGTGGCGAAGACCCGGGTGCTCGTGGACCAGTTCAACCAGGTGGAGATCCTGCCGGGCGTGAAGGCCAAGGGCGAACTGACCCTGGGTGAGAACATCGCCGACCACGGCGGCGTGAGCGTGGCCTGGACGGCCCTGCACAACGCCCTCGGCGGGGTGGAGCCCGAGCCTATCGACGGATTCAACGCCGCGCAGCGCTTCTTCCTCGGCTACGCCCGCGTCTGGGCGCAGAACATCACCGACGAGGAGAAGGCCCGCCTGACCAACCTCGACGTCCACTCGCTCGGAAGCAACCGCGTCAACGTGACCCTGCGCAACTTCGACACCTTCTTCGACGCCTTCGGCATCAAGGAGGGCGATGCGATGTGGCGTCCGGAGAGCGAGCGCGTCCACATCTGGTAATACCGTGCAGGCCGGAGGCTTCATCGCCCGGCGCCTGCGCGTCAAGGAGAAGATGGCGGTCACGGCGATCGCCATCTCCTTCTTTGTCATCATCATTGCCGTCGCCATCTCGGCCGGGTTCCGGGAGCAGATCCGCGGCGGGGTGTCGGCCGTCACGGGCGACGTTCTGCTGACCGATGCCGCCGCGGACCTGACCGGCGGCGCCGATCCCGTGCGTACTCCCTCCTGTCTGAATGACCTGGAAGGGGTACGCGGCGTGGAAAAGATCGAGCCGGTCATCTACTGCACCGGCATCCTCCGCCTCGGGGACGACATCCAGGGCGCCCTGTTCAAGGGCACGCAGGCGGACACAACCTCGATGGGCGTGCGCATCCCCTCTTCGCTCGCGGAGCGTTTCGGCCTATCGGAGGGAGACGACCTGACGGCCTGGTATACGGGCGAAAAGACCAAGATCCGCCGCTGGCACATCACGGAGGTCTATGACAGCCCGATGGCCACGGACGAGGGGCAGATCCTCTATGTCAGCATCGGGGACCTCAGGCGCCTTCTCGAATGGGACACCGACGAAGCCTCGCTGCTGGAAGTGACGCTCCAGCCCCGGCTGCGAGGCCGCAAGGCCACCGCCCGCGTCGCGGAGGAACTGGGCTGGAAGGCGGCGCTGGGCGCAGGCGAAGGAGAAGAACCGCTGCGCGCCGTCGCCGCCTCCGAGCGTTTCTCCCAGCTGTTCGACTGGCTGGACCTGATCGATTTCAACGTTTACGCGATCCTGTTGCTGATGACCGTCGTGGCAGGGTTCAATATGATTTCGGGGCTGCTGATCCTGCTTTTCCGCCACGTTTCCACGATCGGTACGCTCAAGACCCTCGGGATGGGCGACAGGGCCATCGCCGGGGTGTTCCTGCGGGTGGGCGCCCGCACGGCCGCCCTCGGGATGGCGGCGGGCAACCTGCTCGCGCTGCTGTTCTGCCTGGTCCAGGGCACGACGCACTGGCTGCGGCTGAATCCGGACAATTATTTCGTGTCTTTCGTGCCGGTGCACGTCAATCTGCCGGGGATCCTGCTGGCGGACGCCGCGGCGTTTGCCGGTATCCTGCTGTTGCTTCTGATCCCCACCCTGTTCATCTCCCGGGTCGATCCCGCCCGCACCGTCAAGGCTGAATGACGGCGGCGGAAGTCTTCCAGACGGGGTCCCCGGAAATCTATGTTTTTTGGGGTGCAGAGACGGGCGGCCGGAAATTATTTTTCGGACAAGTTTGCCGAAAAACCAATTTCCGCTCCGCTTTTCCGCCGCCTGCGACCGGTGAATCCTTGTTTTTTTCTATCTTTGTTCCTTGCTAGAATCTAACATCAAGATGAAAAGACTATTTGTTCTTCTGGCGGCCCTCGCGCTGGTTGTGACGGGCTGCAAGGGCGGCAGCAAAAGCCCCGACACGGATCCTGCGGATGCGACGGACGAGGGGCAGGTGACGCAGGTCGCCGAGACCGCCGCGAAGGCCGGCGCCGGCCAGGATTTCACTTTCGACGAACTCTTCAGGATCTTCTCGATCTTCGGCGACAACATCATGTCGGCCAAGTTCGCCCCGCAGAGCGTCAAGGACGCCATCAAGGATGAACTCAAGGAGTCCTACGAAGGGCATCTGGAGTTCATCGGCCCGTGCAACCACCTGGCCCACGACCTGTTCGACGGCAACTGCTACGACGGATTCGAGATGGCCTGCTACCGCTACAAGGCGGACGACCACGTGCTCGTGCTCCTGTCGGAGAACGGCGGCTGCGACGTCTCTTCGGTCAGGTACATCCGCGCCTATGAATACGATCCCGAAAAGAACGACGCCCACGAGATCGAGTTCCCGCTCAATCCCAAGCCGTCCCCGGACGACTTCGAGGACATGGTCCGCCTGGCGGGCTCGGACGTCGCTTCGCTGCGGGGCGTGGCCAAGGCCGGCCTGTATGATTACGAATACCGCCCGGACGGCCTGCTGATCCGGCTCAACGATCCGATGGATTTCGACGAGCACGTCTTCCACGGCGCCCTGTGGCTGGACTATCAGTGGAACGGTTCGGAGTTCGTGCGCAACCGGGACTACGTCTATCCCTGCATCCACGCCGACGGCTTCGCCAGCATCCTGCTGGACCGGCCGGCCCCGAACTTCCGTTTCGACTACGATCCGATGGGATACGACGTCACATATTCGCAGGGCGGCGATCTCTGGATCATCAACCGGGGAGAGGAAGAAGTGCTGCAGGTCCAGATGGAGAACCGGAAAGTCTATTCCGTGGAAGTGTTCTCGCCCAGGTACTGCGTCACGAAGGTCGCCTATGAGGCCCAGCCCGGCAAGCAGCAGCCTCGCGTGGGTGCGCGCATAAACGATTGCATCACTTTCGGCGAGGAGGCCCCGCAAGTCTGGATGCTGATGGACGGCACCATCAAGATCGAGGACGATATCTGGAGCAGCAAGATCGCTTTCTTCACCTCCCAGGATGCCCTCGTCAAGTCGGTCGAGCCTTCCCACAACGGTCCCCTCCGTCTGGAGAACCCGAAGTTCAAGCCCGACGCCCGGATCCAGTCCATCATGGTCTGGCGGGAGCAGTAGCTCCTATACTTTCGCTTCGCGGAAGACCTCCAGGATGGAAGGATAGGTATTCTTCAGGAACGGGGGCAGGCTCGAACGGGCCACCCAGGCGGCGCGTGAGATGTCTTCCTCGCGCTGGGGAGTCAGGTCCACCGGATCGGTGTAGAGCATATCGTACCACCAGGTGTGCTTGAGGTGCCAGATGCCGTCGCGCAGGTAGCAGTGGTCCGTGACGCAGATCAGTTCCCGCAGTTCCAGCTGGTCCACGCCGGTCTCTTCCTGTACTTCGCGCAGGGCCGTGACGGCGATGTCTTCACCGGCTTCGCGGTGGCCTTTGGGCAGGTCCCAGAGGCCGCCGCGCTGGATCAGGAGGTAGTCGCCCCGGCGGTTGGAGACCAGGCCGCCGGCGGCATCGACCTCGCGGAACTCGGCGCAGACCCTCCGGTACATCCATTCGGTGTTGTCCGTGGGGATGTAGATGCGGGCGAGCGACTGCGAGGCCTCGAACATCGCCACGAGGGTGTGGATGTTGATGCTCTGCCCGAAATGGAACTCCACGGCGTTGGGGTCGGAGAGCGCCTGCTCGTCGGGACTGCAGATGATGATGCAGCGTCTTTCGAAATAGATCTTGTGCATCGGAATTTTGCTATCTTTGCATTCGATAGGCAAATGTAATCATTTTTGGCGACTATGACAGCACATTATACCAGCAAGCACGGACAGGTGGCCAAGCGGCCCGAAGAGTTGTATATGGCCTTCACCGACCTGCGCAATTTCGCGCAGATGATTCCGCAGGACAAGGTCCAGGCGGAGGTCACGGCGGATTTCGACACGCTCACCGTGACGGTGCAGGGGTTCCGGATCGGCGTGCGGGTGGACGACCGGCAGCCGTACCGGCTCATCCGCCTCGGGAGCACGGAGTCCCCGGTGGAGTTCGTGGGCGTGCTGCATTTCGAGCCGTCCGCTCTTCCGGACCGGACGGATTTCTGGGTGGACCTGGATGCGAATCTGAATTTCATGATGAAGACGATGCTGGGAGGCAAGATCCAGCAGGCGATCGACAAGATGGTGGACGGCCTGGTGGATGCGTCCGAGGGCCGGATGCCGCAGATGCCGGACGGGTGGGGCAGGTGATGGAGGAGGCGTCGGTCTCGGTTCGGCTCAATCCTTTCAAAGGTCCGATCGGGCCTGAAGGCACGCCCGTGCCTTGGTCGCCGTATGGCCGCATTCTCTCCGACCGCCCCGTCTTCACGCTCGACCCGCTTTTTCATGCCGGCTGCTACTACGTTCAAGATTCTTCCGCAATGTTTGTCGGACACCTCTTCCGCAAACTCTTGACCGCCCGTTGCACTCCGCTCCGCGGCGACCTGCATGTTTTAGACCTGTGCGCAGCGCCGGGAGGGAAGACGACGGATCTGGCGGCGTCGCTGCGGGAGGCGTGCGGGGACGGATTCCTTCTGGTGGCGAACGAGGTGATGAAGGCGCGCGTGGGAGTACTGGACGACAACGTGGCGCGCTGGGGCGACCCGAACGTGGTCGTGACCAGCGTCGACCCGGCGGCGTTCGCCCGGCTGGAAGGGTATTTCGACGTCATCGTCGCCGACGTTCCCTGCAGCGGCGAGGGGATGTTCCGCAAGGACCCCCGGGCCCGCGAAGAGTGGAGTCCCGAGTTGGTGGAACTGTGCGCCGCGCGGCAGAAGCGCATCCTCGCCGACGTGTGGCCGGCCCTGCGCGAAGGCGGTTTCCTGATCTACAGCACCTGCACCTACGAGCCGGCGGAGAACGACGACAACCTCGCCTGGGCTGCCGGCGAGCTGGGCGGCGAGATCCTCCCGCCCGAAGCGGAATTCGAAGCGTGGGGCGTTCGCCGCACTTCCCATGGGCACCTGCTCGAGGCGGGCGTCGTGCCCGGCGAAGGACAGTGGGCGGGCGTGCTTCGAAAGACCGCCTCGCAGCGCATCTGTGCCAAACCCGACCTGGAAGTCCTGCACCCGCTCCGCAACGGCCTGAAGAAGGGCGAATGGAAAGGCAAGGACTTCGTCCCGGACCCGGACTACGCTTTGAGCATAAAATTTGATAGGAATGACTACCGCTGCGTGGACGTGGACCGGCAGACGGCCCTGCGTTTCCTTCACCGGGACGCGCTCGCCCTTCCGGACACCGCCCCGGGCTACCTCGCAGTCACTTACCTCGGCCAGCCTTTGGGCTTTGTCAAGAACATCGGTTCCCGATGCAACAACCTCCTCCCGAAGGGCCGCCGGATATTGATGAACGTATGAACAAGAAAAGACTGATCCTCACGATCGCCGCCACCGCCGTCTGCGCCGCCGCAGCGGCCCAGACCACCGCAGAAGAATTCCAGGCCCGCTACGAGCGCCTGGTCCGCAACGTCGGCTATGCCGGCGTCGGCGTGGAGACCCTGATCGACCGTTGGGAGGAAGCCTTCCCCGACGATCCGGCCGTGCCCATGGCCCGGTTCAACTACTATTTCCTCAAAGGGCAGAGCACCGAGATCGTCCCCGTGCCCGGCGAGCGCCGCTATCTGGGGAAGGCGCCGGTGATGACGCTCAAGGACCCCCAGGGGGAGCTGGTCCCCTATTTCGAGGAGGATTTCTACGACGAGGAGTACTTCGGCGAAGCGGTGAAGGTCCTCGACCGGCAGATTGCCGCGCATCCCGACGAACTGCGCTGGCGCTACGCCAAGGTCGCGGCCCTTTCCGCCTATGAGAAAGAGAGCCCGGACATGGCCGCCGCCGAGCTCAAAACCCTTATCAAGCGGCAGGAGACGGCCCGGCCGTCGTGGACGCTGGACGGCGAGCCGGCCGGCGAAGACGTTTTCCAGCAGGGCGTGGGCGAACTCTGCGCCGCTTTCTTCGACGCGGGCAGCCCTGCCTCCCTCCAGTATTTCTTCGATATCTCCGAGCGGATGAACAAACTCTACCCGAAGAATCCCGCCTTCCTGGACAACATCGGATCCTTCTGGCAGGTGGCCAAGGGCAACGACAAGCAGGCCGCCAAATACTACAAGAAAGCCCTCAAGCTCGACCCGACCGACTACGCCGCCACCCGCAACCTGCAAATTATCGAGAAAAAGCAGCAAGCCGCTAAAAAGAAATAGCGGCGGACGAAACTTTTTGATGCAAAGTTCCGTATATAAAATGTTTTGTCAATACGGAACAAATGAAACTCTCTCAATTCGACTTCGAACTCCCTCAGGAGAAAATCGCCACCGAACTGATGCCCGAAGTCAACGGGCACGTGCAATGGCGTGACGAGTGCAAGCTGATGGTCCTCCACAAGGACACCGGCGAGATTGAGCACCGTCAGTTCAAGGACATCATCGACTATTTCGGCAAGGGCGACCGGTTCGTCCTCAACGACACCAAGGTCTTCCCGGCCAAGCTCTACGGCAAGAAGGAGAAGACCGGCGCCGACATCATGGTGTTCCTGCTGCGCGAACTCAACCGCGAACAGCGCCTCTGGGACGTGATCGTCGATCCGGCCCGCAAGATCCGCATCGGCAACAAACTCTATTTCGGCGAAGACGAGAGCATGGTGGCCGAGGTCATCGACAACACGACCTCCCGCGGCCGCACCCTGCGTTTCCTGTATGACGGACCGTACGACGAATTCAAGGCGGCCCTCTTCGCCCTCGGACAGACCCCGGTCCCCGAATGGGTGAAGCAGACCCCCACGGCACGCGACGCCGAAGAGTTCCAGACCATCTTCGCCACGCACGAAGGCGCCGTGTCCGCCCCGGCGGCCGGCCTGCACTTCAGCCGCGAACTGCTCAACCGGATGATCCTGCACGACATCGAGAAGACCTTCATCACCGTGCATATGGGCATCGGCCACTTCCGCACCGTGGACGTGGAGGACCTCTCCAAGCACCGGATGGACGGCGAGCACATCATCATCAGCGAGCAGGCGGCTGCGGAAATCAACCGCACCAAGCGCGCCGGCGGCAGGATCTGCGCCGTGGGCGTGACCGTGATCCGGGCCCTCGAGACCTACGTGACCACGAACCACGAAGTGCGTGCGGCGGACACCTGGACCAACAAGTTCATCTTCCCGCCCTACGAGTTCTCCGTGCCCGATGCCATCGTGTCCAACTTCCATCTGCCGCAGTCCACGATGCTGATGAGCGTGGCGGCCTTCGGCGGGTATGAGAAGGTGATGAACGCCTATCAGACGGCCCTCGCAAACGATTATCGTTTCGGACCCTATGGCGATGCGCTGCTGATCGTGTAAGATTTTTACGAATTTTAAGGATTCCGGTTGACTTTGTCGGCCGGAATTTTTAGTTTTGGCCCCGCACCAACGCTATGAGAAATGAACGGCTCTTCTCCTTCTTCCCTGGTGAGCGCCATCGCGCTCAACGCCATTTTCGGCTATGAACCGAAGTTCTCCCACCGCCTGATCGACGCGCTCGGCTCCGCCGATGCCGTGTTCGCCCTTTCCGACAAGGAGCGGACCGCCCTGTTCGGCCCGTACAACGCCCACGCCGCACAGATCGGACCGGCGGCCCTCGAAGCCGCACAGGCCGAATACGAGCGGCTTTCCGCGAGGGGCTGCCAGTTCCTGGACATCTTCGATCCGGCCTACCCGGAAGCCCTGCGGGAATGTCCCGACGCGCCGCTGCTGCTATATGTGCGCAGCGCCACTCCGGCGGCGGAACTCTTCGGGCGGCGGCCGGCCGTTGCCATCGTGGGCACGCGCGACCAGAGCC
>JAFZBH010000012.1 GCA_017561865.1 Bacteroidales bacterium | reverse complement strand
GTCGAACTCCTCGCCTCGGCACTCGCGCTGCGCGACGGAGTCATCCCGTCGACCATCGGCCTGACGGATCCAGATCCGGCGTGCGACCTGGACTACACGCCGCTGCACGCGGTGGAGCGGCCGGTCCGCGTGGCCGTGTCCAATTCGCTGGGCTTTGGCGGGCACGACGCCAGCGTGGCCCTTCGTAAAATCTAGAAGCAAACGATGAACAGAGAAGATATCAAGGAATTCCTGCCGCACCGCGAGCCTATGCTGCTCGTGGACTGGACGGAAGGAAACGGCGACGGCATCAAGGCGACTTACCACGTGACGGGGGAGGAGTGGTTCCTCCGGGGGCATTTCCCGGATTTCCCGGTGGTGCCCGGCGTCATCATATGCGAAATCATGGCGCAGTCCTGCACCCTCATCCTGGGCGACAAGCTCAAGGGGCATACGCCTTTCTATGCCGGCCTCGACAAGGTCCGCTTCAAGCACATGGTGCGCCCCGGCGACACGATCGAAGTCTCCGCCAAGCCCATCGCCATCCGCGGCTCGCTCTTCGTGATCGGCGCGCAGGCGACCGTCGAGGGCAAGCTTGCCTGCAAGGGCGAGCTGACCTTCTATCTGATGGAAAACGGGGACCTGGCCCAGTAGGGTTTACCATACACTGTCATCCCGAGCGCGGCTATTGTCATGTCGAGCGAGCGGAGCGAGTCGAGACATCTTTTTCTGGAAGAAAATAGCGTTTCTTCCAGTTTTTTATTATATTTGTAAGTCATCCGTTGCCAATGACTTACGAAAGGAACCGCATAATGTATCCTGCTGCGCTCTTCCATTTTATGGGGGGGGGTATGTAAATCATTGTAATTCAGCTAAATACATATTGAATCGCCGGAAGCGGCAGGGCTGCGTCTGTTCGGACAACAGAAAGCACGTCCGGCCGGGTTCCGCTTGCAGGCAGCTGCCGCGGCGAAAGTTCGCTTCGCTCATCCCTCCCACTGCGCTCCGCTTGTGGGCCCCATCCCGAGCGCTTCTCCTGTCATCCCGAGCTTGTCGAGGGATCTCCATCCGCTTACCTTTACGGCTGTTTTTGGAATTTTCTGATATTCAATGATTTATGATTTTTCTTGATCCGAAATGCCCCAAAGTAAAAAAGTAATTATTTAATAGATAATGTATTGCAAAAACGCTAAATGCTTATGGAACCATTAATCAAAAAAGAATTGTATGAGGCTCCGGAGACGATGATAGAGGTAATAACTCTCGAGGGCGTCATTGCTGCAAGCGCACCGGATTTTGGTGACGGTGGAGAAATTCATTAAAGCATAATGGAGGAAAAGAAAGATGAAAAGACCGAATCACATCCTTTTGGCGGGTCTGTTGCTGGTGGCGAGTGTCTCCTGCAACAAGCAGTTCAACCCGAGCGAAGAGCCTGAAGCAAAAGCTGGGGTGCCGTTGACGCTGACGGCAACAATTGGCGGGGCGGACACGAAATTGAGCTACACTGCAGATGGAAATGGGCTGAAGGCAACTTGGGGTGCAAGTGAGAAAATATCCGTCATAACCTATTCCGGTACCGATTATGATGCCAAGGTAGAAACTATCGATACGTTTTCTTATTCAGGGGGCGCAGGGGAAAAAAGTGTGGATTTCACCGGAAGTTTTACTGGTGATGCATCCAATCCTATTCTGGTTCTGTATCCGGCCGTTGAGGATGCTGATAAGGATGGCGAGTATCGTTCTGCGACAGGTTCAATATACGGCATGAAAAATGGCGAAAGTGATTTCCGGCTTGATTTAGCTTCCAATCAAGAAACAGACAACTCATTTTCTTTCCTGGACAATAACACAATCCTTTATGGATCAGGAACGATATCCGGTGGTTCTCTTGAGGTCCCGTTGAAGCATTTTACAAGTATAGTAAAACTGGAGATTACTTTTTCGGGGAGTTCGTATAGTGACGATTTTGTTGTAAGAAATGTGAATATTGTACCTTGGGATAATGAAGGAAACAAAAAGTATGCTTTCTGGGGTGATCATTCTTCTATCGGGGATTTTCCAAGCTGGACTTCTGATTCATACCAGACCCCTCTGTTATCTCTGGGGGGAACTGAAGGCCTAAAAATCGGGAGTAGTAGAAAAATAACCGTGTATGTTCCCTTTGCTCCAAGACCGGAAGTTCATATGATAAAAAAAATAAGGGTTTATATCAATGATGATGACGATTTTACAAATATTGAGTTAGAATCGTTTAGAAAAACGGAAGAAGCAGGCAAGATCTATCGGATGACAGTAGATTTTCCGTATTAATCTGGCGTAATGGAGAAAGGTTTTTTATCCAAAAAATCATTTAATCTAGTTTTTTGTAATTAGCAAGCACTAATCCACATCCCTATGAAACGTTTCTTTGCTTTTCTGCTGTGCCTGACGGCACTCCTGCTCCTCGATTCCTGCAAGAAGGAGCCGTTCCTGACCCTTTCCGGCCCTGCTTCGATCGACGTGAACGCCGACGGCGGGAGCGGAAGCATCACCTTCACGAGCAACACCGACTGGACGGCCAGTTCGTCCGAGTCGTGGGTGAGCCTTTCGCCGTCGTCCGGTACGGCCTCGGACGGCCCCATAACGGTTACGGTGAAGTGCAACGCGAATACGACCTACGAGGACCGCAGCGCCACGGTGACCCTCCGTGGTGAGGGCCTGACGCAGAGCGTGACGGTGCGTCAGCCGGCTAACCTGGGTGTGGTCCTGCCGAACAAGTCATACGACCTGACCTCCGATGCGCGGACGCTCGACGTGGAGGTGCAGGCGAACGTGGACTACACGGTGTCCGTATCGGAAGGGTGGATCAAGCAGACGGGGACGAAGGGCTTGACGAGCAAGACGCTGAGTTTCAGCGTGGAGGAGAACACGACCTACGACTCGCGCAGCGCGACGATCACGGTCAAGCCGCAGACGCCCGGGGTGCAGGAGCAGGTGATCAGCGTGAAGCAGGCGCAGAAGGACGCGCTGATCGTGAAGGATAGCAGCTACGATATGCCCTACGGCGGCGGAGAGGTGGACGTGAAGGTGGAGGCGAACGTGAGTTTCGAGGTGAAGAGCGGTGCGGACTGGATCCAGTACGTCCAGACGAAGGCGCTGAGCAGTTCGACGGTGGTGTTGAAGGTGGCTGAGAACACGACCTACAGCGCCCGCGAGGGAAAGGTGGAGATCTCGCAGAAGGGCGGCTCGCTGTCGCACACGGTGACGATCAAGCAGGCGGGCCGCGTGGCGGTGACGGGGGTGACGCTGAATATGACCAGTATGACGTTGTCCCCCGGAGAGTCGGCGACGCTCGTCGCAACGGTAAAACCGGACAATGCGACGGACAAGAGCGTGAGCTGGAGCAGCGACAATCCGGGCGTGGCCACGGTGGACGCGGGCGGCAAGGTGACGGCCGTAGCCGCCGGTTCGGCGACCATCACGGCGAAAGCCGGGGACAAGACCGCGACGTGTACCGTCACGGTGGAGGATATGGTGGCGAAAGAGCGCGCCGCGCTGAGTGCCTTCTATAATGCAACCGGAGGAAATAATTGGACGGTTAAAGACAACTGGTGTTCTGACAAGCCGTTGCGTGACTGGTATGGCATTAATACAGACGATTATGGACATGTAATCAGTATTCTGTTAGGTTCGAACAATCTTACCGGTACTATTCCGGGAGAAATTTTCTCCCTTTCCAAGTTAGCTTGTTTGAATTTATCATACAACAATCTGACGGGACCGATTCCAAATGAAGTGGGAAATGCAAAAGAATTGGAGGAAATTCATTTACAACACAACAATCTGACCGGTCCTATACCCGAGACTTTGTATCAGTTGAAGAAACTGTTCGATATCGAATTGTGGTCTAATCAACTTTCGGGCGAACTCTCCGAAAAGTTTTGGAGCATGCCCGCCCTGAAAGAACTTGCCATTGATGACAACAAGATTACGGGACAATTGACATCCGCCGTCCGGAATGCGAAACAACTGGAATGGCTCGGTCTCGGAACAAATCTCCTCACAGGCACGATCCCCAAGGAAATAACGGAATTGACGGCTCTCAGGTATTTCAGCCTTGAAAACCATCCGATCTCCAACGGGTCTTTCACGGAAACGGCGAATCAGATCTCAGGATCTATTCCGGGCGATCTGGATAAACTCCAGAACCTGAATTATTTCCTTGTGGAGAACAACAATCTGGAGGGCGGGGTGCCTTCTTGTTTTGCCAAGATTCCTCAACTGGCCTGTCTGGAGTTGTATGGAAACCGGCTGTCCGGTGAAATCCCCGCAGAAGTGGTTGCGTGCAGCAAATGGGACAGTTGGGCGCCGGATAAGAATATCATGCCCCAGCAACAGGGGTATGTTCTTTCATTCGCTCATTATGAGTCCAAAGACTTTTCCAGCGACGGAAAAGTAATCAAACTGCAGTCCCACGAGAAAGGCAACGGTATCAGCATCGTGATTACCGGCGACTGCTTTACGGATCAGGACATTGCGGCCGGAGATTTCGAGAAGGTCGCCAGGCAGACCATGGAGGATTTCTTCGGAGTCGAGCCTTTCACCACGTTCAGGAACCTCTTTGACGTATATGCCGTAGTGGCGGTTTCCAAGACGGCTTATTCGAATTATGGAACGGCCCTCGGTGCCATATTCGGCGAAGGCTCCTATGTAGGCTGCGATGAAGAAAAGGTCAGGGCTTATAGCAGTAAGGCCGTCAGCAACCTGGACGAGACGCTTACCATTGTAATCGTCAACAAGAACAGCAACTCCGGAACCGCGTTCATGCCTTATCCGACTATTAATACTGATTTTGGCTCCGGTTTCGCGTACGCCTGTTTCGGCCTGCAGAGCCAGGATGCGGAACGTCGCCTGCTCATCAACCACGAGGCGAACGGCCACGGATTCACGAAGCTTCAGGATGAATACTACTATACCGGTTTCGGGGGGTGTTCTGAGGATGAAAAGAAATATTATAAGGATGCCTATTTTGCGAAAGGGTATTACGCCAATATTGATTTCGAATCGGATCCCAAGAAGGTCAAATGGGCCAAGTTCCTCGCCGATGACCGTTATAAGTTTGATGGGCTGGGTGTGTTTGAGGGAGGTATGACTTGGGAAAAAGGTGTCTGGCGTCCTTCCGAGAACAGTATTATGAACCATCAGCAGGTGGGGCATGACGGAGACCGTTTCAATGCTCCTTCCCGCGCGGCGGCGTACATCCGCATCCATAAGTTGGCCTATGGAAGCAGTTGGCAGTTTGATTATGAGGAGTTCGTCAAATACGACGCCGTCAATCGCAAGACCTCCGCTTCCTCTTCATCCGTCCGGGTTCCGGGGAGCGGTGTCCTGGCCCCTGTCCCGCACACCCCGCCGGTCATGATAGGCAAGAAACCGTAATGACAGGTTGACCCGGGAGTCATCCCGAGCGTTCTTTCTGTCACCCCGAGCGTAGTCGAGGGATCTTTTCCCGGAAGAAATTAGTTTTTCTTCCGGTTTTTTTAATATATTTGCAAGAGCACTAATCCCCAGCCCTATGAAACGTTTCCTTGCATTTCTGTTGTGCCTGACGGCATTCCTGCTCCTCGATTCCTGCAAGAAGGAGCCTTATCTGTCCGTCAGTCCTGAGAGTCTCTCCTTCCCGCAGGCGGGAGGTTCCAGGACGGTGACGATCTCCGCCAACTACCCCTGGACCGCGAGTGCGAGCGGATCCGGCTTCTCGGTCTCGCCCGATTCCGGCGTGGGGGACGCCACCGTTACGGTCACCGCTTCACCGGCAAGTTCGTCCGACATGGCGACCGGCAGTCTTTCCATCCGAAGCGAAGGCCTGAGCGCCAGCGTCAAATTGGAACAGGACGCGAAGACTACGGTCGTGGTAGGTAATGTCGCGGAAGTTCCCGCAGAGGGTGGTATCGTCACGGTGGACATCCAGTTCAATGCGGACTATGAGGTAGGGATCGAATCTTCTGCCAAGTCGTGGATTACCTTCAACGGGACAAAGGCCCTGTCAAGCGGAAAACTCGAATTCAAGGTCGCCGCGAACGAAGAGACCGAAGCTCGAAGCGGTAAGGTGACGGTTCAGGACAAACTGCATAATGCCTCTCCGGTGACGTTCACCATCACGCAGGAAGGCAATAAGATGCTTGCCAGGACTCGTGAGATCCTGATGGAGTTCTATAATAAGATGAACGGCCCGAACTGGACCAATCATTCCGGCTGGGGCACGGATAAACCGCTGGAATCCTGGTCCCATATCGAATACACAAAAGGAGTCGGGGTTACCAAAATCAGTTTTATGTATGACCATAACCTCAAAGGTACTATCCCGAGTTGTATCGGAGAACTTACTTCATTGAATCATTTCACGATTTGGGATGCCCCGGATGTGACGGGATCGCTTCCTGATTCTTTCGGGAATCTGGTCAATCTGGAGAGTTTTAATATCATTCAGACTTCCATTACTTCGATACCGGATGTCTTTGGCGGGTTGGATAAACTGAAAAATGTTACAATCGTAGGGAATGAAAAACTGACCGGACCGCTTCCAGTCAGCATCGGCAATTCCTCTGTACTGGAGACGTTGCATCTTAATTCCAACCTTTTTACCGGAGATATCCCGGCGTCCTGGGCCCGGTTGGGGACTAATCTGTCGGTAGGCGACAATTGCCTGAGCGGGGTCGTTCCTGAGGCTATCCTTGCGATAGGAGATGATGCTTGGCTGATCGATGACATCCTTTATCAAAAGGCAGGGTATGGTTTCGACATCTCCAACGTGGAACTGCACGGCGCGAAATTCTGGCTGGAAGGGGAGGTCCAGGACCTGGACGGCAATCCGTTCTCTTTCAAGGATGTGGTGGCAAAGAACAAATATACCGTCTATCTTTTCTGGGCGACGTGGTGCCCCTTCTCCAAGGTGTTGATGCCTCAGTTGAAGGAGTATTATGCGCAGTATCATAAATCCGGGCTGGAAATCATCGCCACGATAGCCGCAGGTGACAGCGACGGGAATCTCCCTACCAAGGAAAGCCAGAAGAAAGAAGTGGTGGAAAAAGGCTATGACAAATGGCTCAATTTCTTCTTTTTCCAGATAGACCAGTCTTCGTATCCTATGCTGGTACCCGTCGCCGAAGTTTATGATTCCGAAGGTAACATCCTGTTCAGCGGTTTCGCCAAACTGAATGACCCGGTGCGGAACCGTTTCGACAGGACGGCTTCTTCGGAACTGATCCCGTTCCTGGAATCATTGCTGGGTCCCGCGGACGTTTCGGATGTGTACACTTCCAAGGATTTCTCGAAGGACGGTGAAGTGCTGACCCTGCAGAAAGCCTCGGCGGGCAAGGGCATCAACATCGTTTTCCTGGGAGATGCCTATACTGACAAGGATATGGCAGCCGGAGGACTCTATGAGACGGTGATGAAAGAATCGATGGAGGAGTTCTTTGCTGTCGAGCCATACAAGACGTTCCGCAACCGTTTCAACGTATATGCCGTCAAGGCGGTTTCCACTAATGACCGGATCGGGGAAGGCTGCTCGACGGCGCTGTCCTGCTACTATGGCTCGGGGACCGCTATACTGGGAAATGACGATGCCTGCTATTCTTATGCTTTGAAAGTGCCGGGCATTACGGATCAGAACAATCTGCTGGTTTGCGTCATGGTGAACAGCTCGGTCAGCAAGGGTACCACGTCGATGAGTTATCTGAGGCAGTCCTCCGTGGCATATACGACGACGATCGACAATGCCCGTGAGTTTTATGGCAGCACGCTGCGTCACGAAGCCGGCGGTCACGGCTTCGCTTTCCTGGCGGACGAGTATTCCAGCTATTACGAATCCGCCCCGGCCGATCACGTCGAATACTACAATTCGATGTACAATCAATACGGCTGGTTCTCCAACGTGGATTTCACCAACGATCCGGCCAAGATACGCTGGAGTGCCTTCCTGGACGATGATCGTTACAAAGACACTGTAGGTATCTTCGAAGGCGGCGCCTTGTATATGAAGGGAGTCTGGCGTCCGACGAAGAATAGCGTCATGAACGAAGAAATAGGCGGCTTCAACGCTCCTTCCCGCTGGGCCATCTACCAGCGGATTATGAAGCTGAGCGGCGAAGACTATAGTTTCGCGAAGTTCCTGGAGTATGATGCGGTGAACCGCGGGTCGACGAAATCCGGTGTTCCGGTGCCGCTCAAGCGTCCCGAGGGCTGGGAGCCCGGAGCTCCGCCCGTGATTCACGAATAGGCAGTTGGCAGTTTGATTATGAGGAGCGTGATAAGCAAGTCGTTGTATATCAGTAAGAACTGAAAAGCGTGGGGGTACAAAAGGCCCCCACGCTTTTTATAAAATGCATTCTATCAATGATTTACTTATCACGCTACACGCCTACATCAGGTACTCCGAGACGTCGAGCCCTTGGGCCTGCATCTGGCGGATCTGGGTGGAGGAGATGTCGACGATGGGGGCGTCGATCAGGCGGATGTGGTAGAAGCGGTCCATGTCCTCGAGGCTGACGCCGTCGGGGGCGGAGACCTGCGAGGCGTCGAGCACGTCGGGCACGGGGAAGTGGCGGCACTCCTCGAGCAGCATTTCTTTCAGCCGCTCCATATCGTAGCCCTTGCGGGGATAGACGGCCACGCCGTATTCGCCGAGGATGCGCGGGGCGTCGCGCCAGCGATGGATGTTCTGCAGGTTGTCGGCGCCGATGACGAGCGTGAAATCGTTCTCGGGCTCGCGCCGCTTCAGGGCGTCCAGGGTCTTGATCGTGTAGGTGGGGGCGGGCATCTCGAGCTCGATGTTGTCCACCCAGACGTGCAGCTCGGGATGGCGCCGCACGGCGTCGATGGCCGCACGGTAGCGCCGTTCGGCGGAAAGCGCCTTGGAGGGGTCCTTGAGCGGGTTTTGCGGGGAGATGACCAGATACACCCAGTCGAATTCGCGCGTGAGGGTGAGCCGCTCCATGATGGCCTGGTGGCCGATGTGGAGCGGGTCGAAGGAGCCGGAGTAGACGGCTATCCGCATAAGAAGGCGTCCACGAGGGCCTCCGATTCGGCGAAGGTGTCCTCCAGTTTGTCGTTGACCAGGTCGCGGTCGAATTTGCCTGCGGCGAAATCAAGCTCCCAGGCGGCCTTGGCGAGCCGTTCGCGGATGGCTTCCTCACTGTCGGTGCCGCGGCCGCGCAGGCGCGCCTCCAGCACCTCCATGCTCGGCGGGACGATGAGCACGGACAGGGCGGCGTCGCCGAAATACTTCTTGAGGTTCACCCCGCCCTTGACGTCGACGTCGAAGATGATGACGTGGCCCTTGGCCCAGATGCGCTCGACTTCACTCTTGAGGGTGCCGTAGAAGCGGTCCTTGTACACTTCTTCGTATTCGACGAAGGCGTCCTTGCGGATCAGGCTGCGGAATTTGCGGGCGGAGATGAAGTAGTATTCCACGCCGTCCTGCTCCTGGCCGCGCGGTTCGCGCGAGGTCGCGGAGATGGAGAATTCGAATTCGGGATGGAGCCCCAGGAGGTGGTTTACGACGGTGCTCTTGCCGGCGCCGGACGGAGCGGAAAAGATGATGACTTTGCCTGACATTATGCGGTGTTTTCCACAAAAATAGTTATTTTTGCACGATTTACTGAATCTTAGTCACAAATTTATATTTTTATGAAGGTTTCATTCAAAGAACTGGGTCTTGTGAACACCCGCGAGATGTTCGCGAAGGCCGTCAAGGGCGGTTATGCCATCCCCGCTTTCAATTTCAACAATATGGAGCAGCTGCAGGCCATTATCCAGGCCGCTGCCGAGACGAAGTCCCCTGTGATCCTGCAGGTATCCAAGGGCGCCCGCAACTACGCCAACCAGACCCTGCTGCGCTATATGGCCCAGGGTGCCGTCGAATATGCCAAGGAGCTTGGCTGGAAGAAGCCCCAGATCGTCCTTCACCTGGACCACGGCGACAGCTACGAGCTGTGCAAGAGCTGCGTGGATTTCGGTTTCTCTTCCGTGATGATCGACGCTTCCTCGCTGCCTTACGAGGAGAACGTGAAGCTGACCCGCAAGGTGGTCAACTACGCCCATAAGCACGACGTGACCGTCGAGGCTGAGCTCGGCGTGCTGGCCGGTGTCGAGGACGAGGTGTCCTCCGCGGTGTCCCACTACACCAAGCCCGAGGAGGTGATCGACTTCGTGAAGAAGACCAAGTGCGACTCGCTCGCCATCTCCATCGGTACGTCCCACGGCGCCTACAAGTTCACGCCGGAGCAGTGCACGCGCGACGAGAACGGCAAGCTGGTCCCGCCGCCCCTCGCTTTTGATGTGCTGAAGGCCATCGAGAAGAAGCTTCCGGGCTTCCCGATCGTGCTTCACGGGTCTTCTTCCGTGCCGCAGGAGTATGTGGATATGTGCAATCAGTTCGGCGGCAAGCTGCCCAACGCGATCGGCATTCCCGAGTCTCAGCTGCGCAAGGCCGCGAAGAGCGCAGTGTGTAAGATCAACATCGATTCGGACAGCCGCCTGGCGATGACGGCCGCGGTGCGCAAGCACCTCGCCGAGAATCCGGGTCATTTCGATCCGCGCCAGTATCTGAAGCCGGCGCGCGAGGAGATGAAGAAGATGTACGTCCACAAGATCATCAACGTCCTCGGCTCGAACGGCAAGGCCCGCTAGTCCTTTTATTCCGCCAACGAAGTCCCGGGATCCCCGTGAGCGAAAAATGCTCCCGTGGACCCCGGGTCTTCGTTATGGCTCCCAGCCGGGCAGCAGCCGCTCCGGCCCACCCCACGCACGGCCCCCGACTGCGCGGGGCAAACGTGCGCAGGCCTCCGCACGCCCCACGCTCCGGCTGCTGCAATTAAATTAAATCAGCGGCTGCGTTGCTCTGCAGCCGGCGGCGGATAGCGGAGCGGAAATTGGTTTTTCGGCAAACCTGTCCGAGTCGGCATCAGCCGACCGGCGCGGTCCCGGGACTTTGCCGTGCAAAGTCGGAAAGGGACTTGAGCGCCGCAGGGGTTCGGGGATATGCCCCGCCATATAGAGCGGCCGCCCGTCTGGAAGACTCCGTCCGCCGGCTGTAGTGGGTTTTTTAAAAATTTTATTATCTTTGCGGCCCCAAATTGTGAACGATTATGAAAAAGATTCTATTGGTTTTTGTGTTGATTCTCGGTTGTGCGGTGCTTTCCGCGCAGGAGAGCCGGATGTTCCGGAAAGGATATCGGGGCAATGTTGAGATCGGTAATTATGCCGTGTTCGGCAAAGATAAGGTGGGCGGTATCGCCCAGTTGACCACCACCCAAGGGTATAGTTTCGGGGACGGATCCTTTGTCGGAGCCGGCCTGGGCGCAGGCATCGACCTGAACGGGGATTATTACATCCCGGTTTTCCTGGATGCGAAGTATAATTTCATCAACCGTCCGGTCAGTCCCTTTGCCGCCGTCCGTACCGGACTGCGCATCGGTCCCGACAGCGAGTACTTGGGTTATGGTGTCGCCTTGGGCGGCGGCGTGGATTTCGGCCGCTACAGCATCCGTCTCGGCTATGAGTATTCCGTGTCAAAGGTTACGGAATATTCACGCTACGACGGATATGTCAATGTGTACGCCAAGCCCAATCTCCTGTACTGCAGCTTCGCCTTCAACTTCTGATTCCCCCTCAATCGTCAGAGCAGGGGCTTCAGCGTGAAGCTGAAGACCCGCGGCTCCGCCTTGAGGCGGTACTGCGGCCGGGGAACCGCGCCCCAGCTGTTCTCGCAGCCCAGGCCCATCTGGACAAGGTCGACGTTGAGGTGCGTCAGGCTGTCCTCACGTAGTTCCAGCGAGTGACGCTGGTCGCCGCCCTTGCCGCGGCCACCGCCGCTGACCGAAAGGTCGATGTCCCGGCGGCCGAAAGGCAGCGCGGAGGCGGAGAACATCACCGGCGAGGCGATCTCGAAGCCGCAGCCGGCGGCGTCGGTGATGCGCAGCCAGCGCAGGCCCACGTGCGTGCCGGACTCCTGCGGCCGGACATAACCGAAGTGGTACTGGTCTGAGACGGACTGCTTCCAGAGGCCGGTCTGCGAGGCGCCCTGGCGGTCTATGTAGTTCTCGAAGGGGCCTTCGCCGTAGAACTCCAGCGTATTGAACGCGCCCGGCATCGCGAACTCGACGCCGAAGCGGAACAGTTCCGGCGCACGTTCGCGCACCTCGGTCATCTGCTCGGTGACGGTGATGCTGCCGTCGTCGGCGAGCGCATACTGCATCACGACCGTGGCGAGGCCGTCGCCCACTTCATAGCTCACTTCCACGCAGCCCGCGCTGCGCTGCAGCGATGTGACCTTGAATTCGGGATAGAGCCATGCGCCCATCCGGCGCTCAAGCCGGGCGCCGAGGTCGTTCTCCGTCACGGCGCGGCCGAAGCAAGGCATCAACGGGGTGGAAATCAGCTGCTTGCCTTCGAGCTTGTAGGAGCAGAGCGCACCGGTCCGCGGGTCGAAGTCAGCCTCCCAGCGGCGCCCGCCCAGGTCGGCGACAGTCAGTTTATAAGGCGCCTCGCGCAGCAGGATCTGGTCGTGGGCGACCTCCGTGCCGGCGGGCAGGATACCATCGGAGCGGCGCAGGATGAAGCTGACATTGAGATACAGTTCACCCGGGATGGCGGCCAGGTCGGAGCGGCGGAAACCCAGGTCGGCGGTGACGGTCTGCTGCGGAGCCGCCTTGGGGGCGTCCATCTGCCCTGCGAGCACCGGGATACCGTCAGCGAGCAGCTCCCAGCGCAGCAGGTAACGGCTCAGGTCGATGAAGAAGTTCTCATTGTACACCTGCACATAGCCGTCCAGCGCCTGCTCGGGCGAGGCGGAAGTCAGGATGGAACGGTAGCCGTGCCGCACCTCCCAGGCATGGGGATGCCAGCTGCGATCGGCGGCGATGATGCCGTTGCAGTTGAAGGAGTTGTCGGAAGGGTCGTAGTCGTTGAAATCCCCGCCGAAGGCGTAGATGTAGCCGGTGCGGGATTTCGCCGAAGGCCAGCGGACGGCCTGGTCCACGAA
This sequence comes from Bacteroidales bacterium, assembly GCA_017561865.1. Taxonomy (GTDB): domain Bacteria; phylum Bacteroidota; class Bacteroidia; order Bacteroidales; family UBA932; genus Cryptobacteroides. The sequence goes on along the minus strand of JAFZBH010000012.1, from coordinate 36,737 downwards.
GTCCCAGATGCAGCCGCCCTGCAGCGCGGGATATTTCCGGTAGAGATCCCAGTAATCCTCGAAGCCGCCCATCGAGTTGCCCATCGCGTGGGCGTACTCGCACTGGATGAGCGGGCGCTCAGGGTTGCTCTCGGCATAGCGCACGATATGCTCATAGCCCGCGTACATCGGGCAGTAGATGTCCGTGTTGCGGCCCAGCTCCGCCCGCTCGTACTGCACGGGACGGGAGGGATCCCAACTCTTCAGCCAGTCGTAGGTGGCCTCGAAATTGGGACCGTTGCCGGCCTCGTTGCCCAGGCTCCAGATGATGACGCAGGGGTGGTTGACGTCGCGCTGGGCCATACGCTGCGTGCGCTCCATATGCATCTGGGCGAAAGCGGGATTCTGCGCAAGGGTGCCGGGACCATAGCCCATCCCGTGCGACTCGATGTCCGCCTCGTCGATGACATACAGGCCGTAGCGGTCGCAGAGCGACAGCCAGCGCGGGTCGTTGGGATAGTGGCTGGTGCGTACCGTGTTGATGTTCAGCTCCTTCATGATGCGGATGTCCTCCAGCATCTCGGCCACCGTGACTACGTAGCCGCCCGTGGCGGACATCTCGTGGCGGTCGGCGCCCTTGATCAGGACGGGCTGTCCGTTGACGAGCAACTGCCCGCCGGAAATGCGTACTTCACGGAAGCCGAAGTCCAGTTCGACCGTTTCCGTCGCGCCCTTCTTGTCGGAGCAGATAGCCTTGAGGTGGTAGAGGTTCGGGGTCTCGGCGCTCCACAGGCCCGGGCGCTCCACCCGGCCGGCAGCGGGGACTTCCTGCTCGGGGAAGCCCGGTCCGGAAAGGTAGTACCTCACGCCCTTGGCGGCCTTGGTCAGCGTGGCGTCGAACGAGTAGGCCCCGTCCATCCCGGCGCTCACGCGCAGGTCCTCGACGCGGGCTTTGGGGCGCGCGGTCAGATAGACTTCGCGCGCGATGCCGGCGTAGCGCCAGAAGTCCTGGCACTCGAGGTAGGTGCCGTCGCACCAGCGGAAGATTTCCAGCGCGATGAGGGCGTCCTGGCCCGGGGTGACGAATTTCGTGATGTCGAAACGGGCTTCCAGTTTGCTGTCCTCGCTGTAGCCGACCTCCTTGCCGTCCACCCATACGCGCACGTTCGAAGTGGCGCTGCCGATGGACAGGAACACATCGCGTCCCGCCCAGTCGGCCGGGATGGCGAAACTGCGGCGATACTGCCCGACGTAGTTGTGCTCTGTGGCTACGAAGGGAGGATTGTTCTGGTAATGGCCGTCCCAGGCATACGGGATATTGACGTAGAGCGGGTCGCCGTAGCCGTTCAGCTCCCACATCCCGGGCACGGGCATCGCACCCCAGGCGGAATCGTCGAGCCCCGGTTTATAGAACTCGCGCAGACGCGCATCCGGCGTCTCGTACCACTGGAATTTCCAGATGCCTTCGAGCGACAGGCGCGGACTGTCCGTGGCAAAGGTCGCGGCCATCGGCACGCGGCCACGCTGGTTCACGGCCGGATTCTGCCAGTCTTCAACGGCATATACGCCCACGGCGGACACAGCCAGGGCAAACAGGCTGATCAGTAATTTCTTCATGAATGATTATGTGGTTATTTGTTGATACAGATCCAGTCTCAGAGCGCCTCGTCGAGCAGTTTGAGCATCTTCTCGCCCTGGTAGCCGATGAAGGTCCGGACCCGATTGCCTTCCCGGTCTACGACCAGATAGGTCGGGTAGCCCCCAGAGCCGAGCTGGCCGAGGATCAGGTCCATGCCGGCGCCCTCGAGATAGTAGTGGTCTCCATGAATGCCGGGAACCATCTGCTCCCAGGTTTCCTTCGGGGAGGTGGCATCCGTCACATAGACGAACTTCACATTCTTGAAGCGGCTGTCCTTGAGGGGCTCAAGCTTTTCCATGGCCTGCAGGCAGGGCTGGCACCAGGTGGCCCAGAAGTCCACTAGCACCACTTCTCCCGCATACCGGGCCAGGATGGCGTCCAGCATATTTTCCGGCGAGACGTCGGGTGCCTTTTTGACGGAAGGCGGAAACTGGTCCGTCTGCTCCTGCAGGGGTTGACCGGTTCCGTTTTCCGGGTTTTCATCGAGGTCCGAGAACAGGCCGCTTGCGAATGACACGACGATTATGACCGCCAATGCCAGGAATCCCAGAATCTTCTTTTTCATGGCTAAAGCATTTTCTTCCGCTTGAAGATGATCCAGATGCTGATGATCAGGCAGACCATCAGCAGGAAGAGCGCGAGCCAGGCCCACCACTTCTCAGCGAAGGGCAGGGTGACGTTCATCCCGTAGAAACTCGCCACGAGGGTGGCCGGCATCAGCAGCAACGACACGAAGGTGAAGATCTTCATGATGTTGTTCTGGTCGAGGTTGATAATGCCGAGGACCGTGTCCTGCAGGTATTCCAGACGTTCGAAGGTGAAGTTGGTGTGGTTGATCAGCGAGGCGATATCCTGGGAGATGACGTTCAGGTCCGCCCGCAGCTCCGGGTCGCGGGGACAGAGCTTGCTCTTGAGGATGTTGGAGATCAGGCGCTGCTTGTCCACGATGTTTTCGCGGACCGTCATGGCATTTTCCTGCAACTGGTTGATATCCAGCAGGAACTCTTCGTTGATGTCCTCCTGCTGGTTGATGCGCTTGCTGAACTGCGACACGTCCTTGGAGATGAGCTCCACGATGTCGGCGTCCAGGTCCACGCGCTTGTCCATGATCTCCACGAAGGTGGTGAACCCGTCGGGGAACTGCTCCGGCAGGGCCTGGATCTTCATCTGCAGGGTGTCCAGCGAACGCAGCGGAATCTCACGGACCGTCGTGAGGATGCTTCCCACGAGGATGAAGGACACGGGATCCATCAGCATCTCGTCGGAGGATGGGGAGAGGAAATTGGTGTTGGCGAAAATGGCGCCGTTCTCTTCGTAGAAGCGGGAGGAACTTTCAATCTCCTCCGCTTCGGCACGGCTCTGGATCTCCGTGCCGAGAAACGTCTCGACAGCCCTCTTCTGCTCTCCTGACGGCTGCAGGAGGTCTATCCAGAGGACATTTTCTTTGCCGATAGCAGCAAACTCCGTTTCGGACTGGCTGACGGCAATCTGGCCGCCACGTCTGTAGAAAACCTTGATCATCTTCCTTCCTGGTTGGTCCCGGCACACTTGTCGGAAGGGGGTTAAACTTACGGGATAGCTCGCGTCACGGAGAAGCAAGCCTACAAAGGTAAAAAAACATTTTCAATTCGCAACCCGCCGGCGGCGGAAAGCGGAGCGGAAATTGGTTTTTCGGCAAACCTGTCCGAAAAATAATTTCCGGCCGCCCGTCTGGAAGACTCCGTCCGCCGGCGGAAAGCGGAGAATAATAAAGGAAGAATTAGTATCTTTGCGGCTGAAATGGGAATTCTGGAAGCCATTCTGGTTGCGGCGTCGCTGTGCGCCGACTGTTTCGCGGTCTCGCTGTGCTCCGGCGTCACCCTGCGTGACGTCCGCTGGAAACGCGTATTGGCCGTGGCGTTTGCCTTCGCCGTCATCCAGGCCGGCCTGCTGGCCGTCGGCTGGGCGTTCGGCTATCTTTTCGTCGGCCTGGTCGAGAAGATATCCCACATCATCGCCTTCCTGATGCTGCTTTATGTGGGAGGATCGATGCTCATCGAAGGCATCCGGGGTAAAGAAGAAGTACGGAACCTGGACGGCCTGCGCAATGTCATCGTCGGTGGCGTGGCCACAAGCATCGACGCACTCGCCGTGGGCGTGGCGCAGTCGATGGAGGACGTCTCCTTCGCGGGTTTCCTGCCGCTTCTCGTTTCCGTTTTCGTCATCACGGCCCTGTCCGTCATCGCGGGTCTTCGCGGCGGGAGTGCCGTCGGCAAACGTTTCGGCCGCTGGGCTGAAATCATCGGCGGCCTGGTCCTGATCGGTATCGGGGTTTCCCTGTTGTTTTAAGGCTTGAATGGTTGCCGCGCGAGCAGCGAGCGGCCGAGGGTGAGGGAGTCGGCGTATTCGAGGTCGTCGCCGAAGCCCAGGCCGCGGGCGAGGGTGGAGACCTTGACGCCGCGCCCCTCGATCTGGCGGTAGATATATAAGGAAGTCGTTTCCCCTTCGACATCGCCGGACAGCGCCAGGATGATTTCGGGCGGAACCGGGGCCGGGAAGATTTCCCGGCTTGGCCCGGAATCACTGTCTGCGGCGTCCCCCGCGACCATCCGGTCGATACGCTCCACCAGCTCCTTGATGCGAACGTCCGAAGGACCGATCCCGTCGATGGGGGAGATGACCCCGCCGAGGACGTGGTACACGCCCCGGTACTGGCCCGTCGCCTCGATGCTCATCACGTCCCGCACGCTTTCCACCACGCAGATGGTGCGGTGGTCGCGCGTGCTGTCGGCGCAGATCGGGCAGGTGTCCGAGTCGGCGATCATCTGGCAGGTCCGGCAATAATGTACGTCGTCGGCAAGACGCCCGACCGCCGAGGCGAAGTGGCGGATGTTCTCCGCGGGCTGGCCCAGCAGGTGCAGGGCCAGGCGCAGGGCGCTGCGCGAGCCCACGCCCGGCAGCGAGCCGATGGCTTCGACCGCTTCGCGGAGGACTTCGGAGGGGTATTTGCCGTTCTGATACATTTTTCACAAATCTGAAATACAAAGGTAGTGAAAATCAGAATTATTTGCTAACTTTGCGCGCCCGAAATCCGGCACCCTGCCGGCGGGACAAGAAATATTGTTTAACTACTAGTTTGATTTATCAACACAATGGAAGAAATCAAGAATGAAGTTCCTGTGGCCGAGGCCCCCGTCGTGGAAGCCCCCCAGGAGAAAAAAGAAACCAAGGCTGCCGGTGTGCGGATCAATGCGTCCGTGAAGCCGGAAGACTTCGACTGGGATGCCTTCGAGGGCGGTGATGTCTACGGCAGCACCGACAAGAAGGCCATCGAGGACGCTTACGGCGCCACCCTGTCCAAGGTCGTCGAGAACGAAGTGGTCGAGGGTGAAGTGACCGCCGTCAACAAGCGCGAGGTCGTCGTGACGATCGGCGGCAAGAGCGAGGGCGTCATCCCCGTGTCCGAGTTCCGCTACGATCCCGACATCAAGGTCGGCGACAAGGTGGAAGTGTATGTCGAGTCCGCGGAGGACAAGAAGGGCCAGCTGGTGCTTTCCCACCGCAAGGCCCGCACCCTCAAGTCTTGGGATAGGGTCAACGAGGCCTATGAGAACGACGAGATCGTCAAGGGCTTCGTCAAGACCCGCACGAAGGGCGGTATGATCGTCGACGTGTTCGGCATCGAGGCTTTCCTGCCGGGCAGCCAGATCGACATCAAGCCCATCCGTGACTACGATCAGTTCGTCAACCAGAACATCGACTGCAAGATCGTCAAGATCAACCAGGAGTTCCGCAACGTCGTCGTCAGCCACAAGGCGCTGCTCGAGGCCGAGCAGGAGGCGAAGCGTGCCGAGCTCATCAGCAAGCTGGAGAAGGGCCAGGTCCTCGAAGGCGTGGTCAAGAACATCACCAACTACGGCGTGTTCGTGGACCTCGGCGGCGTGGACGGTCTGATCCACATCACCGACCTCAGCTGGGGCCGCGTCAACCATCCCGAGGAGGTTGTCGCCCTGGACGAGAAGATCAAGGTGGTCGTGCTCGACTTCAACGAGCAGCAGAAGCGCATCGCGCTCGGTCTCAAGCAGCTCACCCCGCACCCGTGGGAGAACCTGGACGCCAACCTCAAGGAAGGCGACAAGGTCAAGGGCAAGGTCATCCTCATCGCAGACTACGGCGCCTTCATCGAGATCGAGCCGGGCGTGGAGGGTCTTGTGCACGTGTCCGAGATGTCCTGGTCCCCAAGGCTGCACTCCGCCCAGGAGTTCCTCAAGGTCGGCGACGAGGTGGAAGCCCAGGTGCTTTCCATCGACCGTGAAGCCCGCAAGATTTCCCTCGGCCTGAAGCAGTTGATGCCGAACCCTTGGGAGAGCATCCGCGAGAAGTATCCCGTCGGCAGCCGCCACAAGGCCACCGTCCGCAACATCACCAACTTCGGCGTGTTCGCCGAGCTGGAGGACGGCGTGGAGGGCCTCGTGCACATCAGCGACCTGAGCTGGAACAAGATCAAGCACCCGTCCGAGGTGGTCGCCCCCGGCGACGAGATCGACGTCCAGATCCTCGAGTTCGACGAGCAGAACCACAAACTGAGCCTGGGTCACAAGCAGCTGGTCCCGAACCCTTGGGACGAGATCGAGGCCAAGTTCCCGGTCGGCTCCACCGTGGAGGGCACCATCGCTTCCACGACCGACAAGGGCGCCAACATCACCCTCGAGGGTGACGCCGAGGGCTTCGCGTTCAACCGCGAGCTCATCAAGGAGGACGGCAAGCAGGCCGTCGCCGGCGAGACCCTTCCGTTCAAGGTGGTCGAGCTCCGTCGCTCCACCCGCCGGATTCTCCTCAGCCACGTGCGCACCTACCAGGAGGTAAAGGAGCGCGCCGCCGCGAGCGAGGCCGAGAGCACCAAGAAGGCCGTCAAGAAGGTCAACTCCAACGTGGAGAAGACCACGCTCGGCGACATCGACGCCCTGGCCGCGCTGAAGGAAAGACTCGAGAAAGGCGAGTAATTTCCGATGAACTTCACACTCACGATAATGGGCACGGCTTCGGCCATGCCCATTTCTGATAGGAACCCAAGCGCCCAGGTGCTCGCCGTGCACGGGCGCTTGTTCCTTCTGGATTGCGGGGAGGGCACGCAGCAGCAGATGCGGCGTGCCCACCTGTCTTTCCTGAAGGTGGAGGCGGTGTTCATCTCCCACATCCACGGCGACCATCTGTTCGGCCTGTTCGGCCTGCTGAACACGATGGCGATGTACGGCCGGACGGCTCCGCTGTACATCTACGGCCCGCAGGCGCTGGGCTCCGTGCTGAATTTCTACCGGAGCTTCTTCGGCGAAGGGACCCTCTATGAGATCGTCTTCACGGCGGTCGACTGCCGGGAGCCGCAGCTGGTGCACACGTCCAAATGGCTGACCGTCAGTGCTTTCCCGCTGAACCACAAGATCGAGTGCTACGGCTGGCGCTTCGACGAGACCGTGACGGAAAGGCACCGTCTCGAGAACCCGGCCTATCACGCCAAATCCTTTGCCTATTGCTCCGACACCGCTCCTTTCCCGGAGCTGGCCGGCTGGGTGCGGGGCGTGGACCTGCTCTACCACGAGGCGACCTATCCCGCCGAGATGGCCGACAAGGCCGCCGCGCGCGGGCATTCTACCGGAGAACAGGCCGCCCGCTGCGCCCGCGACGCCGGGGCTGCGCGCCTGCTGATCGGGCATTATTCCTCGCGGATCACGGATTTCGACGCCCTGCTGTCGGAGTGCCGCGCCGTCTTCCCGGACTCGGTCGCGGGCCAGGACGGCGAGGTGATCGAATTCTAAATTTGCTTTTCTGCCGCTTTGCGCGTAACTTCGTGGCGATGAAACGTATTCTTCTCTTCCTTCTCGCGGTGGCGACTCCGACCCTCGGCGCCGGACAGAACCCGCGCCAGGCCTATATCAACCAGTATTCGGCCCTGGCCGTCTCCGAAATGCAGCGCACGGGCGTGCCGGCGAGCATCACCCTCGCGCAGGCGCTTCTGGAGTCCGGGGCGGGGCAGTCTCCGCTGGCCACGAAGGCGCACAACCATTTCGGCCTGAAGTGCCACAACGAATGGAAAGGGGAGCGTTTCCTGTATGACGACGAGACGCCCGACGAGTGCTTCCGCGTCTATCCGACCGCTGAGGATTCGTATCGGGCGCATTCCGACTACCTGGTGGAGCACGACCGCTACAAGGCGCTCTTCGACCTGGAGCCCGGCGACTATCAGGGCTGGGCGAGAGGCCTTCGCCGGGCGGGTTATGCCACCGATCCGGGCTATGCGACCAAGCTGATCAACCTGATCGAAGACTTCCAGCTCTACCGTTTCGACGAGCTGGCGCAAGAGGACGCAGTGATGGAGCAGATGCCTGAAATGCCGGTTGTGACTTTCAAGCCTGCGGAGCAGGAGCCTGAACAGAAGGCCGCCGATGAGCCGGAAGAGGTGAAGGAGCCGGAGCGGGTGCTGATTCAGCAGCAGCAGGAGGTGCCCGGAAAGACGGAAGACGGCCCCGTGGTGCTTTCTTTCTCCCGGCCGGTCTACGAGCAGAACGGCGTGAAATACATCCGCGCCCTCGAGGGCGAGACCTGGGATTCCATCGCGGCCGCCTACGGGCTTTTCCCGAAACAACTCTTGAAATACAACGACCTCACGGCTCCCTCCGAGCTGAAGCCGGGCAACTGGGTGTATCTGGGCCGCAAGAAGCCGCAGGCCGCCGTCGGGCGCTACCTGGTGCAGCGCGAGGACGAGACCCTCTGGGACATCTCCCAGATGTTCGGCGTGCAGCTGAAGAAACTCCGCCTCTACAATGTCTGGCGCGGCGACGAGCCCCTCAAGCCCGGCGACACCGTCCTGCTTCGCAAGCTGAAATAACCCCCGTCATCCCCGACTTGATCGGGGATCTTGAATAGAAAAAGAGCGCCACGCCTTCTCAGGTTTGGCGCTCTCCATAGTTTGTCCAAAAACATAGCCGATCGTTGTCGGCTTTCATTATCTCATCGCAAAGATAGGGATTATTTCTTGAAAGCCAAGGGGTGACTACACTTTTAGGGGTGACTACACTCCGACAGGTTAAAAAGAATGTGGAAGGAATGGATTTGCGACAGCCGGCGGGAGGATGTGCGGGGGCCTGCGCACGGTGGCCCGTGCTGTCGGGGGCCGTGCGTGGAGTGCGTGGGGACGGCTGTCGCAAAAAAACGGAAGGCGACAAGGCCCGGGATGCGGCCGGGCGGACGTTTTTAGTCCGACGGGGCGCACTCCCGAGGCCTACGCCGGGAAAGGGGAGACTTCGCTGACCCCTATCCGCAATACTCCTTGGGAGTCACGCCGAACTGCTTCTTGAAGGAAGTGGAGAAGTGTGACAGGGTGTTGAAGCCCGTCATATAGGCGATCTCCGAGATGTTGTATTTCCCTTCCTTGAGCAGGTCGGCGGCGCGGTTGAGCTTGTAGCGCTTGAAGAAGACGCCCGGATTCTCTCCCGTCAGGCCCTTGACCTTGTAGTAGAACTTGGTGCGCGAGATGCGCATCATCTCCGTGATCCGGGTGATGTCCAGCTCCTGGTTGTCCAACTCCTTGTCCATCAGGGCGTAAAGCTCCTTCATAAAGGCGCTGTCGCGCGGTGACAGCACTTCCGGCTCGATGTCCTCGGTGCTCGTCACCGAGCCCAGGCGCCGGCGCAGCTTGTCGCGGTTCTCGAGCTGGGACTTCACCAGGGCCAGCAGGTAAGACGGATTGAAAGGCTTGGTCACATAGGCGTCGGCGCCCTTGTCCAGGCCCTGGACCTGGCTCTCGACGGCCACCTTGGCCGTGACGAGGATCACCGGGATGTGGCTGAGCTGGAGATCGCCCTTGATGGCTTCGCAGAGCTCGAATCCGCTCTTCCCGGGCATCACCACGTCGCTGATGACCAGGTCCGGCGCCTCTTCCTCGAGGGCTTTCAGCGCGGAGTCGGCGTCGAAATGGACGATCACGTTGTAGTAGGGCGAGAGCAGGATCTTGACATAGTTGGCCACGTCGATGTCGTCGTCGATGACCACGATCCGGCGCTTGGCCTCGGGATCTTCCGGCTCCGGGAGGGGAGCGGTGGAAGCGACGGCCGGGGTGCGCGGGCGCAGCGGATCGTCGGTGGTGCGCTCGTCTTCGGTGTATGATTCTGCGCTTACCGGGAGGATCAGGGTGAAGGAGGCGCCGCCTTCCGGACGGTTGCAGGCCCGGATATGGCCGTGGTGCAGGCCGGCCAGGGCCCGGGCGTAGAAGAGTCCGATGCCTGAGCCGGTGGCCTCGCCGCGTCCCGCCTGGTAGAAGCGTTCGAAGATCTTTTCCTCTTCGCCCTCCGGGATGCCGCGGCCCGTGTCTGCGACGGTGATGGCCGCATACTGCGCGTCCGTGTCGGCCTCCGTCAACGGGAAGTCGACGGAGGCCTGCTCGCGCGGCAGGACGTCGAACGAGAGCGAGACTTTGCCGCCCGGCGGGGTGAACTTCATCGCGTTGGACAGTAGGTTCATCGTGATCTTGGTGAGCTTGTCGGCGTCGCGCCACATCGTGAAACTGTCCTCCAGGCCGTAGGTGTTGAATTCGATGTTCTTCATTTCCGCGTTGAAGCGGAAGAGGTCCGCGACACCCTGCAGCGGCTCCACGACATCGCCTTTGGCGACTTTGAGCTGGAGCTTCTTGTTGGCGATGCGGTTGAAGTCGAGCAGCTGGCCCACCAGCGAAAGCATCCAGGTGGAATTCCGCTGGACGATGCCCACGAGCTTGCGGTCCTGCCCCTGGATGAGGGGCGAGGCGGAGAGCTGCTCCACCGGTCCGGCGATCATCGTGAGCGGGGTGCGGAATTCGTGCGCCACGTTGGCGAAATAGTTCATCTGGATGCGGTTGAGCCGCTGCTCCTCCTCTTTTTCGCGCTCGGCCCGCTCCTGTTCACGGCGCACTTCGCGGATGTGACGCGCGGCTTCCTTGCGTACCCGCCGGATCCGGCGCCAGGACATCCAGACGACGGAAAGGATGCCCAGGCCGGCGAGCACGGTCAGCAGGATGGCCCACCAGGTCCGGTACCAGGGCGGAAGGATCCTTACGGACAGCGACTGCTCGCTGTCAGGCTCCCCCTGGATGCGGGCGCGGAAACGGTAGTGCCCGGCGGGCAGGTTGGCATAGTTGGCTTCGTGGGCTGTGCCGAGATCGATCCAATAGTCCTCGAAGCCGTCCATCATATATTCATAGCGCGCGCGATTGTTCTCGCTGTAGTCCAGGGCGGCGAAGGAAATGCTGAAGCCGTCCTGGTCGTGGCGTAGGGTGATGTCCGGGTGCGCGGAGAGCTCCCGGTCGATGGGACCGTCCGGACCCGGGTGCACCACGTGATTGTGGATCTTGAGGTCCTCGAAGACCAGCGGGGCGGACTGCCTGTGCTGGAGATCAAGCGGGTTGAACCAGGTCAGGCCGTGCGTACCGCCGAAGACCAGGGTGCCGTCGGGCAGGAGGCAGGCGGCGCGGTCGTAGTACTGGTTTCCTCCGGTCCCGTCTTCTTCGAAATATTTGGTGAAACTGCCCACCGTGCGGTCGTACTGGCCCAGTCCGTTCATCGTGCTGACCCAGATGCCGCCCTGGCGGTCTTCGATGACGGCGCAGATGTCGGGGCAGGGGGTGCCGGAGACGACGCTTGTCTGGCGGGACTGCTGGCTGTAGCGGAGCAGGCCGTTGGCCACCGTGCCGAGCCAGATGTCCCCGGCGCTGTCGCGGAACAGGCAGGTCGGGTTGATCACCGAATGGCGGATGTACTGCCGCCAGTCGTCGTCGGGCGTGGCGAAGGAACGGGCTTCGGCCGCATTGGTGAAGACTTCGTACATTGGGAGTCCGTAGGCGGCCGCGAGCATGCGGCCGGGCGCGACCTGGAGCAGGGCGGGAACATAGGTCCACTGTGCATCCGGGAGCTGGAGGCGGTCGATCTGGCGGCTGGCCTTGTCGTAGCGCAGGAGCTCCCCGGAATAAGAAGAGATCCAGATGCGCCCCAGGTCGTCCTGTGAGACGGTCAGGGGGTTGAACTGGTCGATCCGGTCCGTGACCTGCAGCTGCCTGCCGTCGAAGCGGCAGCGCAGGACGCGGTATTTCTCCATCATCACCAGCCACAGTTCACCCTGGGCGTCGCAGTAGATGCCGGAGCAGCGGATATAGCCGATGTTGTTGTCCGGGACGAGACGCTTCAGGTCCACCTGCTGCAGGGTTTTCGTGGCCAGGTCATAGGCATACAGGCCGTCGTTGAGCGTGGATATCCACAGGCGGCCGCCCTGGTCGGTGCAGAGGGAAACCACCGATTTTCGCTCGAAGAAATCCGTCAGGTAACGGTTGCTGTTGAAGCCGTTCCGGTCGGTCGGGCAGATTTCGAAGCCCTGGTCGGTCAGGCCGAACCACAGATTGCCCCGGCTGTCGCGGAAAAGGGTCCGTATCTCGGCGTCAGGAATGTCGTAGGGGAACTGCGGATCGCTCTGGTGCAGCAGGCGCCCGGTGGCCTGGTTGTAGCAGAACATTCCGTCGGTGATGGTGTGCAGGAGCAGGTCAGGGCCGTTGGCGTAGAGGATGTCGATGTCGCCCCCGACCAGGCGCTTTTCGCGCCGGATGGGTTCGGGGATGTCCAGCCAGGTCTCGGAACGCGGGTCGAAGATGCTGAGTTCGCCCATTCCGGACAGCCAGATCTCTCCGGTTGCCGCCAGGGTGAAGTGATAGAGCGGGTGAGTGGCCGTCCAGCTGCCGGTCTGCCGGAAATCCGTGGGATCATAGCAGCGGAGTCCTCCCAGGTCGTAGGTCCAGATGCGGCCGTCCTGGCCGAGCACCGTGCGGTTGCCGCCGTATTCGCGGATGACGGGACGGATGCAGTCCGCGTCGGGATCGTAGCGCAGCAGGCTGCTGGAATTGTTGAAAAGCACGCGCCCGTCGCGAGTCTCGAGTATTTCGCTGATGTTGGCGCCGTCGGCAAGAACCGGAACCCGGCGGAAACCGCCGTCTTCCGTCCGGAGCGCCACGCCGTTCACGGTGCCGACCCAGAGCCGGCCCGATGCGTCGGAATGCAGGGCCGTGATCTGGTTGTCCGGCAGGCCGAGCGTGTCGTCGGGGCAGAAGTACTGGTGGTACTCGTGGATGCTGTATTTGTTGAGTCCGCGGAAGGTGCCGATCCAGATGTGGCCGTCGGCGTCTTCCGCGAAGGCGTTGACCTTCCGGTTGGAAATATGGTCCGAGACAAGTACCTCGCTGTCGGCCCCGGCGGGGCCCGTTGCGCTCTGGAGATGGGCGCAGGACGCCATCAGCAGGCACAGGAGGATCCAGACAGGTTTTTTCATATCGATTGATTTTATTCCAAATATAAGAATTTTGAAAAAAATGAACAAAAGCGAAACAGGCGTTTGAACGCCAAGGAAAACATATGTCAGCAGGGGAAAGACGAAGAGGGTGAATTCGGCTAATTTTGCATCAGTACAAATAACCACAGGAAACAATGAAACGAAACCCCTTCCATCTTTTCCTGCCTGTAGTGGCCCTGCTAGCCCTTATTTCCTGCCAGAACCGCCCTGTGACGGTCCTTTCCACCAACCGGCACCAGCTGGAGACTTCGGCCAGGAGCGCGACGGTCCGTACTACGTCCGGCAGCGTCGCCGGCTATATCGAGGACGGCGTCTACACCTTCAAGGGCATCCCTTACGCCAAGGCGGAGCGCTTCCAGAGCGCGGTCGATCCCGATCCGTGGGAAGGCGTCCGCAGCAGCCGGGCTTACGGTCCGACCTGCCCCCAGGGCAAGCGCGCCGGCTGGTACGACGACAACCAGGCCTTCGCGATGCACTGGGACGACGGATTCCCGGATGAGGACTGCCTGCGGGTCAACGTCTGGACCGCAGGGATCGGAGACGGTCGCAAGCGGGCGGTGATGGTGTGGCTGCACGGCGGCGGCTTCAGCGCCGGTTCCGGCCAGGAGCAGATCGGCTACGACGGAGCCAACCTGGCTCGCGGCCACGATGTCGTGGTCGTGACGCTCAACCATCGCCTCAACGTCCTCGGATTCCTGGACCTGTCGGGCTTCGGCGCCAAGTACGCAGCCTCCGGCAACCTCGGAATGACCGACATCGTCAAGGCGCTGGAATGGGTGCGCGACAATATCGCCGCGTTCGGCGGCGATCCCGCCAACGTGACCATCTTCGGCCAGTCGGGCGGCGGCGGCAAGGTCAGCACCTTGCTGGCGATGCCTTCGGCCAGGGGCCTCTTTACCAAGGCCATCGTCGAGAGCGGCTCCATCCTGGAGGCGCTGCCGCAGAAATATTCCCGCCGCATCGGGGCCGCCACGGTCCGCGAACTCGGTATCAACCCTTCGCGCATCGACGCCATCGGCGAAGTCCCGTACGAGACGCTGCTCGCCGCCTATGACCGCGCCGTCGCGACGGTGCGCGCCGAAGCCGAGCAGGACGGCGCCCTGCCGGAGAACCTCCTCAACCAGCTCATCTTCGGCACGCGTCCCGTGGTGGACGGGAACATCCTTCCCGCACAGCCCGGCGCTCCCGCATCGCTGGCCGTCTCCAAGGACATTCCGCTGATCGTCGGCACGACCTACCACGAGTTCACGCGTGACACCGAGGATCCGATCTTCAAGCCGCTGGCCATCCAGCAGGCCTCCGACCGTACCGCCGCAGGCTGTGCCCCGGTGTATCTGTACCAGTTCACCTGGGAGTCCCCGGTGCTGGACGGCGTCTTCGGCAGCACGCACTGCATCGAGATCCCCTTTGTGTTCGACAACGTGGCCCTGCACCGCACTTTCACGGGCGGGGGAGCGGACGCGGTCGAGCTCGGCCACCGCGTCAGCCGCCTGTGGACGAATTTCGCGAAGACGGGCGTCCCCTCGGCCGACGGCATCCCGGAGTGGGAGCCGTATCCGCGGACGATGATCCTGAACATCGAATCCACCCTGCAATGATGAGACTGTCCTTCCCGCTTGCAGCCGCCCTGCTGCTGGCCGTTTCCATAGTCCCTTCCTGCGAAAAGCTTGACCCGGATCCCGATCCGGATCCCGAGGAGGTGAAGACGGGTACCATCCAGCGTATTTCGCTGAGTGCCACGGGTTTGAACCGTACGCTGTCCACGACGGTCTGGCTGCCTGCCGGATACGACGAGAACAAGACGTATCCTGTTCTCTACCTGCTTCACGGCTACGGCGACGACAACAATTCCTGGAACCGGAAGGGCTATGCCTCCTCCATCGCCGACAATTACATCCAGGCCAAGGGCGTGCCGATGATCATCGCGATGCCGGACGCCCTGACCACCTTCTACGTGGGTGACTTCGAGACCTATTTCCACGAGGTCCTGGTGCCGGAGGTGGAGACGCGGTTCCACGGCAACGGGAAACGCGCCCTGGCCGGCCTGTCGATGGGCGGCTACGGGACGCTTTACTATGCGCTCAAGTATCCGGAGAAATTCACCTACGCCTATGCGATGAGCCCCGCCTCGGACGAGGCCGGTTTCCGTGTCCTCGCATCTATGCACGAAGCCTCTTTTTACCCTCCGATCACCGTGGAATCCGGCACGGACGACCTGGTCGTCGGAATCGCGGGCGTGCGGAGCCTGGTGGAAATGCTGCGCGAGAGCGGCCTGAAGTGCGAGTTCATCGAACGCAGCGGCGACCACGGCTGGGGTTTCTGGCAGGCTTGCCTGGAGAAGGCCCTCGTGGTCATCGGGGAAAGTTTCAAATGATCATCCGATAAATCATCCTGTTTATATGAAAAGAATCCTTGTCATTGGCGCTGCACTGCTGCTCGGACTGTCCGCGCAGGCGCAGCAGGCCCTGTTCGGAGGCCCGCAGGCCGAGTCTCCCGTCATCAATCCCGACGGCACCGTCACCTTCCGCTACCAGGCCCCCAAGGCCGTCCGCGTGACCGTGTCCGGCGACTTCCTGCCCACGCAGAAGATGGAGTTCGAGATGAACGGCCAGAAAGTCAGTTATGAAGCCCCGGGCGTCGGTGTGTTCCGGGAGGGCCCGAACGGCGTGTGGGAGTACACCACCCCCAACCCCGTGCCCCCGGAACTGTATACCTATACTTTCAGTGTGGACGGCACGTCGGTCATCGACCCCAACAACGTGTATGTCAACCGCGACGTCGCTTCGCTCACCAGCGTGCTGCTGGTCCCGCAGGAGGGCGCCCGGAGCGACCTGTACGCGATCCACCGCGTCCCGCACGGGACCGTCTCCAAGGTCTGGTATCCCAGCGCCACCGCGGGCTTCGACCGCCGCCTGACGGTCTATACCCCGGCCGGCTATGAGGACAACCCCAAAGCGAAATACCCCGTCCTGTACGTGCTGCACGGCATCGGCGGCGACGAGGACGCCTGGGTCACCCAGGGCCGCGCCACGCAGATTCTCGACAACCTGATCGCGCGTGGCCAGGCGAAGCCGATGATCGTGGTCTTCACCAACGGCAACATCTCCGAGGAGGCCGCCCCGCTGGAGAACTCCACCGGCTACGTGCGTCCGACGATGTCCCTGCCGCAGACGATGGAGGGCACCTTCGAGACCGCCTTCCCGGAAATTGTGAAGTTCATCGACAGCCGTTACCGGACCGTAGCCAAGAAGCAGGGCCGCGCCATCTGCGGCCTGTCGATGGGCGGTTTCCACACGCTCTACATCACGCTGAACAATCCGGACCTGTTCAACTATTCCGGCATGTTCTCCGCCGCCATCGGCACGGGCTCCGAGCAGACCGCCGCCCACAAGGAGATCTATGAGAACGTCGACGGCAAGCTTGCGACGTATTTCTCGAAGAAGCCCGCCCTGCTCTGGATCGGCATCGGCAGCACCGATTTCCTCATCCAGTCCAACAACGATTTCCGTAAGAAGCTTGACGCGGCCGGTTATCCTTATACATATATGGAGACCGACGGTGGCCACATCTGGCGCAACTGGCGTATCTACCTGAGTGAATTCGTCCCCCTGCTTTTCAAATGATGAAACGTCTGATCCTTCTGTTCGCAGCCCTCTGCTGCGTCCTGCCGCTGTCCGCCCAGTGGATGCGGCAGCCCACCCCCGCCGACACGCTCCATTCCACCGTCGTCCTGCCGGACGGCAGCGTGGTCTTCCAGATTTATGCGCCCAAGGCCCGGACCGTCTCCGTGGCGGGCGACCTGCCCTGGGACCGTCCTGTACAGTTCCGCGAAATGCCCAACGGCGTCTGGAAAGGCGTCTGTCAGGGGCTGGGCGATGGAGTGTTCCGTTATCATTTCGTCGTGGACGGCATCTCCGTCCAGGACCCCAAGAGTCCGCAGGCAGGGGAGAGTTCCCCGCTGCTGACCGTCGGCAGCGGCTATGTCAAGGACGTGCCGCACGGCGCCGTGGCCCAGCGCTGGTATTATTCCAGGACCCTGGGTGAAATGCGCCGCTTGCACGTCTGGACGCCCGCCGGCTATGAGAATTCGAAGCAGAAGCTGCCGGTCCTGTACCTGATCCACGGCGGAGGAGACAACGACGCCTCCTGGCCCACGGTCGGTGCCGCCGGCTGGATCCTCGACAACCTGCTCGCCGAGGGCAGGATGGTCCCGATGGTCGTCGTGATGCCCAACGGCACCATCACGGACGTGCCCAACGAGGTCCCGCCCTTCGCCCAGGATATGGTCACGGACATCATCCCCTTCGTGGAGGCGAACTACCGCGTGATCACCAAGCCGGAGGCCCGGGCGGTCGCCGGCCTGTCGATGGGCGGGATGGAGACGCTCGAGGTGGTCTTCGGCCATCCGGACCTGTTCCGCTACGCCTGGGTGCTCTCGGCAAGTTTCCAGCCCAGTGTGGATCCGGCGGAGGATGCCGCCCGCCTGGGCGTGGGCGAAAAGGTGGAGAAGATCAACAAGGCCTACAAGGCTTTCGTCTTCACCCAGGGAGGCCCCACGGACATCGCCTACCAGAACTGCATCAACACCCGGGGCGCGCTCCAGAAACTCGGGCTGAAGTTCGACTATAAGGAGAACGCCCAGGCCGGCCACAGCTGGGCCACCTGGCGCGCGGACCTGCAGACCCTGGCTCCAACGCTGTTCAAATAGGCTTTTGAACAATGTGAAAAAGATATGAACAAATGATTTTTCCCGGCCTGCCGTTCTTGGAAAACAATTGTACGCAGGAGCACGTCCAAGGGGAGAATAATACATATTTTTGCATCAAGAGAAATAGCCAATATTTATCATTAACGCATAATGAAACGCATTTTAACTTCCATCGCCATCTGCCTGGCTGCCATCGCATCGATGCAGGCCCAGGAGCTCGCCAACTTCAACTTCGGCGGTCGCATGGCCCCCGTCGTCTCCCCTGAGATCCAGGGCGACAGCGTCACCTTCCGCTTCCGCGCCGACTACGCCACCGTGGTCAAGCTCAGCGGTTCGTGGATGCCGAATCCTTACGGCGGCACCGTGGATATGTTCCGCGGTCCGAACAACGTCTGGTCCGTCAAGCTCCCGCTTCCTTCCCCGGAGATCTACACCTACAACTTCGTGGTGGACGGCGTGTCCGTGAACGACCCGCAGAACATCCTCGTGCAGCGCGACGGCACCCGTTTCCTCAATATGCTCATCGTCCCCGGCGAGCGTACGGAGAACTACACCGAAGCCAACCATCGCGGCACCGTCAGCCATCCCTGGTATGACAGCAAGGTCCTCGGCATCAACCGCCGCCTGACCGTCTACACCCCGTATGGCTACGAGAACAACCCCAAGAAGAAGTATCCCGTGCTCTATCTGCTCCACGGCGCCGGTGGCGACGAGGAAGCCTGGATCTCGATGGGCCGCACCGCCCAGATCCTTGACAACCTCATCGAGAAAGGCCTGGCCGAGCCGATGATCGTCGTGATGCCGAACGGCAACGCCAACCAGCAGGCTGCCGTGACCCTGGGCATTCCGACCGCCCCGCAGCAGGATTGGCGCAGGATGCAGGACCAGCTCCAGGGTATGCCTGAGGCCGAGCGCAACCGCCTGATGAACGGCTATGTCGTGAGCCTCTGCGAGGAGATCGTCCCCTTCATCGAGAAGAATTTCCGCGTCATCGCGAAGCCTGAGGCCCGCGCCATCGCCGGCCTGTCGATGGGCGGCGGCCACACCATCACGGCCTCCAACCTCTATCCGCAGATGTTCGACTATATCTGCCCGCTCTCCGCAGCCGGCAGCGCCACGCCCGAGCAGGTCGCCACGCTGAAGAAAGCCGGCGTGAAGCTCTACTTCCTGGCCTGCGGCGACGAGGACTTCCTCTTCGAAGGCTCCAAGACCCTGGACAAGACCCTCACCGAGCAGGGCCTGGACCACATCTTCTTCGTCTCCGGCGGCGGTCACGTGTG
This sequence comes from Bacteroidales bacterium, assembly GCA_017561865.1. Taxonomy (GTDB): domain Bacteria; phylum Bacteroidota; class Bacteroidia; order Bacteroidales; family UBA932; genus Cryptobacteroides. Next base: position 17,794 of record JAFZBH010000012.1, on the reverse strand, counting down.
GGCCAATTGGCGCCTCTACCTGAACACCTTCGCCCAGAAGCTGTTCAAATAGGATCCTGACGGGCGCCCGGGTTACCCTCCGGGCCGCCCGTTACCTCGTCAGGTAGCAATATTCAACTATATATATATCCTACCTATTATCATCTAACCATCTTTATTATGATGAAAACCAACTATTTGCTCAAGCGGCTCTGTCTGGTGCTCGGCGCTCTCGCGCTCAGCGCCGCGACGCTGCTTGCCCAAAACCCGATTACGGTGAAGGGTACCGTTCTCGATCCCAACAAGGAGCCGGTCATCGGTGCGGCCGTCATGCAGACGGGCACCACGAACGGCGCCGCCACGGATCTCGACGGTAATTACACCCTCTCCGTGCCGATGGGTGCAGACCTGACCATATCCGCCATCGGATATGAGACCCTGCAGATCAAAGTCACTTCCTCCACGATGAACATCACGCTTCAGGAGGAAGCTTCCGAACTGGAAGAGTCCGTCGTGGTCGGTTATGGTACGCAGAAGAAAGCGTCCCTGACCTCGGCCATCACCAACATCCAGGCCGAGGACATCACCTCGACCAAGCAGGCCAACCTGACCTCCTCCCTCCAGGGTAAGGTCCCGGGCCTTATGATCCGTCAGGAATCCGGTGCAGTCGGCTGGTTCGACGATGCCCTCAGCCTTCGTGGCTACGGCGCCCCGCTCGTGATCATCGACGGTGTCGCCCGCGGCTCCCGCCAGCGTCAGTACTGGGGCTGGGCGCAGGACAACAACAGCTCCACCGCCGCTCTCGCCGAACTCAACCCTGAGGACATCGAGAGCATCACCGTCCTCAAGGACGCCTCCGCATCCATCTACGGTCTGGGCGCCCAGAACGGTGTCATCCTCGTGACCACGAAGAAGGGCCAGATCGGCACCCCGACGATCAACTACTCGACCACGCTCACCTTCGGCGTCCCGACCGCTCTCCCCAAGGAGACCGACATCGCGACCTGGATGGAGATGGACAACGAAATGCGCCGCAACAAGAAAGGCGATTCCCCGCGTTACTCCGAAGAGCTGATCGCCCACTATCGCAACCACGATCCCGGTTACGAGGAGTTCTCCTGGTATGACGCCATCATGAAGGACCACACCTTCAGCCAGGTGCACAACTTCTCCGTCCGCGGCGGTAACCAGCAGACCCAGTACTACCTGAGTGCCAACTACACCAACCAGGACGCCATCTACCGGGCCAACACCGGTGACTACAACCGCTACGGTCTGACCGCAAACTTCACCTCGAAGCTTACGGAGAACCTGTCGATGACTTTCCAGACGGCCATCAACGTGACCCATCAGGAAATGCCGCCGGCAAACACCACGCAGAACGCGATGTACTATGGTCTCCTCACCGAGCGCTTCTATCCTGCCGAGGTGTCCCCGGGCCACTATACCTATAATGTGGTCGAGCACCGCAACGCCGTCGCCCTGATGGTCTCCGACGTCGCCGGTTCGCAGACGGACAACGATATCGTGTTCCGCAACAACCTCGACCTCAAGTACACGGCCCCGTTCCTGAAGGGACTGACCCTCACCGCTTCCGCCGCCTACGACGTGACCGAGCGCCATCGTCACAGCGTCTCGAAGCACTTCCCGCTGTATGACATCGACACGGACGAGATCGCCGGTTACAACTCCGACAAGAACCAGGTCAGCGAGAACTGGAACCAGTTCATCTCCTACTATGGCCGTTTCCAGGCCAACTACGACACGCGCATCGGCCAGGACCACCACGTCGGCGCCACCTTCGCCGCAGAGGCCCGCATCAACAAGAACAGCAGCCTGACCGGCAGCCGCGAGTTCGGTGATTTCTTCACCCACGACCTGCTCGACCAGGGTATGAGCTCCACGGCCACGAACGGCGGCAGCCGTTCCGACAATGCCACCGCAGGCTACGTCGGCCGTCTGAACTACGACTACAAGGGCAAGTACCTCGTGGAGGTGATGGCCCGTTACGACGGTAACTACCGTTACGCTCCGGGTCAGCGCTGGAACCTCTTCCCGTCCTACTCCATCGGCTGGCGCATCTCCGAGGAGCCGTTCTTCAAGGCTCTCTTCCCGAAGGTCAACAACCTGAAGTTCCGCTGGTCCGACGGTTTCACCGGTCAGGCACAGGGTACGGCATATTCCTACCTTACCGGCTACTCCACCAACGGCAGCAGCATCTACGACGACGGTTCTTCGATCACCGGCTACGCCAGCCACTCGATGCCTTCCTATCTGTCCTGGTCCAAGCACCGGATGATGGACTTCGGTTTCGACTTCGAGGCCTGGCGCGGCTTGATCGGCGGTAGCATCGACTGGTTCTGGAGAGAGAACACCAAACTCCCCGCCGCGACTACCGCAGCCATCCCCGACTTCCTGGGCGTGAGCATCCCTCAGCAGAACCTCAACTCCTCCGAGAACGTCGGTATCGACCTGTCCCTGAGCCACCGCAACACCGTCAAGGGTGTCAACTACCGCGTGATGTTCACGGCTTCCTACGCCCGTAACCGCGACACCTACCACGCCAACGAGGCTACGACGCCGTACTACAGCTCCGCATACTACTATGCCAACCGCACGGTCGGCCGTTGGAGCAACGCCCGTTCCTCCTATACCTATCACTGGCTGCCCGGCAACCAGCAGTTCAGCAGCTGGGCCGACATCAACGATTCCAAAGTACGTTACGGCGACATGCAGAACATGCTCCCGGGTATGTACAAGATCGAGGACCGCAACGGTGACGGCACCATCAACGACAGCGACTACTACTATACCTGGCAGGAGACCAATCCGCCGCTGCAGTTCGGTCTGGTTCTGTCCGCTTCCTGGAAGAACTTCGACATCAATATGAACTGGAACGCCGCGACCCTGGTGAACAAGAGCATCTCCCTGGCCGGCGGTATGGGCTACGGCTTCTTCAGCACCTTCTACGAGAACTACCTCGACCGCTGGCACGTGGCCCAGACAGGCGCCGATCCGCGCGATCCGAACACCGAGTGGGTATCCGGCTTCTGGCCCGCCCTCTATCCGGCCACGTCCGCCTATGACAGCCGCGTGCTCACCTACGCTGCGAACCAGCCGTACACCTTCGTGAACGGAACCTTCTTGCGTCTGAAGAGCCTTGAGATCGGTTACACCGTCAAGGCCAGCTTCCTCCAGAGGATTCACGTCCGTTCCCTGCGCATCTACGCGAACGGCACGAACCTTCTGACCTTCTGCAACAAGCTGCTTAAGCCGTACGATCCCGAGCGTAACCAGAACAGCTACCTGGGTGTCGCCGGTACGCCGCTTATGAGGAACTTTGCAATCGGTGCCAACCTCAACTTCTAATCGAATGAAGCATATGAAAAAGATTCTCTCTATATTTTTCGCCGCCGCGCTCGTTCTGGGATTCTCTTCCTGCGACAAGCTCTTCGACAGCCTTGAAGGAGACCTGAGCAAGATGTCCTCCGAGGACCTGTTCTCTACGGAGGCGGGTATTGACCGTGTGCTGGCGTCCATCTACGCCCAGGTCCCGATGTCCCCCTTCGGCGACGGAGACAAGAGTACGCCCATCGCGGCCGAAACATCCGGCGATGCCACTTACTTCACCACCTCCACCACCGGTGTCACCGGATTCTGGAGCTACACCGTGATCCGTGACATCAACTCCTTCATCGCCGAACTTGACAAGGCGAAGGAGAAAGGCAATGTCCGGGAAGACCGGTACAAATACTATCTGGGTGAAGCCTACTTTATCCGCGCCTATTGCTACTTCGGCTCCGTGCGCCGCTATGGCGGTGTCCCCATCGTGACCGAGGTGCTGGACGAAAAATATGTCAGCGATGACGAGTTCGACGGCCTTTTCGTAGCTCGCAGCACCGAGGCCGACACCTGGAAATTCGTTCTGACCGAACTGGACAAGGCGGCGGAACTGCTCCCGGACGTGCATCCCGACGGCGCTTACCGCGCGACCAAGTGGGCCGCCCTCGGCCTGAAGTCCCGCGTCGCCCTGTGGGCTGCTTCCGTGGCCAAGTATTGGGACCAGGCCGCCATCGGCAACGACTACCAGGCCGTCCAGCAGAAGCTTGCCTATATGGACAAGAACGATGCGAAGTTCTTCTATGACGAGTGCATCAAAGCCAGCGAGCAGATCATCAACTCCGGCAAGTTCAAGCTCTACGCTGCCAATCCGGGCTCCGTGGCAGAAGCCGTGAAGAACTATACCGCCCTGTTCCAGGACCGCCGCAACGAAGAGTTCATCTATGGCCGCAGCTATAAGAACGGTGTCTCCACCAACTCCAACGGCATCGACCTGAAGAACTCCCCGAACCAGATCCACGGTGCCGGCACCGGTGTGTGGAAATTCGGCTGCTACGGCGTGACCCTCGACATGGTGGACGCCTATGACAACTACAACGCGGCCTTTGGCGGCGAAGACGGTACGGTCAAGACCCTCTCCAACGGTGAAAGGTACTTCGCCCAGACGCACAACGCCGTCGGCAACAACGCGGTCAAGGCGGCTGAGAGCGACTTCATCGTCTACGACAAGATCACCGATCCGTTCAAGGACAAGGACGCCCGCTTCCTGGCTTCCGTCATCTATCCGGGCATCAACTTCCGCGGTACGGACATCGTCATCCAGGCCGGTATGTGGCAGGCCGACGGCACCCTCAACATCCTGGACGACTCGAACCCCAAGGCGACGGTCGCCGGTACGGACTACTACGCCTATGGCGCCAGCAGCGAGTCCTACTACTCCGGTTTCTACAAGAGGGGCAACACCAACGACGGTTCCTGGTATACCACCGGTTTCGGCCTTCGCAAGTTCCTCAATCCGGACCAGGCTGTCTCCGAGTCCCAGAATCCCTGGTATGACATCCGCTATGCGGAGGTCCTGCTGAACTACTGCGAGGCCGAGGTCGAGCAGTACGGCGACAATGCCGGCCAGTCCCAGAAGTACCTCAACGACATCCGTCGCCGCGCCTACTTCCTGGACACCCGGGACGCTACCGTGAAGACCGTTCTCCACGAGCGTCTGGTCGAGCTTGCCTTCGAGGATGACTATTCCCGTACGCTGTACCGCCGCCGCGCCTTCTTCAATCAGGACCGCGACCTGGTATCCAACCCGGACGGCGGCCGCAAGCACGCCCTGCTGCCCATCCTCGACCTGCGTGACGGCACGCCGAAGTACATCTTCATCCGTACCAACTGGTTCAGCCACGATACGGACCGCCGCCCGGGCCTCTTCTCCTACAGCCCTCTGAGCTACTACGGAGAGATCAGCAATTACACCAAGAACAACATTACCCGCAACCCTATCCAGGGCAAATAAAACATACGATCGATTATGAAAAAGATCATTTCCATCATATCTTGCATCATCGCATTGTTCTCGCTTGCTTCCTGCGACTGGTTCAAACTTGACAACCTGGACGGTTGGGACGCCCAGGTCGAGGGTCAGATCATCGACTCCAAGACCAAACAGCCGGTCCAGATGGAGCAGGGCTCCAGCATCACGGTCTATGAGAAGTACGGCGCCCAGTACGACAGGACGTGGGACGAGGGTTCAGGCGTCAGCTGGCTCGTCAAGAACAACGGAACCTATGTGAACAACCTGACCTTCGCCGGCCGGTACGAGATGGACACCAGGACCAACAACTTCCAGTCGAACGTTCAGTCCTTCGAGCTGAAGAAGGGCGCGAACACGGTGAACTTCGAAGTCACCCCGTTCTGCCGCATCCTTGACCCCAAGTTCACGGTTGAAGGCACGAAGATCAAGGCGACCTTCAAGGTGGAGGCCGGTCTCGCCGGTGTCAACAACATCGGTTATGTGTATTTCTGCATCTACCCGGACCGTTTCGTGAAGCAGTCTGCCAACAAGGCTCTCGGTGATCCCGGTGCCGTGATCAAGGACGTCGACCCTGCTGCCGGTGAGGAAATTACGCTCTATATCGACACGCAGCTTCCTGCCAACAGCGACGAATTCCAGTATGACCGCCCGCACTATCTCCGCCTCGCGGCTGTCGGCGGCAGCTATGCCGGTATGCCCGCCTATGACGAGGTCTCCTATGAGATCGACTGGGACAACTTCCCGTGGGACCAGCTTGCCGATGACTGGAGCAACTTCAACGACATCGTCGTATACAAGGAAGTCAAGATCCACCATCCTGCGGCCTACACCCTGGACGGCAACATCAACGGCAGCGGCGCCTACAACTACTCTCCCGTCTTCAAGCTGGAGAACGGCCAGATCTCGGAAGTGACCGACTGGTAGTATGCTTTCTGAAAAATGCCGGTTCAGCCATACTGGACCGGCATTTTTCATCTTTGTCAACAAAGACCCGAAGACCTGTACGAAATGAAAACCGCATTCCGCCTGTTCCTGGCGGCCGCGCTGCTCGCCCTTCCGTGCCTGCTGCGCGCCCAGGAATACACCTATCCCTTCCAGAATCCCGCCCTTTCCGAGGATGAAAGGCTCGACAACGCCGTCTCGCTGATGACCGTCGACGAGAAGATCGGCACGGTCGTGGGCCAGGGCGTGCCCCGGCTCGGAATTGAGAATCCCGGCGCCACCGAGGCCATCCACGGCATCGTCAAGGGCGGTTCCAACGAGCTTCCCAATATGGGCAACGCCGGACAGTTCGGCGGCAACTGGCCGGGCTACACTCCGCCCAAGTACCGCAACAGCACCGCCTTCCCCCAGGCCTACGGCATCGGAGAGACCTGGGACCGGGAGATGGCCTGGATCGTGGGCGACGTGATGTCCTATGAAGCCCGCTTCTATTCCAAGGACAATCCCCGCAAGAGCCTCATCCTGTGGGCCCCGAATGCCGACCTCGCACGTGACCCCCGCTGGGGCCGCACCGAGGAGAGTTTCGGCGAGGACCCGTATCTGGTGGGTGAACTGGTCGCCGCAGAGGTGAAGGGCATCCAGGGTGACGATCCGACCTACTGGCGCGGCGCCGCCCTGATGAAGCACTTCCTGGCGAACAGCAACGAAGACAACCGCTACGGCACCGACTCCCGCTTCGACGAGGCTCTGTTCCGCGACTATTACAGCTATGGCTTCTGGAAAGGCGCCAGGGCCGGCTCCAAGTCGGTGATGACCGCCTACAACGCCTACAACGGCGTGCCCTGCATCGCGAACGATTTCATCGTGGAGATCCTGCGCGACGAGTGGGGGATGGACGGCACCATCGTGGACGACGCCGGCGCCCTGCGCTTCATGGTCGCCCCGCACAACTACGCCAAGGACATCAACGAAGCCGTCAAGATGGCTCTCGAGGCCGGCCTGACGCGTTTTATCGACTCCAACTTCCAGCAGGTGAAGACGGCCTGGGACGCCGGCCTGATCTCCGAAGAGGTCCTGAACGAGCGCACCAAATGCAACCTCCGGACGATGCTCAAGCTCGGCCTGATGGATGCCGCGTGCCCGTACGACCAGCAGGAGTTCGGCTCCGACGAGGACATCCCCTGGGAGCGCCAGGAATTCAAGGACAAGGCGCGCCTCGTGACGCAGAAGTCCATCGTCCTGCTGAAGAATGAAGGCAATATCCTGCCGATCGACAAGAACAAGGTCAAGAAGATCGCCGTGTTCGGCAACCGTGCCGAGACCGTCCTGAAAGACTGGTACGGCGCCTTGCCGACCTACCGCATCAGCCCGCTCGAGGGCATCAAGGCCAAGGTCGAGGGCACGGACGTGGAGGTGCGCTTCCAGCGCTGGGACTCCGACGGTTCCGCCCAGGAACTCGCCAAGTGGGCCGACGTCTGCATCGTGTGCGTGGGCAACCACCCCGCCACGAGCCCTGACTGGGACGCCCAGTCCATCCAGGCCCCCTGGGCCTATGGCACCGTGGCCGGCGACGGCCGCGAGGCGCTCGACCGCCGCAGCCTGCAGCTGGAGACCGAAGACCTCATCAAGGTGATCTGGCAGGTCAACCACAACACGGTCGTGACCCTGATTTCCAGCTTCCCCTTCGCCATCAACTGGACGGCCGCGAACGTGCCCGGCATCGTGCACCTGACCCAGTGCAGCCAGGAGCTCGGCAGCGCCCTCGCGGACGTGCTCTTCGGCGACTACAACCCGGCCGGCCGCCTCACCCAGACCTGGGTGAGCGACATCCTCGACCTGCCGAACCTGCTGGATTACGACATCCGTCACGGACGTACCTATATGTATTTCAAGGGCAAGCCCATCTTCCCCTTCGGCTACGGCCTGAGCTACACCAAGTTCCAGTATTCCGGCCTGAAGGCCGTCAAGGAAGGCGACGACTATGTCTTCCGCTTCAACCTGAAGAACACGGGCGCGCGTGACGGCGAGGAAGTCGTCCAGCTGTACGCTACGTTCAAGGGAGACGACGCCGCCCGCCGCCTGCGCGGATTCGAGCGCGTCGCCGTGAAGGCAGGGGAGACCGTTCCCGTGGAGATCCGCGTCCCCGCGGACGACCTGAAGCTCTGGGACAGCGCCAGCCATGCCTTCGCGTTCAAAGGCCGCAGCGCCAAGATCCAGATCGGCGCCTCCTCGGAGGACATCCGCCTGAAAAAGAACGTCAAACTATAACCTTTTATTAACTAAAAAGTACACAGTATGAAGAAATTAGCCATTGTCCTGGCCGCCGTCGCCCTCACGGCTTCGACCGCCTTCGGCCAGGAGCTCGCCAACTTCGCCCGTCAGGGCCAGGGCCAGCAGATCGTCTCGCCCGAGCTGAAAGACGGGAAGGTCACCTTCCGCCTGAACGCCAACTACGCCACCCGCGTGCAGCTGTCCGGCAACTGGATGGCCAACCCCTGGACCGGCACCGAAGAGATGCAGAAAGGCCCCAACGGTGTCTGGGAACTCACCATCGACGCTCCGGAGCCGGAGATCTACACCTACAACTTCATCGTGGACGGCGTGTCCGTCAACGACCCGCTGAACAACCAGGTGCAGCGCGACGGCAACCGCTACCTCAACATGCTCTTCATCCCGGGTCCTCGCAGCGAGAACTACTACGAGTCCCAGGGACAGCACGGCACGCTCACGTACCGCTGGTATGACAGCCAGCTGCTCGGCATCAGCCGCCGCATGGCCGTCTACACCCCGTACGGCTACGAGAAGAACACCAAGAAGAAATATCCGGTGCTCTATCTTCTCCACGGTGGCGGCGGTGACGAGGACGCCTGGCCTTCGATGGGCCGCGCCGTCCAGATCCTGGACAACCTGATCGAGAAGGGCCTCGCCGAGCCGATGATCGTGGTGATGCCGAACGGCAACCCGAACCAGCGTGCCGCCCAGACCCTCAAGCTCCCGAACGACGGCAAGGTCGAGGGACAGAACGCTTATGTGAACAGCCTCGTCAAGGAGATCATCCCCTTCATCGAGAAGGAGTACCGCGCCATCCCCAAGGCTGACAGCCGCGCCATCGCCGGCCTGTCGATGGGTGGCGGCCACACCACCGCTGCGACCCTCAATTATCCCGGCGTGTTCGGCTACATCTGCCCGCTCAGCTGCGGCATCCGCGAGAGCGACGAGCTCGACAACCAGCTCCAGGGCATCAAGAAGGCCGGTTACAAGCTCTACTGGATCGGTGTCGGCAAGGAAGATACGGGTGCCTACAACGGCTCCCTGATCCTTGACCAGCACCTGACCAAGAACGGGATGCCTCACACCCTGTACGTGAGCGAAGATGCGCACGTGTGGAAGAACTGGCGCCTGTATCTGAACACCTTCGCCCAGCTGCTCTTCAAATAGCAGACGGCGTATGACGGAAAGCGGGCCGGTCCATCTGGACCGGCCCGCTTCCGTTAACGGCGGCGAACGCTACTCCGACCACTCCCGGCAGAGGGAGAGGACCTTTTCAATATCGCTGTTTTCCAGTTTCTTGTTCTCCGAGAACCAGGCTTCGATCCGGGCTTTGGCGTTCGGGAAGCAGCGCTGGAGGTTGCGCTTGTTCAGGGTCATGATGTTGCCGTCCCGATAGACATAGGCCACCTGGGACATCCGGTACGGGATTTCCAGGCTGTCCTCCAGGGAGAAGACCTTGCCTGTCGTGCTCATGCCGACGATGGAGGTCACGGCCGTCGTGTTGCTTTCCATTCCGTACGAGGCCATCTTGCCGTCGCTGAGCACGAGGACGTTGCGGCGCACGGCCACGCCCACGTCTTCCCCGCAGGGATACAGCCGCAGGAACACGCCTTCGTAGGGGACGAAGATGACGCCGTCGATGACCACGCGGGTCAGCGTTTCGTCGATCTCGACCGCCAGTTCGGCGCCGTACTTGTCCTTGTAGCGGACGGTATTGTCGACGGCGCAGATGTTGAGGTCTCCGGTCGCAGGGGCCCTGTCATTGAAATAGACGGAGCCGCGGGCCATATCGGGCATCAGGTAGAAGACCTCCTTGGTGATGCCCTTGCCTTCCTGCGCCGACAAGGCCGCAGCCGCCCCGAACAGGGCGGCGACGGCCAATGTGATCATTCTTTTCATATAGCGACCTCGGCCTGCTGGCGGATGTCATCGGAGGCGGCGCCGAGCAGGAGCTGCAGCGTGCCGTGCTCGAGATCCCAGGCGTTCTTGTCGACGTTCCAATAGCGCAGGTCCTTCACCGGGATGGTCAGGCTCACCGCCTTCGTCTCACCGGCCTTGAGGGTCACGCGGGCGAAGGCCTTGAGCTCCTTGGCGGGCCACTCGACCTTGGCGCCGGGCCTGGCGACATAGAGCTGGACCACCTCGTCGGCATCCATCTGGCCCTTATTGGTCAGGTCGAAACTGACCTGGACCGCGTCCGCGCCGGCGGAAGCCGTCAGCGGGCCGTAGGCGAACTCGACGTAGGAGAGGCCGTGGCCGAAGGCGTACATCGGCTTGACGCCCTTGGTGTCGAACCAGCGGTAGCCCACGAGCTGGCCCTCGGTGTACTTGGACACGGGCTTGGGCATGGCGTCGAGCATCTTCTGGCGCTCCTCGCGGGTCATCCGCGTGGCGTCGGCGCGATACATCAGGGTGAAGAGGTCGCCGCCCTGGGTCTTGTCCGGGAAGTTGCCCATCGCGAAAGCAGGGGAATCCTCGAGCTTGGCGGGGAAGGTGAACGGCAGCTTGCCGGACGGGGCGATGTCGCCGAAGAGGACCTCGGCGAGGGCGGTGCCGCCCTCGGTGCCGTTCCACCAGCCCTGGACGATGGCCGGGCTGACGGGCTCGAGCTGCCGCAGGTCGGTCGGACCGCCGGAGATCAGCACCGTGACGAGGTTCTTGTTGGCGGCGTAGAGGGCCTTGACGACCTCGTTCTGGCCGGTGGGCAGGTCGATGCTGGAGCGGTCGCTGCCTTCGGTCTCGATGCTCTTGTTGGTGCCGCCGAAGAAGATGACGATGTCGGCCTGTTTGGCGAGCTTGACAGCCTCGGCGAGGAGCTTCTTGTCGGCGCCCTCATCGATGGCGGCCGCCTCGAGCGGGTTGGGTTTGGCGGGAGCGGGACCCCAGCGGCGGCCCGGGAAGTTCTTGTAGCCGGGGGCGTAGAGCACCTGGACGCCGTCGCCGGCGCGCTTGCGGATTCCGTCGAGCGGAGTGACCTCATAAAGGGCCTTCACGCCGGCACCCATACCGCCGGACTGGGTCTTCAGGACGGCGTTCTGGCCGATGACGGCGATCTTCTTCACGTCTTTGGCAAGCGGCAGGATGCCACCCTCGTTCTTCAGCAGGACGATGGACTTCTCCGCCACCTGGCGGGCGATGTCCTGGCACTCCGGCTGGGAGGTCATCTTCGTGTTGGCCACGTCGGCGGGCACGGATTCGATGGCGTAGCGGACACGGAGGATCTGGCGGACCTTCTCGTCGACGAGCTTTTCCGTCAGGGCGCCGGTCTTGATGGAATCGATGACCGGCGGGCCGAGGTAGGTGTCGCCCGTCATCTGGACGTTGAGGCCGTGGAGCATCGCGCCCATCGTGCTGTGGGTGCCGCCCCAGTCGGACACGGTCATACCCTTGAAGCCCCACTCGCCGCGGAGGATCTCGTTGAGCAGGTGCTCGTTCTCGGAGCAGTAGTCGCCGTTGACCTTGTTGTAGGCGGGCATCACGGACATCGCGCCGCCCTCGACGATGGCGCGCTCGAAGGGCTTGAGGTAGATCTCGCGGAGGGTCCGCTCATCCACCTGGGCGTCCACGCTGCCGCGGTTGGTCTCCTGGTTGTTGACGGCGAAGTGCTTGATGCAGACGGCCGTGCCCTGCTCCTGGACGCCCTCGGTATAGCGCAGCGCCAGGGCCGCGCTCAGGATGGGATCCTCGCTCAGGTACTCATAGGTGCGGCCGCCGACGGGCAGGCGCTGGATGTTGACGGCCGGGCCGAGGATGACGTCCTTGCCGCGCAGGCGGGCTTCGATGCCCATACCCTTGCCGTAGAGGCGGGCCAGGTCTTCCGACCAGGTCGCGGCGAGGGCCGAGCCGGTCGGGAAGTAGGTGGCGGAGTCGAGCTGCCAGCCCGCGGACTGGAAGCCGTTGGGGACACCCTCTTCGCGGATGCCGAAGGGACCGTCGGCATACTGCATGTCAGGGATGCCGAGGCGGGGTACGCCCGCGGAAGACATGTTGGTCTTGCTGTGCAGCATCGCGACCTTCTCCTCGAGGGTCATCTGCGCAATCACGGCGTCAATCTTCTTGTCGTTGACCGCCAGGCGGCCCTGCGGGGTCGTGTCCGGGCGCGCGCACGCGCTCAGGAGCAGCGCGGCGCCGGAAAGGAATGTGAGAAGCTTGTGCATCTTGGTTAGAAATTATTTAAAAAGTTTTTGTGCGAATTCGGTCAGGTAAATCCTCCAGTTGCGCCAAATGTGGCCGCCGTCCGACTCCCGGTAGGTGACGGGATAGCCGTGGGCGTCGCAATACTCCTTGAGCAGCAGCGAGTTGGCCTTGACGCCGTCGGCGCTGCCCACGCCGATCCAGTAGAGCCTGGGCTTGGCGGCGAACACGGCGGCGAGGGCTTCCTCGTTGCCTTCCGGCGTGGCCACGCCGGAGAACAGGCCCACGTAGCCGAAGCGGCCCGGATATCGGAGCGACAGCATCCCGGACTGGCGGCCGCCCATCGACAGGCCGGCCACGGCCGTGTTGGCGGCGCCCTTCGCGGCGCGGTAGTGCTTCTCCACCCAGGTCATGATGTCGGGGAAGCTCTGCTCGATCTCGGCGGTGGACTGTGAACGGCTGTTCTGCATCGTCGGCTGGAACATATTGACGGCGGCGCCGGGCGCGGCCTGGTTGAAGAAAACGCCGTTGGGCATCACCACGATCATCGGGACGGCCTTGCCCTCGGCGATGAGATTGTCCAGGATCTGGGCGGTGCGGCCGAGGTCGGTCCAGGCGTCTTCATCGCCGCCGGAGCCGTGCAGGAGGTAGAATACGGGGTATTTCGCTTTCGGGTTGTCCTCATATCCCGGCGGGGTGTAGACGCTCATGCGGCGCCGGGCGCCCAGGGTGGGGCTGTCGTACCAGACGTGGGCGAGCGTTCCGTGCGGGACGTCGTGCACCTCGTAGTACCAGCCCTTGTCGCCCGGTTCGGCGCTGAGGGTGAAGATGTTGGTCCAGGTGGCCACGTCGCGGTTCTGATAGATGTTGGACGGGTCCATCGTCTTCTGTCCGTCCACCAGGAAGCTGTAGGAGTACAGTTCTCCCGTCAGGGGGGCGGAAGTCCAGGTCCAGACGCCGCCGGGGCCTTCTCGCAGGTCGGCCACGCCCGGGGCTTCATAGACCATCTTGCGGCCGTCCTGCTCGTATTCGATCGCGCGGGCAGGCAGGAAGTCGCCCGTCACCTGCACCGTCACGGCCTTGGGGGCGTGCAGGCGGAAGGTGACGCTGTGGTCGGGATTGATCTCGGGTGAGACGAGGCCCGATCCCGGGCCGAGGGCCTGCTGGGCCGAAACGGCCGCCGGCAGGGCCAGGGCAAGGAGGAGGAGGGGAATGCGTTTCATCGCTTATCAGTGTTTCTTGAATGTTTCGGTGCGTTCGTCTTCGATGACCCCGTTCCAGTCCAGGCCGTAGGCGAAGTCATAGGTGTGGCCTTCGCTGTCGACGTAGGGGCGCATATCGCGGGGGACGTCCTCGGCCTGCTCCTCAACCGTGCGCATGTCGGCGGGGAGCTGCATCGGCAGCAGGCCCGTCGGCTCGGCCTTCCGGCCAGCGAGGTCGAGCAGCACCTGGTTCTGCACGCCGAAATGCACGAAGAGCACGTCGGCCCAGGGCTCGATCTCCGCCGGCACGAACGGGCGGGAGAGCTGGACACAGACCACCACGGGCCGCTCGCCCATCTTCTTCTTGGTGTCGATCACGAGGTCGAGGTCGGCCTCGTTGGCGGCGGTGACCTTCTTTCCCCTGTAGGAGCGGTTGGTGAACTCCTCTTTCGGATCGCCTCCCGCCACGGACACGGCGCGGGCGTATTCGGCCTTGTAGGGCCGGTATTGAAGGGTGATGGGGACATAGCCGTTGCCGCCTTTCCGGCGGTCACCCACGTCATAGCCGCTGCCGCCGGAAGGCTCCTGGATGACCACGAGGGCGAAATCCGCCTCGTCCGGGTCGTCCACCCAGTCGAAATAGCGCTCCACCACGTCTCGGTCCAGCGGATAATCCCAGTGGGCGGCGGGACCGGGGGTGAGGCCGAACATGCCGCTGCTCTGGGGGTAGAAGCGTTTGGGTACATAGACTTTGGAGCCAGGCACGGGGGCCATCGTGTCGGAGTCGGGCGCCATCTCGTCGAAGACGCCTTCGATCTTGGAATGCAGGTCCTGCAGCGCTCCGCCGCGGTTTTTCAGCATCACGACGGATTTGCGCTGGGCGTCGTAGCCGTCGGCCATGAAGTCGGCGTTGCCCACGGTCCGGGAAGCTTCTTCCGGGTCGGTATACGGGTTCTCGAACAGCCCGGTGCGGAAGGAGTTGAGCAGCAGGCGGACGGCCGACTGCTCGAAGCGCCCGCGGGCGCTCTCTTCGCCATATTCCTCGACCCACATCTTGTAAGCCTCCAGGACGGGGCCCTTGTCGTTGTTGCCGCCGAACTGGTCCACGCCGGCCTTGATGACTTCGTAGTGCCGCTGGGCGACCGTCAGGGTCTCCGTGCCCCAGCACTTCCCGTCGAAGGACTCGACGGCGGCGTTGTCATAGGTGATGTTCCAGTCGGTGCAGACCACGCCGCCGAAGCCGAACTCGCCGCGCAGCAGGTCGCTGATGATATAGTGGCTGTAGCTGTTGCCGACGTTCTTGCCGGAGGGGTCGGCGCCGTAGGAGATGGTATAGTAGGGCATCACGGCGGAGGCGCTCTTCGTGCCGCCATCCAGGCGGAAGGCGCCTTCGGTGAAGGGACGCAGGTGGGTGCGGAAGTTGCCGCCGGGATAAACGGCGTATTTGCCGTAATTGAAATGCGCGTCGCGGCCGCCTTCCTCCGGGCCGCCGGAGGGCCAGTGCTTGACCATCGCGTTGACGCTCTGCGTGCCCCAGCCGTCGGGGCTCCCCGGAGTGGTCTGGAAGCCGTCCACGTAGGCGCGGGCCATCGCGATGTCCAGTTCGGGGTCTTCGCCGAAAGTGCCGTTGAAACGGCTCCAGCGCGGCTCGGTCGCCAGGTCGATCTGCGGGCTGAGGGCCGTGGCGATGCCGAGGGCCCGGTATTCGGCCGAGGCCGTCTGACCGAACAGCCGGACGAGCTCGGGATCGAAGGTGGCGGCAAGGCCCAGGGGCGTCGGCCACAGGGAGATCTTCCCGCCCGAGCCCATATTGAATTCGGCCGTGGCGCGGGGTTCGTTGCGCGGGTCGGAGGAGTTGTTTGCGGGGATGCCGTGGCCCAGGGCCTCGACGAAGGCCTGGACGTTGTTGTTCCAGCGGGCGGCCACCTCGGGGCTTTCCACGGTGGTCACGAGCACGGCCCGGAGGTTGTCCTCCTCGAGGAATTTACGCTGCACATCCGTGATGTCCGGTCCCGGGACGGCCTGGTGTCCGCTGTAGAGCATCAGGCCGGCGATCTCCTCGATGCTCAGCTGCGCGGCGAGGTCCTTCGCCCGCTCTTCGGGCGTCCGGCGCCAGTCTTCATAGACGTCGAGAGCGCCGTTGCGGTTGAGGTCCTTGAAGCGGTAGCGGCCTTCGGCGAGCAGCGGGGCGGAGGTGACGCCGAGCGTGGCGCCGCCCTTCTGGATGATGAGCCTGTAGCCATCGGCATCGGTCTCCTGGATCGCGGCGCCGCAGCCGGACAGCAGGGCGGGGAGCAACAGAAGCATCGGGAGGATCCTTTTCATCACGTCGTGTTTTTTGCTAAGATAATGTTTTTCGCGGAATCCTGTTCCGCTCCCAAACAAGGGAATAAACATTTGAACAAAAATGGTATCTTTGTACTCGGTATGAAGAAGGCGCCCTTGATCCTTTCGCTCCTGGCCGTGCTGCTGATAGGAGCTCTTCTTGGCTGGAACTGGCTGAGAGATAATAAATTACCTAATTTCCGCAAGCAGGCGGAGATCTATGTCTATCCGGAGATGGACGCCGGCAAGGTGCTGGAGATGATCGCGGACAAGGCGCAGGTGATTTCGCGCAAGAGCCTCGAGCGCTGCTTCGCCGCCAAGCGGGTGGCGGAGTATCTGACGCCCGGGCACTACACCGTCTCCCCGCGCGACCCCAGCGTGTACGTGGCGCGTATGCTCAACAACGGCTGGCAGAGTCCCGTGCGGCTCTCCCTGACGGGCAACCTGCGGGTGAAGAGCAACATCGCCGCGAAGATCGCGAGCCAGCTGCTGCTGGATTCCGCGACGGTCTTGAAAGCGCTGAACGACGACCGGCTGCTCGCGAACTACGGCTTCACCTCGCGCAACGTCTTCTCGCTGCTGACCCCCGACACCTACGACCTGTACTGGACGGCCTCGATGTCGGACGTCTTCGACAAGCAGAAAGCCGCCTGGGATGCATTCTGGACGGAAGAGCGTGATGCCAAGGCGAAGGCCGTCCGGCTGACGCGCCAGCAGGTCTCCACGCTCGCTTCCATCGTGAAGGCGGAGTCCAACAACGAGGCCGAGATGCCCAAGATCGCCGGGGTGTACCTGAACCGGCTCAAGATCGGGATGCCCCTGCAGGCCGACCCGACCATCGCCTTCTGCTACGACTATCAGCTCAGCCGCATCCTGAACCGGCACCTGGAGGTGGATTCCGCCTACAATACCTACAAGCACACCGGCCTGCCGCCGGGGCCCATCTGCGTGCCCACGCGCGCCGCGATGGAGGCCGTGCTGAATCCCGACTTCGGCGGCACCTGGGGCGCAGGGAACCTGTATTTCTGCGCCAACGCCGATTTCTCCGGCACGCACGTGTTCGCGAAGACCCTCGCCGAGCACAACCGCAACGCCGCGGCCTTCCAGGCCGAGCTGAACCGCCGCTCCCGCCGATAATCCCAACTACATCATAGTATGAAAACCTGTCCTGTCATTTCCCTGCTGGCCTGCCTGATGCTGCTGAGCCAGCTCCCGCTGCCGGGCCAGAGCGCATCCGCCCCGCGCGTGTTCACCCTGGACCTGGACGGCCGGCAGGCTCCGCTGCTTGGCGATGCCGACCAGGTGACCTACGATGCCGACGGTGCCATCCAGGGCATCTCCGGCACCACGGAAGCGGCTCTCAAAGTCTTCCTTCCGGTCCCGGAGAGCAATACCGGAGCCGCCGTGATCATCTGCGCGGGCGGCGGGCTGATGTTCCATTCCTGGGGCAACGACGTCGAGAGCATGGCCCGTTGGCTGAACGAGCGCGGTGTCGCGGTGATCGGTCTGAAATACCGCCTGGGCGGCATGCCGCGGCGGCCTGCGGGCCCCGCACCCCAGGCTCCTGCGG
>JAFZBH010000027.1 GCA_017561865.1 Bacteroidales bacterium | reverse complement strand
TGCGTAACGACGCACGGACCAGCCTCGATGACGGTGCACGGTATGTTCTTACCGTCGGCACCGAAAACGGAAGTCATTCCGATTTTCTTTCCAATTAATCCAGGCATTGGTTTGTTAATTAATTGTTTATAAACACTTTATAAGTTTTTCCGCATTTTTGCGGGCTGCAAATATACAACTATTTTCTCAAATTACAAGCACTTGATTTCCAAGAATTTCATCTATCTTTGTATGGTAATTCGTTTGGAGATGTTGGATTTTCTGCATTTTTCCTGGGTCGATATCCTGGACATCCTGATGGTCGCGCTGATCATCTACCTGGTTTTCAGGTGGATACGCGGCTCGACCGCCATCAATATCTTCATCGCCATCATCATCGTTCTGGTCGTCCGCGTGATTGCCGAGGCGGTCGGGATGAAGATGATCTCCTCGCTGCTGGGCACACTCATCGACATGGGCGCCGTGGCGCTGGTCGTGATCTTCCAGCCCGAGGTGCGCCGCTTCCTGAATTCGATCGGCCGCAAGGCCGGCACGACCCTCGAGCGGCAGAGTTTCCTGCAGCGCATCTTCCCGGGCTGGGAAGCCCGCCGCGTGGACACCCGCGCCGTGCAGGAGATCACCGAGGCCTGCCGCGAGATGTCCGCCCAGAAGCAGGGCGCGCTCATCGTGATCCAGCACAAGAACTCCCTCGAAGACATCATCGCCACGGGCGACGTGGTGGACGCCGAGATCGGCCGCCGCCTGCTGATGAACATCTTCTTCAAGAACTCCCCGCTCCACGACGGGGCCGTGGTCATCGGCTCCGGCCGCATCATCGCCGCCCGCTGCACCCTCCCGATTACGGAGCGAACCGACCTGCCCGCCCGCTACGGAATGCGCCACAAGGCCGCCATCGGCCTCTCCGAACAGTGCGACGCCGACGTGATCGTGGTCAGCGAGGAGACGGGCGGCATCTCCTTCGTCCGCGGGGGGCAGATATCCTCCATCGACACCATCAACACCCTGAACCTGCTGCTCGGAGAGAAAGCCGAATGACGCACGAACGACTGGAAAACAAACTGGGCTTCGACAAGATCCGCAAGATGATTGCCGACCGCTGCCTGACGGACTACGCCGCCTCCCGCGTGGCCGGGGAAGCCTTCAGTACCGACCCCGACATCATCCGCCGCCGGCTCGCCCTCACCGACGAGATGCGCCTGATCCTGATGTTCGAGGAGAATTTCCCGACCACCGGCTACATCGACGCCATCGCCTTCCTGTCCGCACTGCAGCGGGAGGGTTCCTGCATCGACGTCCTGTCGCTGGGCAAGCTCAAGACCGTGCTGGACACGCTGCGCCGTATCCTTCATTTCTTCAACAGCATCAAGGACGGGATCTACCCGCAGCTGGAACGGCTCGCCGCGCCCGTGCACACTTTCCCCGAGGTGCAGCGGCGCATCGAGGCCATCCTCGACAAATACGGCGACGTCAAGGACTCCGCCTCCGACCGCCTGTTCGAGATCCGGCGCGAGCTGCGCGGCAAGGAAGCGGCCGTCTCCAAGCGGGCCGCCGCCATCCTGCGCCAGGCCCAGCAGGAGGGCATCGTGGACGCCGACGCGGACGTGACCATCCGCGACGGCAAATACCTGATTCCGGTCGGCTCCTCCGCCAAGCGCAAGCTCCCGGGCTTCATCCACGACGTGTCCGCCACCGGCAAGACCGCCTTCATCGAGCCCGCCGAGGTCGTCGCCCTGGAGAACGAGATCAGCGAACTCCGCTTCGAGGAGATGCGCGAGATCCAGAAGATCCTGCTCGAATTCACGCAGTTCCTGCGGCCCTACCTGCCGGACCTGCTCGCCGGAGCCGCCTTCATCGGCGAGGTCGACTTCCTGATGGCCAAAGCCCACACGGCGCTCGACTTCGTGGCCGGGATGCCCGTCATCTCGACCGACGGCAGCCTGTCGCTGCGCAAGGCGCGCCATCCCCTGCTGGAAAAGGCGCTCGCGCGCGAAGGCCGCAGCATCGTCCCGCTCACGGTCACGCTGACCCCCCAGAAGCGGATCCTGCTCATCTCCGGACCCAACGCCGGCGGCAAATCCGTCTGCCTCAAGACGGTAGGCCTCCTTCAGTATATGTTCCAATGGGGAATGCTCATCCCCACCTCCGAAAGTTCGGAGCTCCCGGTCTTCGAAGACATCGCCGTGAGCATCGGCGACGACCAGAACCTCGAAGACGACTTGAGCACATACAGTTCCTTCCTTGCCGATATGCGCGACCTGCTCGCCGGGGCCGGGGAGCGGACCCTGGTGCTCATCGACGAGTTCGGCTCGGGCACCGAACCGGCGGCGGGCGGGGCCATCGCCGAGGCCATCCTCGCCGAACTGGACCGCCGGGGCGTGCGGGGCGTGATCACCACGCACTACACCAACCTTAAGTTATACGCCTCCGGCGCGGACACGCACGTGGTCAACGGCGCGATGCTCTACGACGCCGCCCGCATCGCCCCGCTCTTCCAGCTGGAAATCGGCCTGCCCGGCAACTCCTTTGCCTTCGAGCTGGCGCGCAAGATGCGCCTCCCCGAAGCCATCGTCAAGGATGCCGAGACACGTGCCGGCGAGGAGTTCGTGGGGATCGAGCGGAACCTCCGCAAGATCGCCCGCAACCGGCGCGCCCTGGACGAGAAGCTCCAGAAAATCAAGCATACCGACAAGGCCCTCGAAGGCATCACCGAGCGCTATCAGAAAGAGCTCGAAGACATCAAGCAGCAGCGCAAGGCCATCCTCGACGAAGCCCGGCAGGAGGCCGAGCAGATCGTCAAGGGAGCCGGCAAGCAGGTCGAGAAGACCATACGCGACATCCGCGAGGCCCAGGCCGGCAAGGAGCAGACCAAGGCCGCCCGCCAGGAGCTGCAGGGCTTTCTGGGCGCGCTCGAAGAGCGCAAGGCCAAGGAGAAGAAGACGCGCGAAGAGTACATCGACCGCAAGCTCGAGCAGCTCGGCAGGCGCAAGAAATCCGGCCAGGCCGCCTCGGCCGCCGAACCGGCCCGCAGCGCCCCGCTCAAAGTGGGCGAAAAGGTGCGCATCAAGGAGAACGGGCTCGTGGGCGAAGTCGCCAAGATCAGCAGCAAGTCCGTCAGCGTGATCGTCGGGAACATCACCAGCACGATGGCGCCGGACCGCGTGGAGCGCATCTCCTCCAACGAATTCCGCGAAGCCTCCCGCAAGGTCTTCGCCCCTGTGCAGCAGAAGGTGGACAGCGCCATCACCGAGCGCAAGCTCGCCTTCAAACCCGAGCTCGACGTGCGGGGCGAGCGCCTCTCCGACGCCCTCGACATCGTCACGCACTTCATCGACGACGCCGTCATGCTCGGCGTCGGCTCTGTGCGCATCATCCACGGCAAGGGCACGGGCGTGCTGCGCGAAGAAATCCAGAAATACCTCCGGACCATCCCGGGGCTGACCGTCAGCGACGAAGACGTCCGCATCGGCGGCACCGGCGTAACCGTCGTCAAGCTATGAAAACCGATCGGACCATCGTAGGACGACGCGGCGAGCAGGAAGCAGGCCGTTACCTCGAGCAACTCGGCCACCGGATCCTTGCCCGCAACTGGCGGGGCGGGCACCTCGAGCTGGACATCGTCACCCTGCAGGGCCGCGAACTCCACTTCGTCGAGGTCAAGAGCCGCGTGGCCCCCGTAATGGCCGAGCCGCAGCGCAATGTCGGGCGCGAAAAGCAGCGCCGCCTCGTAGCGGCAGCCAATGCTTTCCTGCATTCCGACGACCGCAGGGACCTCCCCGCCGACCTCGAAGTCTTCTTCGACGTCCTGTCCGTCGTCTTTTTCGACGCGGGCGAGGACTTCCAGATCGAATACTACCCCAAAGCATTTATACCACTATATGTCTGATAACCACAACTATTGCATCATTATGGCCGGCGGGGTCGGCTCCCGTTTCTGGCCCATCAGCCGGGCCGGAATGCCCAAGCAGTTCCTCGACTTCAGCATCCAGGGCCGCTCCTTCCTGCGCCGTACATACGACCGGATGAAGGCCGTGATTCCGGAGGAGAACATCCTGATCGTCAGCCTGGAAAGATATGCCGGACAGGTCCGCGACCAGATTCCCGAACTGCCGGAGGAGAACCTCCTGCTCGAGCCCTACAACCGTAACACGGCCCCCTGCATCGCCTTCGCGACCTACGTCCTGCTGCAGCGGGACCCGGAAGCCGTCACCGTCGTGACTCCGGCCGACCACGCCATCGCGCGCCACGACGAGTTCAACACGGTCCTGCGGGAAGCGCTCGGCTATGCCGCAGACTCCGACGCCCTGATCACCCTGGGCGTCGTCCCGACCCGGCCCGACGCCAATTTCGGCTACATCCAGATGGCCGCACGGCCCGAAGACGGCCGGCCCGTGCCGATCAAGACTTTCACCGAGAAACCGGACGCGCGCCTCGCCCGCGTCTTCATCGATACCGGCGAGTTCCTGTGGAACTCCGGCATCTTCGTCTGGCGGGCCGACGCTATCAGCAAGGAGCTGGAAGAGCACGCTCCCGAGATCACGCAGCTCTGGAAAGGTTTCCAGGACCTGACCGACCCGGAGAGCCGGAAGGCGTTCCTGCAGCGCATCTACGCCGACCTGCCCCGCATCTCCATCGACTACGCCGTGATGGAGAAAACGGACAATGCCTGGGTCTATCCCGCCGCGTTCCGCTGGGCCGACATCGGCAACTGGGAATCCCTCTACGAGTACCTCGCCTATCACGACGACCAGGGCAACGCCCTCAACCGCACCGGCCGCCGCCTGCTCAAGGATTGCCGCGACAACATCGTCTACGCCACCCGCGAAGACAAGCTCCTGGCCATCCGCGGGATGGAGGACTACATCGTCATCGACACCGACGACGTCCTGATGATCTGCCCCCGCGACGAGCGCAAGCTCAAGGACTTCCTCTCGCAGCTCGCGATGCCCGAATACGAAGAGTACCGGTAGGTTCGCCTACCGGTACTCTCTTCGTTGTCATTTCGAGCGGAGTTCTAGTCGAAGAAATTGTAGAAGAACAGCGCGGCGAAGCGGGGATCCAGCGAATCGTCGAACTCCGCGATGGTGGCCGTGCTGCCATTGCGCTTCACCTGGTATTTGCGCATCGTCTTGTTATGCTCCACGGAGCCGAGCGGGGCGTTGTTGGCCGCCCGGAAATTGAGCGTTTCCCCGACCTTGTCGATCCTGTAGCGGTTGCTCGCGCCCCGGAAGTCGATGGTGGAACTGTGGATCACGCCCGTGGCTCCGGTGCTGCCTTTCGTATAGACGCTGATACTGCTGCCGTTCAGCTTGGCGGTGCCGACCTGGGTGCTCCCGACATAGGCGGTCACGTTGCTGTTGCTGCCCCGGATACTCTTGGCCGGACGGCCCTTGGCGTTGTTGGTGCCACTGGAAGACTGCGTCGATGAATTGTTCGTGTTCGTATTCATATTAGCAGCCTGCTTCTTCAAATCCGCCCGGTACTTGTTGACGCGGTCGACGACCTCCTTGTTATTGTTGTTGATGGCTTTTCCGAGGATGTCGGCCGAGAGCGAAGCGCGATGATACTCTTTATCATAAGCCTTATCCTTGCCCTTGGCATAACCTTCCAGGAGCCAGGCGATGTTCAGATTGTCCATAAAGGCTTTCCGCGCCGCCGCGATGCCGGCATCGCCGACGATGATCCCGTCCACGCTGTCCTTGGTGCAGAAAACGGCATCGTCGTTCTGGACGGTGACGTAATAGGTCTGGTCCTCCCCCGGGAGACTCAGCTTTATAGGCCCTTGATGATACCAGTCACCATTCGTCCTCTGCTGCATATTAGTCAGACCGTATGCGGTGCCTTTCTTCACGAGGGCGCCGAACAGCTTGTCCGCCAGTTCCAGCTCCTTGGTCGCCGCGGCTTTCAGGGCTTCATCCTCCCGGATGGTCTTGTCCTGCATTCCGGCCAGCAGTTTGGCGTCGTACTCGGCGCGGGCGCTGATCTGCTCGCCGAAGGCCTGCGTCTTGTCGGAAGCCATCCCGCTGAGCGCCGAGAGCAACGCGTCCAGCTGCTGGGCGGGGGCTTTTTCGTCCATCACCCAGGGGAGTGCCGGAGCCTCGCCCAGTACCTCCTGGGCGCTCTTAAGGGTGCTTTGCTTCACCGCGTTCTCTCCCTTTTCGACAGCTTCCTTCGTTTTCTCCTCGACGGCATTCTTCGCCTTGTTCAGCAGGTTGCCCAACTGTGCGCCGGCGGGCGCCTGGACAGCAAACATGAGCGCCAGGGCAATCAGCGCCTTTGAAATGATGCTTTCGGTTTTCATATGAATGACTGTGGTTAAACGGTTTCTGCAAATATAGGTATTTTCAGGGAAAAACCGCATCACGCTATCCCGGCCATCAGGCGCATCAGGGTTTCCTTGGCGTCGCCCAGCTCCAGGTAGACCCCCTGTTTCCGACTGTATATCGGGTTCTCGACGCCGGCATAACCCGGCTTGAGGTCATAATTGCATACGATCACCTCCGGCGCCTGGTCCACATTCAGGACCGGCATCCCGTAGATGGGCGTACCCACGGCATCGCGCGCAGCCGGGTTGAGGACGTCGTTGGCGCCGATGACCACCACGGCGTCCGCGTTCTTGAAATCGTCGTTGATGGCGTCCATCTCAAACAGCTTCTCGTAGTCGACATCCGCCTCGGCCAGCAGCACGTTCATATGTCCCGGCATACGGCCGGCGACCGGATGGATGGCGAAGCGCACGCGGGCGCCGCGGCTCTCCAGCTTGTCCGCCAGCTGGCGGACCTGATGCTGGGCCTGGGCCAGCGCCATCCCGTAGCCGGGGACGATGATGACGTCCCGGGCTTTCGAAAGGACCCCGGCCGCCGTGGGCGCTTCTTCAACCGGAGTGGCAGGAGCGGCGTTCAGCTGGCCGTCCAGCGCCTTGACGCGGGCTTCGAGATCGGCGACCATCGCCTCCAGTTCCTTGATTTTCTTTTCTAAATCCATAATTCTTACAACGAGTTGTTCGTTTTCTTTGACAGGGGTTTGGGGGGTCGGTTTCACCGGACCGCCCGTCAGGATGCTCATCAGAGAGCGGTTCATCGCCCGGCACATGATCTGCGTGAGCAGCAGACCCGACGCGCCGACGATGCCGCCGACCGCGACCAGGAACACATCGCCGATGGCCATGCCGGCAATGGCGCCGGCCACGCCGGAGAGCGAATTCAGAAGCGAGATGGTCACGGGCATATCCGCTCCGCCGACGCGAAGGGAGAACCAGAGTCCGAAGAGCGAAGCGGCCACGAACGCGCCTGCCAGGCACACGGTCAGGCCGGCGCCTTCGGCAAAGATGCCCGCCACCACAAAGCCCAGGGTGAGGGCCAGAAACAGCAGGGTGCACAGGGCGTGGCCCTTCCAGACGACCGGTTTCTGCGGCAGGACCCGGTGCAGCTTGCCGGCGGCGACCAGGCTGCCGACCAGCGTCACCATACCCACCGCCACGGCCAGCAGCGCGGTAAACCGGACAAAGGCGCCCTCTCCCCCGATGGACAGGATGCCCACCAGGGCCGACGCGCCGCCGCCCAGGCCGTTGAACAGGGCCACCGTCTGCGGCATCTGTATCATCTTGACCCGGGCGGCAAGCAGGCTGCCCGCCAGCGCGCCGATCAGGATCGAGACATAGATGGTCCAGACCGACACGACGCCCGCGAAGAGAAGCGTGGCGACGATGCCGCAAAGCATCGCCAGGGCCGACAGGAGATTGCCGGCGACGGCGGTCCTGACCTTGCTCATCATCGAGATGCCGGCGAGCACCATCACCGCCAGCAGGGCACTGATTATGATCTGCAATGCCGACACGACCTACTTCTTTTTCTTGTCGAACATCCTCAGCATCCGGTGCGTGACACCGAACCCTCCGAACACGTTGACCGCCGCCAGCACGATGGCCAGGCAGCCGGCCAGCTGGGAAAGCACGCCGCCTCCGGACAGGAAGGCGACTCCGGTGGCCACGATGGAGCCGACGATCGTCACCCCGGAAAGGGCGTTCATCCCGGACATCAGCGGCGTGTGGAGCAAACTGGGCACGGTCCTGATGATAAAATATCCCAGGACCGTGCTCACGGCAAAGACTGCGACCAGGATCAGCGGGTGTATCATAGACCCATCGCTTCGCGTGCGCCCTGATGGACCAGCTCCCCGTCGATGCAGACAAGCGACTTCCGGACGATCTCGTCGTCCCTGTCAAGAACGAGGGTCCCGTCCTTGACCAGATAACTCACCAGGTTGTAGAGATTGTTGGAGAACATCCAGGTGGAGCTGGTCGGCAGGAGTCCGGGGATATTCTTCACGCCCATCAGCGTGACGCCGTACTTGGTCTCGATGCCACCCTTCGGGGTGATCTCGCAGTTGCCGCCCTGGTCGATGGAGATATCCACGATGACGGAACCCTTCTTCATCCCCTTGACCATCTCCTCGGTGATGATGATCGGAGCGACCTTGCCGGGAATCAGCGCGGAGCAGAAGACGATGTCCATTTCCTGGATGCTGGCCTTCAGGGCTTCCTGCTCCCGGATGAGGACGTCGGCCGGCAAGCGGTTGGCATAACCCCCTTCCGCGACGGCCAGCTCCGGCGGGACGGTGGTGTCGACCGTCTTGGCACCCAGCGAGCTGGCGTTCTCGACTGCCATCGGCCGGATATCGGCAGCATAGGTGATCGCACCCAGACGCTTTGCGGTGGCAAGCGCCTGAAGGCCCGCGACGCCCACACCGATGACCATCACCTTCGCCGGCTTGATCTGACCCACGGCCGTGAACATCGGAGGGACGAACGTGGTCAGCCTGTCGGCCGCCATCAGGATGCCCTTGTATCCGGCGCAGGTGCTCATCGAAGTGAGCGCGTCCATATTCTGTGCGCGGGAGATACGGGGGATGCCGTCCAGGGTGATGGCCGTGACGCCCCGTGCGGTAAGATCTTTCACCATCTTGTGGTTCACCGGGGAAGCCGGATGGATGAAGGTGATGAGCACCTGGCCCTTGTGCATCATATCCACTTCGTGCTTGTTCAGGGCCTCGTTCATCAAAGGTTCCTTGACCTTGAGAATCATCTCGGCACGGGTGTAAATCTCCTCCGGATTGTCGAGCATCTCGGCGCCGGCCCCGATATAATCCTCGTCGTGATAGAGGGCGCCGTCGCCGGCTCCACGCTCCACGAGCACGGTAAAACCATCCTGGACAAATTTCCGCACCGTTTCGGGCGTTGCTGCCACACGAGCCTCGTCGTGCATGATTTCTTTGGGAATGCCAATAATCATAGCGTTTCAGTGTTAGTAATTATGCAATTTCATTAAATGCGGCGCTAAAGTTACGAATTATAAGCATTCGTTGTGCAAATAAATGAAAATAATTACCAAACAACGCTTCTACTTGCAGCGACTGATCCGGAGATTGTCGAAATAAGGCGTACAGACGCGTCCCTGCCGCATCGGCGCCATCAGGCCGGCCATGCCCCTGGGGTAATGGTCGGACCGGGCTTGCACCACAGGACGACCGTCGACGAACCCGGTGATGGTATCGCCTTCGAAGCGCAATCTGAGATTGTGCCAGCGGCAGGGAGCGATCCCTTCGACGTGGGCGGAGTCCAGCGTATATTCTCCGCCGGCCTCCACGTCTTTTCTGGCGAGGATGGCCTCCTGCTGCTCCTTGTCGCCGATCAGCTCCTTCGGGTCGGGTTTGCCCCGCGAGATGACCAGCGTACAATTGCCCCCGTCATCGAGTCTGAGATAGTATCCCTTCGCCCAGATGCCGTAGCCGGACCCCACATCGCAGAGACGGCCCATCACGGCGGCTTCATCCTGCGGATTCAGCCAGACGTCGGCGCTCACTTCATAATCCCGCCAGTCCGCGTCGCCCAGGATGGTGTAGTGGTGCCATTCCGGCGCCCAGCTGAGGGTGGGGGTGCCGACGACCTGACGAAGGCAAATCCCCTGGTTGTCAGGCCTTTCGACGAGTTCAAAGGCGCCGATGAGATCGGCCGTGTAGCGAGGCAGGTAGCCGCACGTCTCGGGACGGTATCCATCGAAGTCATCTTCGTAAGGCAGGGGAAAAGGCTGCGAAGCGGGAATGTCGTCAAACGATCCTTTCCGCTGTCCTCGCACCGTGGAGAGCGAGTACACGGCATCGGGCTGGAGGGTGATGGTGAAAACGCCTCCCCTCGGGGTGATGTCCGCCTGCCGCACAAATTGCTCCTCCCCGGTGCTGCGCCACACACAGAGCCCTTTTCCGCTCAGGCCCTTGCCGGCCTTGACCCTGAGGGTCTGCGCCCGAGCGGCGCCCTTGGTCTCGACGATGATGCTGTAGTCGCCCGTGGCGGGATCCTTCAGCGTGACCATCGTGCCGCCGCCATCGAGCATCAGGCATCCGTCGTCCACATACTGCCAGCCCACTTCGGTGAACTGCCCGTAATGGGCATAGCCCCAGAGGTTCTCGCGTACGGCATAATGTCCGCTCCAGGGCTCCCAGGCTAGCACCATGGCAGGATCGTGGCTATAGGGTTCGAGGGGATAGACGCCGGCGATGTCGTACCAGTTGACCACCTTCGTCGCGCCGCTCACGATATAATTCTCGTTGAAACATTTCACGATGCTGATCAGGCAGTCGAATCCCTCGCGATAGACGTGGTCCTCGGAGTTCCAGATGGGCTTGCCCATCGCCTCCGCCGTTTCGCGCTGTTCTTTCGTCAGCGGGATTTCGCTGAACGTGTGGGCGCTGACGATATCGACGGCGTTCCGGAGTTCGGGGTCTTTCTGCATATCCGACAGGAAATCCACCTTCCCGTCGCCCCAGTTGTCGAAGGCGTGCAGCTTCACCTGCCGGAAACCCCGCTCGTCCATCGTCCGGCGAAGCGCTTTTGCAAATTCGTAGCTGACGCCCTTCTCATTATGGCAGCCGATGGCGTCGAGTTCCAGGCCATATACCTCGCGGAGTCCCTGCAGCCACGACACGTAATAATCGGCCATATCCTGCGACCAGAAGCTGCCGACCCAGGCCGGTGCGCTCCACGCCGTGGCGTCCAGCGACAGGGCGGGATTGCGCCGTTTGGCCTCGCTCATCACCCACCAGGTATAGCCGCGCCGGAAATTGAAGTCGCCGCGGTAATGGCTGTGCGAAGGCATCGAACCCTGCGTGGAGTTGCCGTCCCCGGGGATCTCGACAAGCAGCGTGCTCACCGAGGCGCCGAACCTGGGTTTGAACACCAGGTCCATAATCTCCGCGCGCTGCTTCTCCGGATAGTCCTTCAGGAGCACCGACGTGGCCCCGCCGCCATTGACGATGCCGATGCCGTCGAAGGTCTTGCCCGTCGAACTGCCGCTCAGCCGGACCGTCTGCCGCTGTGCCGCCAGATTGCCCCCGCCCAGGACGAGCAGCAGGACGGACAAGAGGATGGTTTTATTTATGTGATTCATAGCCGGATGCCGGATTTCTTCTTTGCGATAAGTGATTGCGGTTCGTTAACAAAGATGGCGAAAAACTATGGAATAACGAAAGAAAACCGTATTATTGCATATTGAAGTTATAGTGTCAAGTAATCATCCGATGAAAGAGTTTGTTCGTTTAGTTTGCGTGCTCGCCTTTATTTTTGGTTCTCTTTCTTCGTGTACGAAGGAGTATAAAACGACGATGTACCAGATTTCCTTCGGCATGGAGGATTACACGGATGAGCATACCATTTCGGATCCTGAAGTGAAAGATGTCTACCGGCAGATCCTGGAGGAACTCGCAAAAGTAAGCAGCCTGGACTCCTGGCAGGTCGAGATCCTGAATGACAGGTTCGAGACGGAAGACAAGAATGCCCTGGAGCGGTATGACAATACGCTGCAGCAGGTGAAAGCGGGCGAAGCCCGGTGCAGAAAGCTGATCGAAGCGCTCGGCACGCAATACGGGTCATCCTTCCATATGACGTTCGTGTGCAAATTGACCCGATGGGTTGCCGCGGATTCTTCCACGACTCCTATGCAGGAATATCGATTCGAATTGAAATACAACTAAGGTTCTTATGGTAAAGCATATCATTCTCTGGACCCTGAATCCAGCATTGTCCGAAGCAGAAAAGAAAACCGTCAAGTCGGGGATCAAAGCCGGCCTGGAAGGTCTGGTGGGCCAGGTTCCGGGTCTGCTCGATGTCAAGGTGCACATTGACAGGCGGCTGCCCTCGTCCAACGCCGACGTGATGCTGGACAGCACGCTGGAAAGCGAAGAGGCCCTGAAGGGCTATGCCACCCATCCGGCACACGTCGCCGTGGCCAATGAAAAGGTGCGCCCCTACACGGTGCAGCGCTCCTGCCTGGATTTCGAGATCACTCATTAAGAAAAATCGTATCGTTGCATTTGTTAACACATAAGCAATCTGTTATGGAAGAAATGACAAGTCTGTCATACGAGGCTCCGGCGACGAGGGTAATCGAAATCTCGGTCGAGAGTTGCATCCTTCAAGCCAGCGGCGGAGAGTATCCCGGCTGGCCCAGCGAAGGTATTTAATCACTGGAGGACAACGCGATGAAAAAAGCAATCCTGCTTCTTTGCCTGGCGACCGGACTGATGTCCTGCGCCAAGGAAACGGCGCCGAAGGAGAAGCCTTCCGCCGGAGTGCCGATGACCTTCGAGATCAGCGTCAGCGAGACCAAGGCGGAAAAGACGGCGTGGGCAACCGGAGACAAGATCTATGTCTTCTTCAACAGCCTTGCGACCAAATATCTGATCCTGGAATACAACGGCAGCAACTGGACCAACACCTCCGGCGGCGGCACGCTTTTAAGCACAGATTTTGACGGTCTGGGCACCAGGAAGCTCACGGCCGTCCATTTCCCTGTGGCGGTGGACGTGACCTGCGCCGACAGCGAATTCACCTTCACCAGCGGCGGCAAACCGGTGTATAACTACTACCTGTACGAAACCGGCAAGGACTACACCGTCAGCGGGACCACCGTCTCCGCCACGCTGACGATGCAAAAGCCGACAGACTTCGTCCAGCTCCTTGTCCCGATCGATTCGGAAGCGGCCCGATACGTATTATGCTGCCCGCAGATCAAACCGGTCGCCTGCCGGAGTGTCGATACGGATGGTAACATCAACGAAGATATTCAGCTGCCAGGGGCCGGGTTAAGCGGTTTCGGATATTCCTCCTCCCCCGCCGACATCGTCGGCGTCTTCTCCGGCCGGCTTAACAATCCTTCTGAAACGTCCTACACGTTTTCCCTTATCTACAACGGGAGAATCTATACCCTGACGCGCTCCGCAGCGCTCACCGCGGGAAACGCGTACAACTTCCCGGTGTTGGGCGACGACAGATGGAGTCCTCAGCATGCGGAACTCTCCACCCGTTTTACTACTGCGATGGTGAGTGCCGGCACCACCAGCTATACCTGGACCATTTTCTCCAACACCAACTGGACCCTCACGCCGGGCGCGGGTGTCACCGCTTCCGCGACTTCCGGCAGCGGCAATGCGGAAGTGACCCTCAGTTTCTCCGCCAACGAGAGCTCCAGCGCGGCGACATACACCGCGACGGTCTCCGCCCAAGGCTGCGAGAACGTGACGCTCACGATTACCCAGAACGGAACGGGTACTTCCTCGACGATTACGGATGAGATTACTTCCGCCGAACTGGCTGCCACGAGCTCGACTTATGCCGATTTCTCGAATGTCGCCTGCACTTCCGACGCCAGGTATGCCGGCAACAGTGCCAAGGATGGCAATAACATGCGGTTCCGGTCATCAAATAGTAATTCCGGCCTGGTTTCCACCACTTCCGGCGGCAAGCTCAAGTCCGTCAAGATCACGTTCGCCGATAGACTGCAAAAGATCGACATCTATGGCAGCACCTCCGGCTATGTGAGCGCGAGCGATCTCTACGTTAGTTCCAAACAGGGCACGAAGATAGGATCCCTGTCCGATACCGGGACAATCACGTTCGGGGAGGAATATCGCTATGTCGGCATCCGTTCCAACAACGGCTCCGTAACTGTTTCCAAGATCGAGATCGAATGGAAACCGGTGCCGTAGGTCACAAAATACGTTACGGTAAATGAGAAGACTCCTTTCCGTCCTGGTTCTCTGCCTTTCCGTCGCCGGCTGCGCATCTGTCCAGCAGGGGGAACTTTCCTGTTTCATCTTGGACCCCGATACCGAAGGGCCGACGGACATTTGCGCAAAACCCGGCGGCAAGGTGGTATATCAAGTCGATTCTTACGATTTTGACTGCTGTAACCTGACCGTGGTCATCCAGCCGGGCGAATGGTGGCGGATCAAGGGCCCCATCTGGGATTATGAGAGCGGCTTGGAGGTGGAGATTCCGTCCCGCGAGGCCTGGATCCACCGCTCGGCGCTGGCCCTTGCCACCGATAACCTCGACGGTCAGTGGCGTGTCCTGCGGACGGAGCCTCGCGCCGATGCCCCCAAGGCCGGCACCATCACGGAATTCACCGCCCTGCTCCGTCCGATGGACCTGTCCGCCGACGGACACTGGGTGCAGGTGCGCTACGAACCTTCAAACCTGACGGGTTGGATCGAAGTGTCACGGACCCGTACTGACATGTTCGAAAAAGGCGACGGCTACGATTTCCCTACCCTGCGCGTAACAGCCGCTCCTGCGGCAGACCTCTCCCTGCTCTCCGCCCCCGATCAGGGGGAGGCGACCTTCGTACTGGGGAAGGGGAAGACGTACGGGATGCTGGTCGCGCACCCTGACAACGGCTGGTGGCAGTTGATTGACGGTTACGTGTCCGTCGATGACGACGATGTCCTGGTCACCGACGAGTCCTGGGTTCGGGGATCGGACATTTTCCTGCGCGTGGTCAAGCCGGAGGATCAGGACACCGTGCCCGTGTATGCCTCTCCGGATGAGGACGCCCCTCCCGTCGCATCGTTGAAGCCCGGGATGGTGGCACATCCGCTGGACCTGGGAGAGGAGGAGTATTGGCCGCGCTGGGTGCGGATTGCCGTGGACGGTCATCCCGAGCTGGACGGCTGGGTCCAAGATACGTTCCTGGACGGCATGCCGTGATGAAGCGCAGCGTCCCTGCAGCGCTCTGGCGGGGTCAATATCTCTTGCTTAAATGCCCGAAAAGTCGTATCATTGCATTTGCTAAAACATAAGCGATCTGTTATGGAAGAAACAACAAAGTTGTCGTACGAGACTCCGGTGGCAAAAGTACTGGAGCTGAATGGCGAAGGCATCATCTGCCAAAGTCCGGGTTTCCCGAGCGATGGATTCGGAAAAGAGAAGGACTGGTAACGGACAAGGAGGACGAGTTATGAAAAAGTCATTTGCAATCTTGATGCTCGCAGGCATGGCCCTGATGGCCTGTACGAAGGAAATCCCGGTGGCGGAAAAGGCCGCCCAGCCCCTGGAGTTCAACATTACGGTGACCCACCCGGACGGAGCCGCCACGAAGGCGGTGAAGACCGGCTGGGAAGACGGTGACGTCGTCTATGTGTTCTTCTCGGAAGCCGAAGCCCCGAAGTATCTGGAAATGAAATATGACGGCGAGACGGAGAGCTGGACGAACACGCAGAAGAACGGAACCGACGAAGAGGCCTTCGACCTGACGGAAGGCACGATGACGGCGGTGTTCCTCCCCTTCGGGAGCGATGCGGAAGTCGGTGCGGACGATGACGGGAACTTCGTATTCAACAAGATGTACTATAGCTATTTCCTGAAAGCCGAACAGCAGGATTACACGGTAGAGGACGGCGTGGTGTACGGCAAACTGAATATGCTTCTGCCGGACGGCTTCGTGCAGTTCTTTATGGAATCTTCGGCGGCATCGCCGGCTATGGCGGCTCTCATTGACCTTTGGGAGGACCATCTGGCTCCTGCGGGTGTAAAGAGCATCGCTGCGGACGGCACGGTGAATATGAAGGTGCGGAATTACGGAGGTGCGATGCCGGCGTATTACTATGACAACGGAACGGATCCGAAGGGTTTACATTTCAGCGGCATTCTGAAAGAGTCGGCCCGCGGAGTGGCGACAGAATATGCTTTCCACGGGAACGTTCGGGTTGCACAATATCATATTACAGCATCTACGGTGTTAACGGGAACGAAGACGTTATATACGGCAACGAGCCGTGCGATGAAACTGCCCATGGAGGAGGGGTGGGAAGAAGAACCGCATACGGCTGTGGACCTGGGCCTGGACGTAAAGTGGGCGACGATGAACGTGGGTGCGGCCAGTCCCTTTGAGTACGGCGACTACTTCGCCTGGGGCGAGACGGAGCCTTACTACAGCAGCCTGGATCCGCTGACGTGGAAGGACGGCAAGAAAGACTATGGTTATCTTTGGGGTTCATATTTTGACACCGAGGACGAAGGTAATAGTTTCACAAATTACGCAACTGACAAGAAAACGGTTCTAGACCCCGCGGACGACGCCGCGACGGCGAACTGGGGCGAACCCTGGCGGATGCCGACGATGGAAGAGTTGGAAGCACTTTTCGATGAGGACAACTTTGACTGGGAGTGGATCGAGAACAGCAGCTTCGCGGGCAGACTCATCACCAGCAAAATCCCGGGATACGAAGGAAGACAGATCCTCCTCCTCGCCGCCGGATTACGGACCGGAAAAGATTCTTCTGACCTCGGCTCTTACGGGTTCATCTGGTCCTCGAATCTTAACGGGGGCTCCTCGACCAACGCAAGTTACGTGAGTTTCAATGTCGAACGTATGAACCCGGTCAATTACTCGCGTTACCTCGGCTTATCCGTCCGTCC